>MNYW01000072.1 GCA_001873295.1 Nitrospirae bacterium CG2_30_70_394 | reverse complement strand
CGGTCTCGTTGGCCGGTGGGGGGTGGGAGGGGGTGGGTCCGCGTGGCGGGAGGCTCTCGACTGGAGCGCTCAGCAAGATGGCTGGCAGTGAATCCACGGCTTCCAGCGGTGGAGGTGAAGGGTCCCAGATGGCGGTTTCTCCAAGCACGATCCGTTCGCTGCCGGAGGCGGCAGGGAGCGGCCCGGGGATGGGCCGTCCCCGGCGTGGCGTTGGGGGGGGGTGGCGTGTCGCCCTCCTGGCCCTGGCCGTCACCGTCGGGGTGGGCCGGGTGAGCGCCGATCCCGCCGGCGTGCGTCTCACCTTTTCGGTGCGCTTTCGCGCCCTGCCGGTCGGCAGCTCCACCTACACCTGGGTGCGCGATGGCGAGGCGGTGGTGGTCGCCAAGGAGCTGGTGCCGAGCGGTCCTTTGGCGAAGCTCTACCCGGTCGGCGACCGGTTCGTCGCGCGCACCGACGGTGACGGCCGCCCGACCCTCCTGTACGAGCGGATCGACGAGCCCAACGACCGGCGCCAGGACCGCTGGACCACCGTCGACTGGCCACGCGGGCTGGCCACCCTCCTGCGCCACGACTTCCGCACCGGCGCGTGGGACCGGCGGGTGATCCCCGCCAAGCAGGGGCTCCAGTGGCCCCTCACCCTGCCGTACTGGATCCTCCAGCGGCCGCTGGCCGAGCTCGATGGCGCCACCCTTCCCCTCCTCGACGGGGACAAGGAGAAGGAGGTGCGACTCCACCTTCAAGGCGGGGAGCGGGTGCGCACCGGCCTCGGCCGGGTGGAGACGGACCGGGTGGAGGGGGAGGTGTGGTACCGCTCCCAGCGCCAGGCGTACGGCGGCTTCACCGCCTGGGTGCGGCGCGCCGCGCCCCCCATCCCGGTGCGTCTCACCACCCGCCTGCGCTTCGGTTCCCTGGCGGAGACCGTCGAGCGTGAGGAGCAGACCTCCACCCCGCCCGACCTCCCTTCCGTTCCGTCCACCGTTCCGCCTCCCGCTGCGGTTGACACGGGTGGGGGGCAAAACTAGAGTCGAGTTGTCAACATACAAAGTGTGCGGGGTTCCGAGAGCGTAGAGACGCTCGGTAGTGCATGGCATGGGGTGGGTGGCCATACCGAGACCCTTCGATGGGTCTTTATAGGGCGTCTCTTCGGAACCCCGCCTTTTTTGTGCCTGGCACAAAACCCGACGGCGCTTCGTGCAGACAGGGGGTGGGCGCTTGGCGTGATCCCCGGTCCAGGCAGAAGCGCCTCCCCGCGCGCGCCGCGGCCGGCCCGGAAGGCCGGGTTGCCTCAGGAGTCGACGCCGACCGGAGGAGCTGGACCCCGCCGCCGGGTTGGGGGCCCATAGGTAGGAACGGACTTCCGCTCGCGAGCCGCGGTGGGGCGGGGTGGTCACCCGCCGCCCGTGCCTCACCACCCGCCGCAGGCGGCGAACAGCAGGGTGTTCGCCAGGGCGTGGGTGAGGATCGGCGCCGCCACGTTGTGGGTGCGGCAGCGGAGCCAGGCGAAGTAGCAGCCAGGAAGCACGGTGGCCACCGCCCAGCCGCTTGGGTGGATGAGCGCATGGGTGGCGGCGAAAAGGAGGCCGTTGGCGACGATCGCCGCCGCTCGGCCGCGGCGCGGATCCGCGAGGCGGCGCCACAGATAGCCGCGGAAGAAGAGCTCCTCCGGCAGGGCAACCCACAGGAGTTGACGCGCGAGGGTGGTGGCCAGGCGCGTGGGGGCCAGATCCCAGGTGACCTCGATCGCCCCAACCCTGGCGAGGGCGGCGAGGCTCAGGGGCATGATCAGGGCAAGAAAGAGCGCCAGGTGGCCGGCGGTGGCCCCCATCTCCGGCCGGCAAACCCCCCAGGCGGCGAGGGGCTCGTGGCGCGCCACCAGGGAGATCAGGGGCAGGTTGATCCACAGGGAGGGAAGGAGCGGGACCACCCACTCCGGCCAGCTGCGGAGGGCAAGGGCGGCGGTGATCGCCGCCCAGACGAGCAACCCCTCGACCCGCGCGCCAGCGGGTGGCGGCGGGGTCGCGACCCCTTCGTCTCCGCGGTGGGGGGCGGCCGGAAAGGTCACGACAGGTAGTCGACCGGGTCGATGCCGCGCAGGCGCGCGTCCTTCGACTCGAGGATCGTCAAGGGGGTGGGATCCACGGCCACCTCGTACAGATCGACCACGTACGGCTTGGCCACCGGCTCACCCCGGTCGTCGAAAATCACCAGGACCTGCGGGGTGAGGGGGTAGCCGGGCCGGGTCTCGCGCACCAGGCCGGTGGTGCCGTCGGAGAGCAGGACCAGGGTGCCCCGCGGGTAGAGGCCAAGGAGGTCGACGAAGCGCTTCAACAAGGTCGGCTCGTAGGCGCGCCGCACCGCCCGCGCCATGGTGCGCAGGGCCTGGTCGCAGGTCATCTCGCCCTCTGCCGCGCCAACGGTGCGCAGGTTGTCGTAGGCGTTGGCGATGGCCACCACGTGGGTAGCGAGGTGCAGCGGCCGGGGCTGGGTGCGGCGCGGGAAGCCGGTGGAGTCGTAGCCCATGTGGTGTTCGAGGGCGACGCGCGCCGCGAGGTTGCCGACCCCGGCGAGCTTGCGCAGGAGGTTGGCGCCGAGGACCGGGTGGCGCTCGTACTCGCGCCGCTGCTCCGGGTCGAGGCCAGCGCCGTGGCGCACCGCCTCCGAAAGCTGCTGCTTGCCGATGTCGTGGAGGAGCGCCGCGGTCCCGAGGTCGCGGAGCTGGGCGGTGGTGAGGCCGAGGTCGCGGCCGAGGGCGACGGCGAGGATGCAGGTGTTCAGGGCGTGGGAGAACGCCTCGCCCTCCTGGCGTGGCAGGTTGGTGAGGTCGAGCAGCCGTCCCTCGCCCGCCTCGGCTTGGTTCACCACCTCGCCGACGGTGGCCTGGGCGGCCGCCGGCTCCACCACCCCGCGCTCGCGGCAGACGGTGAGCAGGTCGCGGACCGCGAAGGCGGCGTTGCGGTAGAGCTCGTTGTACAGCTCGGCAAGGGAGAGGCGGCCGACGCCACCCCCCGCCACGGTGAGGCGGCCGACGCGGATGGTGTCCACCGCGGCGGCGGCGAGGAACTCGGCCACCGGCGCCTCGGCCACCAGGGAATCGAGGAGGATGGCAACATCCTGGGCGTTGGTCTCGGCGTCGAAGGTGATCTTCTCCACGCCGCGCTCGCGCAGGGATGCGAGCTGGGCCGGCGACGGCGCGATCCCCTGGGAGAGGGGGTACTCGCCGAGGATGACCTTGTCACCGACGATGCCGATGTGCAGCGCCGGCTTGCCGGCGAGGGCCGGACCGAGGGCGGTGGCGAGGCGCTCGGCGCTCACCTCCAGCACGCGGTGGCCTGGGGGGTAGATCTCCCGGTTGCGCAGCGCCCCGAAGAGGAGCTGCACGAAGGCCACCGCCTCGGGCGAGTGGCGGCGGGACTCATCGGCGGCGGGGGTGGTCATGGGATAAGGGCAAGGGTGGGGGCTGGGGGATGGGGGGGTGGATGGCCGCCCATGCGATCGTCTCGTTGAGTTTCAGCACAAGCGTCGCGGCGCGACCAGCGAACCGCTACCCGCCCACGGCGAAGGAGAGGGCTTGCCGCCCAGTTGGAGGTACCGAGGTGCAGCTGGCGGTCATCATCGCCGCCCCGCCCAAGACGGGATCTTGCCGTTTCGGCCGCGGGGTGGAGGTAAGGGCGGTCATGGTTTCTCCCCCTTCCCGACCTCGCGTTCGCGCAGGGCCGCGGCGCACGCCTGGGCCACCACCCCGCGGCGGGAGCGGGTCGCGCTTTGCAGCGCCTGGGCGGCGCGCGGGTCGTCGAGATAGGTGAGCGCCCGGGCGGCGCTCGCGCGCAGGTCGTCGGAGTGGTGCGACGGCAGGGTGGGCTCGGTGAGGAGGAGCTGGGTGATGAAAGGCGTCGCCTGGCGCGAGCCGATCCGGCCGAGGGTGGTGAGCGCCTCCTTCACCACCCGCAGATCAGGGTGGCGCAACAGGGGGATCACCAGCCGGGCGCTCTCCTCCACCTGGTAGAGGCCAAGGAGGTGAAGCAGGTTGCGGAGGAAGTACCACGCCGGATCGTGCAGCCGCGCGGCCACGTACGGCAGGACCCGCTCACCCTGGTTCTTCAGCAGGGTGACGATCGCCCGCCGCTCGGAGCGCTCCTCGGCGGCGCGCAGGCGATCGAGGAGGGCGACGATTGCCCGCTCGCCGAGCGCCCCAATCATCCGACTCACGTCGCGTTCGGTCGGGGTACCCCCGTAGGCGGTGTAGCCGACGGTCAGCAGGGCCACGATCTCCTCCACCGGCAGCTTGGCCACCGCCGCGGCGATCCGCGCCCGTCGTTCGGGCGCCAGCGCGTCGTTGGCGGCGAGGGCCACCAGCCCCTCCACCACCCCCAAGGTGGCGTGGTAGCGGCCGCCCACCGTGGTGGAGAGGGCGAGGGCCAGCAAGGTGGCGAGCTGGTCGTCGAGCTCCTCGGAGTCCTCCTCCTGCTCGATCAGGGTGAGGTGGAGCTCGGCCCGCTCCTGCTCCGCCGCCTCCAGGGCGAAATCGCGCAGGAGCTGGGTGGCGATCTCCCGATCCACGGTGAGCGAGCGGAGCTGGTCGACGTAGTCGCTCGCCACCCCGCCGGGCGCCTCGTGGAGGAGGTTGAGTGGCTCGCCCTCCCCGAGGCGGGCGCACAGGGCGCGCAGCGCCTCCAGGGTGGGGGGGCCGTCGCCGGCCAGGGCCGCCACCTCCTGCTCGGTTGCGTGGAGGAGGTCGAGAATCCGCTTCTTCTCCGGGTGGACCGTGAGGAGGCGCTGGGCCACCCGCACCATCTCCGCCTCCGGGGCTTTGCCGCTGGCCCCAAAGAGGCTGGCGACGCGCTCCGGGCGGAAGGCGGCGAGGAGCTCGTCCATCACCCCCTCGTCCCCCTCGGAGACCTCCGCCACCAGGGCAATGAGGCGTCCCGCCTCCAGCCGCTCGGTCGCCTGCGCCACCCCGGTGGCCACCTCAGGGTGCAGCTCGCCGGTGTGCAGCAGGTGGCCGAGCGAGCGATAGAAGTTCGCCAGCAGCGTCCCCTTCACCTTGTGCAGGTCGATCCATTCCTCGTCGAGCTCCAGGTGGGCGAGCTCATCGGCGAGGTGGCGGAGCTTGGCCGGGTCGGTGGCAAACCCCTCGATGAAGGCGCGTGCCTCCGCATCCAGGCGATCCGGAGCGCGTACCGCGTAGCCGGTGATCATCGCGTACCACAGGCCCGCCGGGTCGATGAGCTGGGTGCGGCCGGGGAGGCCGTTTGCCCCCACCTTGAAGATGGGACGGTAGTCGAGGGGCAAGAGGCGCAAGGGGCCGAGGCGGGTGGAATCGATAAAGGCGTCGAGACGCCCTGCCTGCAGGACCACGGACCGAGGGGTGGCGATCACCTCCACCACGTGGGCGAGGTGGTCCGGGGTGGCGCCGGGTGCCAGGCGCACCGTCGCCAGGCCGATCGCGTGGAGGTGGGCGGAGAGGCGGACCAGCCCAACCTCCGGGTCCGGGATGCGGCCGTCGTTGACCGCGACCTCCGCGCCGGGGAAGGTGAGGGAGAGGAGGAGGTGGTCGGCCATCGCCGCGGTGTACGCCGCGTGCAGGCGAGCCACCGCCTCCGCCACCGACGGGTGGCCAGCGGTGTAGAGCTGCGCCCCCCGCCACGCGCTGCCCAGGGCGCGCAGGATGGGGAGGGCGAGGGCCACCAGCTCGGGTGGCGCCTCGGGCAGCGACTTGGACTTGATGGCCGACATGGGACGGATCTGACGGGGCGACAAAAGACGGGGTGAGAATCGAGGGGCGTGGTGTGCGTCGGCCAAGGCGCGGTGGCAGGCCGCAGCGTGGCGCCATTGTGACGAAAAGCGGTGATCAGCTAAAGGTAGGTCTCGGGTGCGATCTCCACGGTGTAGGGGTCGATGGCGCGCGCGATGGATAACTCCCGATCGTTGGCGTGGCTGGCGGCAAGGTCGATCTCCACCGGTTGGGTGAGCCGTCCCCCCGTTGCATCGGTGAGGACGCGAATCGCGGGCCGGGTGGCAAAGCCGGTATGGGTCGCCACCACCACCGCGATGCGGCCATCGGTGAGTTGCACCAGGCAGCCGCGCGGATACAGCCCGACCATCTCCACGAAGTGGCGCAACAGAAGCGGGTCGAGGACCGTCCCCGCCCCCTGCGACATGATCCGCAGCGCCTCATCCGGGGTGATCTCCTGCTTGTAGCTGCGGATGGTACGCAGGGCGTCGTAATAGTCGGCGATCGTGCACAGGCGCGAGGCGAGGTTGGGGAGGCGCGGGTGGGCGCGCGCCGGGTAGCCACTGCCGTCGAAGCGCATGTGGTGTTCGTAGGCGACCAGCACGGTGAGGTCATCCACCTCCGGGATGGTGCGCAATACCTTCGCCCCGAGGGCGGGGTGCTGCTTCACCACCTCGAACTCGGCGGGGGTGAGCTTGCCCGGCTTGCGCAACAGCTCGGGGGGGATGAAGCACTTGCCCGTGTCGTGCAACAACGCGGCGATGCCGATGGCGTTCAGCCGTTTTTCCGGCAACCCGAGGGTGCGCGCCTGGGCGACGGTGAGGATGCAGACGTTGAGGACGTGGGTGTAGGTGTAGTCGTCGTGGCTCTTCAGCCAGGTCAGGGCCTGGAGCTGGTTGCCGTGCTGCTGATCGTCGACCACCGCCGAGACGATCTGGCGCGCCTGGCCGAGGTCCGCCTGGTGGTGGTCGCCGAGCTGCTGGTAGATCGCCGCCACCTCGTTCACCGCCTGGCGGTAGAGGTGGATCCCCACGGTCTCTGCCACCGGTGCCTTGCCGCCGGTGGCCAAGCGGCCAACCCGGATGTGGTCGACGCCGGCGCGGGTAAGGCAGGTGGTGGCGTCCTCGCCGCCGGCGGGACGGCGGTGGAGGAGGGCAAAGAGCTGGTCGAGCTCGACGGCGGTCAGCCCGCGGGTAAAGGCGAGGTGCTCGATCGACCAGCGGTGAAGGTCGTGCAGCCCACCGGGGAGGCGGATCTCGTTCTCGCCCTGGGGGTAACCGCTGAGGAGGAGCTGGTCGTCCACCACCGCCGCGGCGAGGGTCTCGGCATACCGGAAGATCTCCCCAAACTCCGCGCTGAGCGCGGCGGCCGCGTCCAGCACCGCCGGGTGGTCGGGAGGGTAGAGGGCGGTGCGGTGGAGGGCGGTGAAGAGGTGGCCGAGGCAGGCGCGCACTGTTTCCGCCCCCACGCGCGGTACCCCTTCCACGGGGAGGGTCGCCGGCTTCATCGGTCGCCTCCGGGCAGGTCGTGGAGGAAGCGGCGACACGCCTCCGCCACCGCCGGACGTGGGCTCAGTACCGCCTTGCGCAGGGCCTCGATGGCGCTCGGCGTCGGGTGGTTGGCCAGGTAACGGGCCATCTCGACGCGCAGCCGGTCATGGTCCGCGGTGGCCCCGGCACGCTCGCCGGTGAGCCCCTTGATCACAAACGGGAGGGCGCGCGGCGAGCCGATCCGCTGGAGGGCAACGATCGCCTCTTTCGCCACCCGCAAGTCGGCGTGGCGCAGGGCGAGGGTGAGAGGACGAACCGCCTCCTCCGCGCCGGAATCACCGAGGAGGTGGACCAGGTTGCGCGCGTAGTACCACGGCGCGCCGTCGAGGCGGCGGGTCAGCTCTTCCACCACGTCGGCGGCGAAACCAGCGATCGTCTCCATGATCGTGCGCCGCACGCGCCGGTCCTCCTCGACCCGCAGGCGGTCAAGGAGGTGGCCGGTGATGGCGCCCTCGAAGATCGACAGGAAGCGGTGGAAGGTCTCCGCCGCCGCCGCCTCCACGTGGTGTACCTCGGCGATTGCACGATCGACCCTCGTCTCGACGCCGATCGCGCCGAGCTGCTGGCGGATCGTCTGTTTCAGCGGTTCGGGGCGCGGGCTCTCCGGGCTGCCGTGGTGTTTCAGGTCGGCAGAGATGAGGGCGGCGACGGCGAAGTCCTGCTCCGCCACCGCCTGGGTGAGCCGCTCGCCGAGGGCGACCACCACCGTGGCGAACTCCTTCGGGTTTGCCTCGTCGGCGAGCAGGTCGAGGAGGAGGTGGGTGTGGCCGGCGGCGAGCGCCGCGGGCTCCAGGGTCGCGAGCTGCGCCGGGTCGAGGCGATCGTCGTCTTGATAGCGCGACAGGTTCGGGAAGTGGGCGACGGCAAAGTCATCGAGCTGCGCCTCGTAGGCGTTCGACATGTACCGCTCGCCGCTGCGCTCCAAGGCGATCTCCTCGACCCGTTGCCAGACGGTGAGGTGCTCGCCATCCGCGGCCTCGGCGGCGGCGTGGAGGCGCCGGCGGATCTGCGGCAAGAGGGTGGTCGCACGTGGCTCAGGGGAGAGGAAGGCGCCGATGCAGTGGACCATGCGGGTGGAGTCCCCACCCTCGGCACACACCACCGCCGCCATCATCTCCAAGAGATCGTCGCTGGTCTGGAAGGAAAGGCCGCGGGCGATGAGCTCCTGCGGGGCCTCATCGTCGGCGAGGATGTCGGCCAGCGTCGCGGGCTCCAGCTCGAGCAAGCGACTGGCGATGTCGGTGGCCAGCGCATCGCGGCGCGCGCCGGGCGCGTTGGATTGGCCGAGGTGGTGGAGGAGGCGGGCCACCATCTTGCCGGGCAGGCGCGCGCGCTCGGTGCCGGCCGCGGTGTCGCCGACCGGCATGGCGCGGAGCAGCTCCGTCAGCCCCCCTGGGTGGCGCACCATCTCCGTCACAAATGCCTGCGCCTCGCCTTCAAGGCTCTCATTGGCGCCGAGCTGGCCGGTGACCAACGCCCGCCATACCTCGCGCTGGCGCGCGCTGGGCGGGTCGCTGGCGGCGGCGCTTGTGGTCTGGCCGGCGGTGAGGGCCTCGTACTCCAACCCCTCCATGGGGAAGTGGGGTAAGGGGGTGGAATCGATGGCCGCGCCGGGACGGCGTGCGCGGCAGTGGGCGAGGGCGGCGACCTCCTCCGCGTCGCCCCCGGGAATCACCGTCAGACGCGCGATGGCGAGGGCGTGAAGGTGGTTGGCGAAGGCGGCGAGGAGGGGGTCGAGGGGGGTGATTTCGTGGTCATCGACGATGAGCTGGTCCGGGGCGAAGGCGAGGCGGACCACACGGGTCAGCGCGCCATACCGGACCCCACGGCGCTCCACCGCCGGCCCGATCGCCGGGTGGTCCACGCCATACAGGCGGAGGGTGCGCACGGTCCGTTGGAGCTGGCGAGCCAGCTCCAAAACGGTGTCGGTGGCCGACTCGGGAGGGGAAGAGAGGTCGCGGTCCATGGGCGCAGGTCGGCCGTACGTGGTGCGACTCTCTGTATCGGTGGCGCCTCCTCCATTCCCAACCCAGCCGTGGGTTAGGTGGGGCGAGTCGATTGCCGATGGGTCGAACTGGATCGTCCCTTGGTGTCGCGATGCAGCCTCTCTCTTCCATGACTCCCAACGCCCCGGGTCTCTCGCGTCGCGAGCTGCAGATCTTCGAGGCGGTGTGCGACGGGGCGGAGATGGCGATCGCCTGGTTCGACGCCGAGGGCCACCTGCCGTGGTGCGGCTGCCGCTTCGCCGACTGGTTTCCGCGTGGCCTGCCGCCCAGCCCGAAGGGGGACGAGGCGACGGGGTGGGAGGCGGCGGTGCGTGCAACCCTCGCCGACTCCGTCGTACGGCAGACGCTCCTCCGCCACGAGTGCGCCGCCGGCGGCGCGCGCTGGTACCAGGCGACCTTCCGGTCGTGGAACGGCGGGGTGCTGGCGGTGGTGGTCGATGCCACCCTCAAGCACCTGATGGAAGACGGCATCCTGCGCAGCGAGCGGCTCCACGGTCTCGGCGGGGTCGCCGCCGGGGTCGCTCACGACTTCAACAACTATCTCACCGGCATCTTGGGAATCGCCGGCCTCCTCAGGGAGGCCCTTCCCGCGGGTGGCGAGGAGGGGCAGCTGGTCGCCCGTCTCGAAGGGGCGGCGCGTACCGCCGCGGGTCTCGCTCAGCAGATCCTCGACTACACCCGCGACGACCCCGAGGCGGGCGGGAGCGCGGATTTGGGTGGCTGTGTCGACGCGGTGGCGGCGCTGCTCCGTCACACCCTCGATCCACGGATCGAGGTGCGCACCCAACTCCTCGGCGAGGCAGCGCGGGTGGGGCTGCCACCGGGGAAGGTGCAGCAGGTGGTGATGAACCTCTGTTGCAACGCCCGCGACGCCATGCCCGCCGGCGGCACCCTGGAGCTGGCGGTGCGGATCCACGGGGGGCGTGCGACCTTGCGGGTCCGCGACACCGGGATGGGGATGACCGACGAGGTGAAGCGGCGCGTCTTCGACCCGTTCTTCACCACCAAGCCGCCGGGGCGCGGCACCGGCCTTGGGCTGGCCATGGTGAGCGAGATCATCCTCGGCGCCGGGGGTGACATTCGCGTCGAGTCGACGCCCGGCGAGGGGACCCTGTTCGAGATCCACCTGCCGTTGGCAGTGGCGGCCGAGGCGGCCAAGGTGGCCGCGCCGGTGGCCGACCCGACCGGCGAGGCGGCGGGGGGGACCATCTTGGTGGTGGATGACGAGCCCCTGGTGCGGATGGTGGCGGAGCGGTTCCTGTCGCGCAGTGGCTACACGGTGGTGACTGCCGACAGTGGCGACGCCGCCCTGGAACTCCTCCATCAGCGCGGTGCGGAGATTGACCTCGTCCTCCTCGACCTCACCATGCCGGGCAAGCGTGGCCCGCAGGTGGTGGCGGCGTTGCGCGCCTTCCTGCCGGAGTTGCCGGTGGTGATTACCAGCGGCTACAGCGAGCAGTCGGTCACCCACGCCGCCTGGGCCCAGGCGGTCCAGGGGTTCCTCGCCAAACCCTTCGACCGCAAGACGCTCCTCGCGGCGGTGGAAAAGGCGCGGGTCGCTTCGGGGTAGCCGCTTGCCGGTGCGCACCGTGCAGCGCCGGCGACCCCTGCAGGCCGGCCGCGCCAAGGGCGGGTTCGCGAGCGCACGCTCGTTTCTACCCGCGCTCCCGCCGCAGATTCCGGCCTCTCTGGTGGGAGCTCCGCGCGGCTATTTCTTTTCGAGCGCCGCCTTCACCGCGTTCTCGAAGTTCACGTATGGCTGGGCGCCGCGCAGGTAGCGGCCGTTAACGAAGGTCGCCGGGGTGCCGCTGGCGCCGATCGCGATCGCCTCCTGCCCCTCCGCGTCGATCCGCTTGTCGAGGCGGTCGGAGTCGAGGGCGGCGGTGAACTTGTCCACGTCGAGGCCGACCTCTTTGGCCAGGGCGATGAGGTTGTCGCGCTCGAGCCCCTGGCCGTCGGCCATGAGGCGGTCCTTGTACTCCCAGTATTTGCCCTGCTCCTGGGCGGCGAGCTCGGCGCGCGAGGCGATTCGCCCATGCTTATGAAAGGGCAGCGGGTGCTGCTTGATGGCGATACGCACCTGCTCGGGAAACTTTTCGCGGAGCTGTTTCAAGGTGGGCCAGACCTTCCGGCAGTAGGGGCACTCGGCGTCTTGGTAGGTGACCACCGTCACCGGTGCGGTCGCCGGCCCTTGTACCGGCGCCTCGCCGACGTGGAGGTCGTAGCGCTGGTTCGGATCCACCTGAGGCCCGCGCGGTGCGGGCGGGGTGGGGGCGGGCGGGGGCGTGGGGTGCTCGCCAAGGGCGAGGCGCACCTGGTACTCGAAGGTGGGGTACGGCTGGGCACCGACGAGGGGCTTGCCGTTGATGAAGGTGGTGGGGGTGCCGGTGGCGCCGATGCTCACCGCCTCCGCCGCCTCAGCGTCGATCTGGGCGTCGAAGCGGGTGGAATCGATCGCCTCGGTGAAGCGGGGAACGTCGAGCTTCAGCTCGCCGGCAAGGGCGATGAGGCTGGCGCGGTCGATCCTTTGGTTGGCGCCGAAGATGCGTGATTGGAAATCCCAGAATCGTCCCTGCTCATTCGCCGCGAGGACGGCACGGGCGGCGACCCGCGCCTGCTGGTGGAAGGGGAGGGCGTGCTGTTTCACCGCCAGGCGCACCTTGTCCGGGAAGTCGGCGCGCAGCTTTTCTAGGGTGGGCCAGGCGCGCCGGCAGAAGGGGCACTGGTAGTCGAGGTAGGTGATCACGGTCACCGGCGCCTTGGCCGGGCCGATCGTTGGCGCGTCGCCGACTTGCACCTCGTACTGCTTGTTCGGGTCCAGGCGCGGCCCGCTTCCCTGGTTTGGCTGCGGCTTTTTGTACCCCGCCACCCCTTGGCGGGCTTGGACGATCTGCTCGCCGGTGCGCAGCTCGGCGATCGCCTGGCGGGCGAAGCGGCGGGAGATGGCGCAGCTCTTATCCGTGGCGATGCAGTTGGCGAGCGTCCCCTTGCCGCAGCTGCACGGACAGGTGAGCCCGTCGAGGAACTGGCGGAGCTGCTCCTGTTTGGCCGGGGAGAGGTCAGTCGCCTGGCTTTGCACCTCCGCCGGTAGTCCCGCCGCCGGGGCGCGGGCAGCGGCCAGGAGGGCAACGAGGGCGAGGAGGGCGGCGGTGGCCCGCCGTGCGGAGCGGCCACGCTCGCGCACGGCGATCGGCGTGGGGTGGAGCGCCACCCTGGCGGCGGTCGCCCGCCGGGTGCGCCGGAAAGGTGTGGTCAGTCGTTGAGCCATCGCGCCGCGTCCTTTGCGAAGTAGGTGAGGATCAGGTCGGCGCCGGCACGACGGATGGCGGTGAGCGACTCCAGCACCGCCCGCTGCTCATCGAGCCAGCCGCGTTCGGCGGCGCCTTTGAGCATGCTGTACTCGCCGCTCACCTGGTAGGCGGCGAGGGGCTGGTCGAACTCGTCGCGCAGGATGCGCACGACGTCGAGGTAGGGCATCGCCGGCTTCACCATGAGGATGTCCGCCCCCTCCTCCACGTCCATCGCCGCCTCGATCAGGGCCTCGCGGCCGTTCGCCGGGTCCATCTGGTAGCCGCGCCGGTCGCCGAAGGCGGGGGTGCTCTCCGCCGCTTCGCGGAACGGGCCGTAGAAGGCGGAGGCGTATTTCACCGCGTAGGCCATGATCGGAATGTGGCCGTAGTCCGCCTCGTCGAGTCCCTCACGGATCGCGCCCACCCGACCGTCCATCATGTCCGACGGTGCCACCATGTCGGCCCCCGCCTCGACGTGCGACAGGGCCTCCTCCACCAGCACCGGCAGGGTGGCGTCGTTGTCCACCTCCTTGCCGTGGAGGAGGCCACAGTGGCCGTGGGAGGTGTACTCGCAGAGGCAGACGTCGGTGATCACGGTGAGCTCGGGCACCGCGTCTTTGATCGCGCGGAGGGTCGTCTGGATGATCCCATCGGCGGCGACCGCCGCGGAACCGGTGGCGTCCTTGTGGTCGGGGATGCCGAACAGGATCACCGCCGGGATGCCAAGGCCGTGGACCTCCTTCGCCTCCTTGACGATGTGATCGACCGACTGCTGGTAGATCCCCGGCATGGAGCCGATCGGCTTCTTTACCCCTTTGCCGACGGTGGAGAACATCGGATAGATGAGATCGTCCACCGCCAGGCGGGTCTCACGGACCATCCGCCGCAGCGAGTCGGTGCGGCGCAGGCGGCGGCCGCGGGTGATCGGGAAGTACATAGAGACTCCTTGGCGGGAGGGGAGCGGCTCAGCCGCCGGCGTGCATCGCGTGGGCGTGGAGGTAGCGGCGGATCTCCTCCACCTCCGCGGCGCTCGGCATGGCGCTGCCGTGCTGGGCGATCACCTTCAGCATCATCTCTAGCTTCGTGTCCCAGTAGCGCGCCCCGGCCTGCTTCGGCGGGATGGCGCCGTGGCAGCCGTCGACGGAGCAGTAGTGCACGTAGGTGCGCGCCCCGGCGCTATCAGGCTCCGGAAGCTTGGAGGAGCAGGCGGCGACGCACAGCAGGAGGATGAGGAGCGGTTGCAGGTGCACGGCCGGCGGAGGATACGGTTTCCCTCCGGGCTGGCAAAGCCACGCCGCGCGTGGCGTGGCGGGTGGCGGGAACAAGAGGGGGGGGTGCGCACGCGGATCGCCCCCCCCCGCACCACAACCATCTCCCGCCCTTTTTCCCCCCCATCCGGCCTGCCCACCGCCGGCGCGCGCCCTGCTCGGGAGAGAGGCGCGACTCAGCCCCCCGTGCCACCGGGGCAAGGCGCAGTGGCCTCACCCCCCGTGGAGGGCGGGCGCGCGCCTGCCATCCGACCGGATGGTGTGTCGCGCTCGTCCGATCTACGGCACCCCCGGCAGCCACGACTGCTGGTCGTACTCGCGGACGGTCATCATCGTGAAGCAACAGGGCGGGTGGTGACAGAAGGCGACCACCGCGGGGACGCGGGTGGCAACGGTGATCTGGTGGTCATACGGCTGGATCTCCACCAGCTTGCGGGACGCATCCTCCTCGCCGATCCACTGCTCGCCGTGGCTGAGGTGGAGAAAGCCGGTAGAGCGGGCACAGACGTGAGGATGGTTTTTCTGACACATAGGTACCGCCCTTCCCGAGGGGTCTTGGGTTGCAAGTCGCGAACTACCGGAGAGGTAGCAACTCCAGTGCCAGGCGGCGTCCGGGTCCGTCTTGCGCAGGTCAAGACGTGGAATGGTCGCGGCTTACCCGCCCGCCCAGCAAAAGCGCGGCCGCCCCGCCCCGCCGCCACGTCTCACGATGAGACACCCCCGCCGCGCCGCCGGCCGATTCGGCAGGCGGGGCGGTCCGCCGCCAGCCACGGCGCGAAGGGGTGTTGCGCACCCGCCGGCCGCGATGGCCAGTCGCGCGCGACGGTCCGCCCCATCCGCGACACGACGAGCCGGTCGGACTCTCGCCCGATCTCCCGCCAGGGAACGGGACTCGGCCCGGATCGGGCGGGGTGGTTCGTCGCGCTCGGCCCGCGGCGCGCCTGGCATGGTTCGTAATCCAGCCCCCTGCGCCCGCGCCTCCGCAACACCCGGTCACCCCAGTCCAACCGGCTCCTCTAGTGGGTGATCCGTCCGGTGCGGGCCAGGCGCGGCAGGTAGTGGGAGTCGAGCGAGAGGTAGATCACCATCGCCTTGCCTACCAGCTCGGCGCGGGTCGCGGTGCCCCAGAAGCGCGAGTCGTGGGAGTTGTCGCGGTTGTCGCCCATGAAAAAGTAGCGGCCGGCGGGGATCTGGTAGGGGCCGAAGTTGTCGCGCGGCCCCATCTGCGCCGCCTCGCGCGGGTAGGTCATCGGGTCGACCCACTGGGCGTACGGCTCCTCTTGGCGAACGCCGTTCACGTACAGGACCTTGTTGCGCACCTCGATCGTGTCACCCGGGACGCCCACCAACCGCTTGATGAAGTCGCGCGTCTCGTCGCGCGGGTAGCGGAAGACAACGATGTCGCCACGGGCCGGTTCGCGGAGGGTGAAGATCGGGGTCGCCATCCCCGGCAGGCGGATGCCGTAGACCAGCTTGTTCACCAACAGGTGGTCACCAATCAACAGGGTCGACTCCATGGAGCCGGAGGGGATCTTGAAGGCCTGGACGCAGAAGGTGCGCAGAAAGAGGGCGAGGACCACCGCCAGCGACAGGGCGTCGTGGTACTCGACCACCTTGCGCGGCAGCCAGCCCGCCGCCACCACCCGCACGGCTCCAAGGGCGAAGAGGGCGATGCCCAGGGCGAAGCGCGGGAGGAGCCAGCCGGCGGGGGCGTGGGCGTCGAGCTGGTAGGCGACGATGATCGCGCCGGTGAGGGCGAGGGGAACGCCGTAGAGGTATTTGGCACGGGACTCGGGGATTTCCATGGGGGGTCAGCTTTCAGCACGCGGTAAGCGGCAAGAAGATCGGGGTGGGTCGGTCTTGATTCGAGGGTGCACAGCGCCTGGCGCGCCCCGCACCCGGAAGGCGCGGAGAGTCTGTCAAGCTGAGTCGAGTGGCGCGATACCCGGTGGGCCCGCGCCGCGCCGCTGGTCGCCGCGCGCCGCGCCGAGCTCCGCTTCCGCGCCGTCGATGGGGAGCCGGCCCGCCCGGCTCCTGAGCACCTCGCCGATCATTCGCCGAGCTTCAGGACCGCGAGGAAGGCGGACTGGGGCACCTCCACGTTGCCGACTTGCTTCATCCGCTTCTTGCCCGCCTTTTGCTTCTCCAGGAGCTTGCGCTTGCGAGTGATGTCGCCGCCGTAGCACTTGGCGGTGACGTTCTTGCGCAGCGCCTTGATCGTCTCGCGGGCGATCACCCGCGACCCCACCGCCGCCTGGATCGCGACGTCGAACTGCTGGCGCGGGATCAGCTCCTTGAGCTTCGCGGCGAGGGCCCGGCCGCGCGGATACGACTGGTCGCGGTGGACGATGCACGACAGGGCGTCCACCGGCTCCTTGTTCAGCAGGATGTCGAGCTTGACCAGGGCGGCGGGGCGGTAGTCGGCGACCTCGTAGTCCATGGAGGCGTAGCCGCGCGACACGGACTTCAGACGGTCGTAGAAATCGAGGATGATCTCCCCAAGGGGGAGCTCGTAGCGGAGCATCACCCGGTCGCCCGGCAGGTAGTCCATCCCGGTCTGGATGCCGCGCCGTTCCTGGCACAGGGTGATCACCCCGCCCACCAGGTCGCGGGGCACGAGGAGGGTGGCCTTGATGATCGGCTCGTAGATGGCGCTGATGTGCTGTACCTCGGGGAGGTCCACGGGGTTGTCGATGGTCACCGTGGTGCCATGGGTGAGCTCGACCCGGTAGACCACGGTCGGGGCGGTGGCGAGGAGACCGACATCGAACTCGCGCTCCAGCCGCTCCTGGATGATCTCCAGGTGGAGCAGGCCGAGGAAGCCGCAACGGAAGCCGAAGCCGAGGGCCAGGGACGACTCCGGCTCCCAAGAGAGGGAGGCGTCGTTGAGGGCGAGCTTTTCCAGGGCGTCCCTGAGCTCCTCGTAGTCGCCGGCATCCAGGGGATAGAGGCCGGCGAAGACGACCGGCTGGGCCTTGCGAAAGCCGGGAAAGGGGTCGGTGGTCGGGCGGTCCGCGTGGGTCACCGTGTCGCCGACGTGCACCTCGTGGACGTCTTTGATTGAGGCGTTGAGGTAGCCGACGTCGCCCGGGCCGAGGCGCTGCAACACCGTCCGGCGTGGGGTGAAGACTCCCACCTCGTCCACCTCCGCGCGGCGGCCGGTGGCCATGAACAGGATCGCGTCGCCGTGGGCAAGCTCGCCCTCGATCACCCGCACCAGAGCGACCGCGCCGAGGTAGGGGTCGAACCACGAGTCGAAGATGATCGCCTTGAGGGGCGCCTCGGCCTTGCCCGCGGGCGGCGGCACCTTCGCCACCACCGCCTCCAGCACCGCGCGGATCCCGGTCCCCGCCTTGGCGCTGGTGAGCAGCGCCTCGGACGCATCCAGGCCGATCACCTCCTCGATCTGCCGGCGCACCTGCTCCGGATTCGCCGCCGGCATGTCGATCTTGTTGATCACCGGGATGATCTCCAAGTCGTGCTCCAAGGCGAGGTAGACGTTCGCCAGGGTTTGGGCCTGGACCCCTTGGGTGGCGTCGACCACCAGCAGCGCCCCCTCGCAGGCGGCGAGCGATCGGGAGACCTCGTAGGTGAAGTCCACGTGGCCCGGGGTGTCGATCAGGTTCAGCAGGTAGGTCTCGCCGTTGTCCGCCGGGTAGGTGAGGCGCACGGTCTGCGCCTTGATGGTGATCCCGCGCTCCCGCTCCAGATCCATCTGGTCGAGAAACTGGGCCGCCATGTCGCGCTCCGCGACCGCGCCGGTGAGACGCAGAAAACAGTCCGCCAGGGTCGACTTGCCGTGGTCGATGTGGGCGATGATGGAGAAGTTGCGGATGTGGGCGGTGTCCATAAGGGATGCCAACGAGGCTGGCAAGTATGGCCCGTGCCCCTCCCCGTGGGCCACCCCGCGGGGGTTGTTTCTCGCCACCGTCCCTACGGCCGGCCGCCCGGGTCGCCGATGGAGAGGATGACCCAAGTGGCCGCGACAGCCACCGGTCCGGAGGCGGCAGTGACGGATCCCCAGGCGATGGAACACCAGGCGATGGAACGAGTGGCGGCGCGGCGGCGCGATGGCCAGGCCGGGCTGCCCTTTTGCTGTCTCTACCACGGCGGCCGCCGCCTCGCGGTCGGGGTGGCGGAGCTGCGCGCGATCCTCACCCCGGGGCCGGTGACGCCCCTGCCCGACGCACCTCCCCACCTCCTCGGGGTGATCCACTGGCGCGGCGAGGTCCTGCCGTTGCTGGATGGTGACCAGTTGCTGGGTCCGGGCGCGGGGGCGGAGCGGTTCCTCGTCTTCGAGAACGGCGGGGTGCCGGTCGCGGTGCGCCTGCGCGGCGGCGCGGCCCTGACCCACGTGGCCGAGGAGGAGGTGGTAGCACCCGAGGGGATGCAGGTCTCCGCCCACACCCGCGCCGTCTTCCTCCACCAGGGGGAGAGGGTGGAGGTCCTGGAGGTGGCGGAGTTGCTCGACGCCTACCGGGTGTGAGACCGGAGGACGGCGCTCGCCCTGATTCTGGAGGGGGAGGCCACTTAGCCCCCTTGGCCCCCGCGCAAGGCTCCGGGGGGCTGCACCCCCGGTGGCGGGCGGGCGCGCCTCCGCCGGCTGACCGTGGGGAGCGTCCGGCCCCGGGCCACGTGGCGCGCCGGCGTAGGTTCGCGCCATGCAGAGTCGCCCCGCCTCCGTGGCAACGATGGACCGGGCGGCAGCGGGAGCGGTCGCCCGACCCGATCGCCTCACCTGTAAGCCATGGGGACGGCGTGCCGATGAGGCGGGGATGGAACCCAACGCCGAGACCGACACCCAAGCCACCCGCGCGGTCACCGCCGTGCCGGTGCGCCGCCTCCCTCTGTGTTTGCCGCTGATCGTGGCGGTGGCGGCGACCCTCACCGTTGGCTTCGCCGCGGCCCTGACCGCCATGGCCCACGGCCAGACGGCGCTCGCGTTGGGGTGCACGGCCGGGGGGATCCTCGCGGTCTGTCTCGGGATCGCCTACGACCTCGGCCGGCGGGTGGTGGCGCCGGTGGCCGCAGTGCGGGTGGCGATGCGCCGCCTCGGCGAGGGCGACGTGGCCGCCCTGACCGAGCAGGTGGCGTGCGCCGAGGTCGCGCATCTCGCCCAGACGGTGGCGGAGCGCGGCAGCAAGCTGCGCCGTCTGGTGCGTTCGGAAGAGGAGCGGCGGCGGATGCAGGAGCAGCTCATGGAGCTATTGCGCATCGTCACCGCCGCCTCCGAGGGGCAGCTCAACCGGCGCGCCACAGTCACCCCGGACGAGCTGGGCTCCCTCGCCGACGCCTTCAACACCATGGTGAGCCGGCTCGCCTCGCTGGTGAGCAAGATGCGCGACACCTCGGTGGAGGTGAGCGGCGCGACCAAGTCGATCGCCGGTTCCGCCGAGACCATGAAGCACGGCGTGGACGAGCAAAGCCGCCACATCCGCGCCACCTGCACCCTGATGGAGGCGATCGCCGCCTCCATGCGCGAGGTGACCGACAACGCCTTGGCCGCCGCCGAGGCGGCGGGCCAGGCGCTCCAGCGGGCGAAGCAGGGCGAGGAGGTGGTAGAGGAGACCACCGTCTCCATGGGCCAGATTCGCGCCACGGTGGAGTCGGCAAGCGAGAAGGTCCGGCGCCTCGGGCAACGCTCCATCGAGGTCGGCGAGATCAACCAGCTCATCGAGGAGATCGCCAACCAGACCAACCTCCTGGCGATCAATACCGCCATCGAGGCGGCGCGCGCAGGGGAGCACGGCAAGGGGTTCGGGGTGGTCGCCGACGAGGTGCAGAAGCTCGCCGAGCGCTCCACCGAGGCGACGGCGGAGATCTCCCGCCTGATCTCCACCATCCAGCAAGAGACGCGCGAGGTGGTGGCGGAGATGGAACAGGGGCGGAGTCAGGTGGAGGTCGGGAGTCGCCAGGCGGTGGAGGCGAGCCGCGCGCTTACCGCCATCGAGGAGGTGGTGGGCCAGGTCTTCGTCCGCTTCCAACAGATCTCCGCCGCGGTGGAGACCAAGGCGAAGGACACGGACGAGGTGGTCGCCGGCATGACCACCCTCTCCCAGGTGGCCGCGACCTCGGAGGAGGAGATCACCAACACGGTGGAGCAGATCCGCGGCCTGACCACCATGTCTGACGACCTGGTGGAGGTGATTGGCCGGTTCCGGGTGGAGTGATGCACGACGACCCGATTGCGGGCTGGGGGGTGGGGGGGCTACCTCCCACAACCCAGATCCCACCGAGACCCCCTCCTCTTTCTGATGGAGGGGAGGCCCTGCGGGCCGACCTTCCCCCCACCCCTCACCCCTCATCCCCCACGGCGCGCGTCGCGAACCCCCATGGCTGACGGTATCGACCGCAACGAGCTTCTGGAGCTCTTCCGGGGTGAGGCGGAGGAGTACCTCGCCACCCTCAACGAGCGGTTGCCGCGCCTGGGGGCGGGCGACGGCGCGGGTGTGGTGGAGGAGTGTTTTCGGGTCGCCCACACCTTGAAGGGGTCGGCAGCCATGGTGGGGCTCACCGGCGTGCAGGAGGTCGCCCACGGGATGGAGGACCTTCTCGGGCGGGTGCGCGACACGGGCGTGGACCACGGCGAGCTCCTCTTCGCCGGCCTCGATCTCATCGAGTCGTGCCTCGACGAGCAGACGGCCGTGGCCGACGGGGCGGTGGGGGGCTACCTCGCGTTGGTGCAGGCCGCCCTCCACGGCGCACCGTCCAACGCCCCGCAAGGCGGCGTGGCCGCCGCGCCGCCACCCGTTGCGGGGCTAGAGCTGCCGGCCACCGCCGCCCCGGCCAAGCCGGTGGCCACCGCTGGCCGCTACACCCGCGTGCCGGTGGAGGAGCTGGAGCGGATGCAGGGGCTGGTGGCGGAGGTGGTGGTGGGGCGCCACCGGATGGAGGGGGCGCTCGCCGACTACCGCGCCCTGTGGCGCCGCCTGGAGGGGATGGAGGGGCGGCTAGCGGGGGTCGCCGAGGGGCTCACCCGTCTCTCCCGCGACCCGGCCGCCGCCCCCGGCGTCGCCCTGGGCGCGGAGCTCGCCACCTTGGTGGCGGCGCTCAAACACAACCTCTCCGACCTGCGCGGCCAGGTCACCACCCTGGCGCGCACCACCCACGGCCTCCAGGACCACGTCTCCCGCGCCCGGTTGGTGGAGGTGCGCGGCCTCTTCCAGCGCTTCCACCGTCTGGTGCGCGAGGCGGGGCGGGCGCACGGGGTGGGCTGTCGCTTAGTGCTCGCCGGCGAGGAGACCCGCATCGACAAGGCGGTAGTCGAGCGGCTCCACGACCCCCTCGTCCATCTGGTGCGCAACGCCCTCGCCCACGGCATCGAGCCGGAGGTGGAGCGGCGCGCGGCGGGCAAGGGGGGCGAGGGACAAATCCTGCTCGGCGCCGAGACCCAAGGCGACGCGGTGGTGATCCGGGTGGCGGATGATGGCCGCGGTCTCGACCCGGCGCGGCTGCGCGCCGCGGCGGTGGCCAAGGGGCTGCTGGCGGCGGAGGAGGCGGCGCACCTCACCGACGACCAGGCGGTGGAGCTGATCTTCCGGCCCGGCTTCTCCATCCGCGACCAGGCGGACGACCTCGCCGGTCGCGGGGTCGGGATGGACGCGGTGCGCAACCAGGTGATGGCCCTCGGTGGCCGCGTCTCGGTGCGCTGGGAGGTCGGGCGGGGGACCACCTTCTTCCTGCGCGTCCCGCTCAGCCTGGCGATTACCCGCGGGGTCCGGTTCACCGTCGGCTCCGTCCCCCTCGCCCTGCCGTTGGCGGCGGTCCACGGGGTGCGGGAGGTGGTCGCCGCTACCCTCGCCAACAAGAGCTTGGTGGTCGCCGGCGAGACCCTCCCCTACCACCACCTCGGCACCTGCCTGGGCGGGCCCGCGTCGCACCTCGACGTCCAGCCGGTGGTGATCGCCTGCTCCGGCAACGACCGGATCGCCCTCGGCGTCGACCGCCTGTGCGGCCAGGAAGAGATGGTCCTCAGGCCCCTCTCCCCCTACCTCTCCGGCTACCCCTGGGCCGCGGCCGCCAGCGTGGGCCCGGATGGCGACGTCTGCTTGCTGCTCGACCTCCCCGCCCTGTTCGAGCGGCTGGCCGGCGCCCGCGACCCGCACGCCTAGGGATCCTCCTCTCCGAAGCACCGTTCCTCGAAATCCCAGTAGAACTCCCCATAGAGCCCCTCTTTGGCGGCGAGGCGCTCTTCGAGCCACTCGAGGTCGAAACTTTCGAATGCGAACTTTGAGTCATCGCTGCGCATGTAAGTGAGCTGGCAGACCACCTTGTCGTCGACCACCCCGACGACCGTGCCGGCGTTGTGGCGCTCTCTCGCCTTCATCATCCGGTTTATGAGCGCGTCTGATCCGCGATGCCCACTCATCGAGGGGCGCCTCCAACGGGCCGTTGACCTCGTCTTGGAAGATCTCGAAATACACCATGGCCTTCTCCTTTCGGTTGGTAGGTCTAGTTGAGCACGCAGGTGTGCGGTTGGGTCGCGAGGGTGACCGTGAGCCGCGGGGTGAGGCTGGGGCGGAGGGCCAAGGCGGCAGCGACCGCCGGGTCGCGAAGGAGGCGATCCGGGGTGCGCGCCTGGTCGAGGTCGGTGGTGCTGGTGGGACCACCCGTGGGCACGAGCCATCCCGCCAGGGCAGCGAACCCCTCCTCTAGGATGGGGCGTGAATGGCCGGCGATCGCCTCGCTCCCGTGGGTGTCGGCGAGGTGGTTGCGGCGCCGGAAGATGGCGAGGCGGTCGCTGTCGAGGGCAGCGCCGAGCGGATCATCGAGGAGGGTCAAAAGCAGGCGGCCGCCCGGGAGATCGGTTTGCCCCACACGCGGTGAGTCGGTGCGGCGGACACGGTTCGGCCCGAGGGCGATGAGGTCGCGCACCGCACGCTGGCCGGCGGGCAGACGGCGCATGTCGAGGTTGTGGTCAAGGAGCCGGTTGCGGGGCCTCCGCTCGATCGCGGCGGAGCGGAGGCGGGTGGCGTCATTGAGCCGGCCCTGGGCGAGCGCCCCCTCGCCCCGTGCGACCAACTCGGCGGCGAGGCGCCGGCCAAAGTCGAGACGACCCGTTCGCTCCTCGGGCTCGGGGACGGCGAGCCCCCGCACCCACGCCACCGCCGCCGCGGACGGGGCGAGGGCGAGCCACGGGGCTGCACCGGGCGGCGGCGACGCCGGTGCGGCCACCGCGGCGGTGGGGTAGGCCCGCGCCTGCCAGGCTCCGTAGAAGGTGGCGACCTTGCGCAACCAGCCGGCCGCGGCGAGGTCGCGCGCCGGATCGAGCGGGGCGAGCCAATGGTCCGGATCGGGGAGGCAGCGGGCAGCGGCGGCGAAGCAGCCGTGGCGCAGGAGGGTGGTTGCCTCGTCGACTTTGCACCGGAGGTGGACGGCGGCGGCGAGGTGGGGGGGGCGGGTTGAGCTTTGTCGCGTGCAT
This sequence comes from Nitrospirae bacterium CG2_30_70_394, assembly GCA_001873295.1. Classification (GTDB taxonomy): domain Bacteria; phylum CG2-30-53-67; class CG2-30-53-67; order CG2-30-70-394; family CG2-30-70-394; genus CG2-30-70-394. The sequence continues at coordinate 1,679 of MNYW01000072.1, read as the reverse complement.
CGGCTTCTCCATGTTCGGGTTGCCTCGGACAGCAATGAACGTGGAGGGAGGCCACCAAGCGCGCGCCTACGACGCAAGCGTGTGGATCACTTTAGGCCGCATGATTTGATATCACGTTTGACATTCTAGTTACTAACGTCTCCCCAAATGTTGCTCTACAGGCGCCAGCCGCCTTCGTGTTTGCCCCCCTGGGGTGGACGCCACCGGCCCGCGAATCGGTCGTGGTGGCTGGGCGCCTTGCGAGTGGCGCGGCCATGGCCGCGCGGCGGCGCGGCGGCGTATAGTGGCGCCCTTTTGGGGTCTCTCGGCCATGTCTCGTCCCCGTGCCCTCGTCCTCCTCTCCGGGGGGCTCGACTCCGCCACCTGCCTGGCGATCGCCCATCATGAGGGGTTCGACTGTCTGGCCCTGACCTTCGCCTACGGCCAGCGCCACGGCCGCGAGGTGGCAGCGGCCGGGCGGGTGGCGGCAGCGTTGGGGGCGGCGGCACACCAAGTGGTGACCCTCCCCCTGGGGGAGACGGTGCGCTCAGCGTTGACCGGGGATCAGGCGGTGCCGAAGGCGGATTCGGTGGAGGAGATCGGGGCGGAGATTCCGGTGACCTACGTGCCGGCGCGCAACACGATCTTCCTCGCCCACGCCCTGGGAATCGCGGAGAGCACATCGATTCGCGACCTGTTCATCGGGGTGAACGCGGTGGACTACTCAGGCTATCCGGACTGCCGGCCCGCCTTCATCGCCGCCTTCGAGCACCTCGCCAACCTCGCCACCCGCGCGGCGGCGGAGGGGCGGCCGTTTCATCTCCACGCGCCGCTGCTCGAGCTGTCTAAGGGGGAGATCATCCGCCGCGGCCTCGCCCTCGGGGTGGACTACGCCCTCACCCACTCGTGCTACGACCCGACCCCGGACGGCCGCGCCTGCGGCCACTGCGATAGTTGTTTGTTGCGCCGCCGGGGGTTCGCGGAGGCGGGGCTGGTCGATCCAGTGGCGTACGTGGAGGAGTAGGGGTGACGCGCCGCCACGTGGAGCTGGCGCAGGTGGCCCCGTGGTGGGTGGAGGCGGAGTTGCAGGCGGCGGGGCCGCTGGCGTGGGGGGCGCTCTTTCCGGCGTGTAGCGGGCCGGTGGCGGTGGAGCTCGGGTGCGGCTACGGCCTCTTTCTGCGTGATCTGGCCGCGCTTACCCCGACGCGCCCCTTCCTTGGGGTGGAGCAGGACCGCGGCGCGGCTCTCCGGGCGGCGCGCAAGCTGATGCTCGCCCAGAGCCCGAACGCGCGGGTCCTGGCCGGCGACGCCTTCTGGGCGATCCACCAGCTCTTTCGCGCCGGCGAGGTGGGCGACGTCTACGTGAACTTTCCGGATCCGTGGCCGAAGCGGCGCCACGCCCGCCGCCGCTATGTGCGCCAGCCGTTCGTGGCGGAGCTGTACCAGAAGATGGCGCCGGGCCACGCGGTCTTCCTGGCCACCGACGTGGCTGCCTACGCCGACGAGATGGAGCTGCTCTTTGGCGGCCACCCGGGCTTCGTCGGGGGGAGGGTGGCGGCGAAGCCGGTGGGGGTGGCGTCGAAGTACGAACTCGACTTCCAAGCCCAGGGGCTGACGATTCACTACCTGGTCTACCGCGTCGCTACCGCTCCCCTACCCGCGGGTGCGGCAGCTCCGTGACCCCGGAGAAGCGGGCGCAA
>MNYW01000155.1 GCA_001873295.1 Nitrospirae bacterium CG2_30_70_394 | reverse complement strand
GGTGGCTGGCGGTCAGCAGCCGGCAGAGGTTGGCGTAGCCGCTGCGGTCCTGGGCGAGGAGGACCACGCAGCTCCCATCCTCCACCGTCACCTGCGCGCCCACGACCAGGTAGATCCCGAGCGCCCGGGCGCGGCCGTGGGCGCGGACGATCCCATACACCCCGTCGCGGTCGGTGAGCGCCACCGCCGGGAGCCGGAGGGCGGCGGCCCGCTCCACCACCTCCTCCGGATGGCCCGCCCCCTCCAGAAATGAGTAGTTCGACTTACACCAGAGGGGCACGTAGCTGCTGCCTTGGTTGGGTCGATCCATCGTTGCCATTGCCACGCCTCGGCGGGAGGGTAACAGACATGCGTCTGTTTTTCCCCGCGACCGTGGCGGGCGGGGGACGTCCGAGGGAGCGGGCAATCACCGCGGCCACCAGCCACGCCACACTCACCCCCAACACCGGCGCCACGCCCCAGGGAGGCGAGCCACGGATGGGGCCGGCCGTGGGGCTCAGCCACCTGCGCAGCGTCTGCGGGCCGACCCGTGGCGTGTGTCACCTCGATGGGTCCGGTTACCGAGGGCAACACGGAGGCGCCGTGGCAAGAGGCCGGTCGCCACTCGCTCCTCGGTTGCCGGGAGGAAGGTCGCTCCCCGCCTCCCCCAGAATGGCAGGAGGGGTGATCAAAACGGCCAGCCATCGGCACAGCGTGGTAGTTTGAATCGCACCCGGTCCGGTGGTTTTCCACTCGCGGCCAGGGGGATCCACCCATCGGTGGGTGGAAAGGGTGGGAGGGAGGATGACCACCGTGACGCGCTCCGCTGTGGCTCGCTCCAGCACCTCTCTCCTCTGGGCCCTCGCCCTCCTCTTGACCGCCTGCGGCGGCGGGGGGGGAGGCAGCAACGCCGGGGGTGACCCCACCCCCACCACGGTGGTGGTCACCGGCAGCCTCGCCGCCCTCAGCAGCAGCGCCGTCACGGCCCAAGCACTGGCCAGCGACGTGGTGGTGGTGGCGACGGCGAGCGCGGTCGATGCCGGGGCGCAAGAAGCCGCCGCGGTACGCGCCGCAGCCCAGGCGCCGGGCTTACCGGTAACCGACACCCATCGCCAGGCGGTGCAGCAACTCTTCGACGCGGCCCGGGCGGTGGGGCAACAGTGAGGGAGGTGGCGGGGCGCACGGGGCCGCGTTGTGCCGGCCACCCCGTGTGCCCCCCGAGGGATCCGGCGCCGGCGCGCGGGGAGATCGGTGGCCCAGGGGCTCCGCGGAGGCGCGGCGCGCCTGCATCGACGGGGTCAAGAGCCACGGGGAGCAGGCGGTTCGCCGTGCCGGGCGTAACGCCTCTCGGGAGTGACCGGCGCGGCTTCGCCCAGGGACCTCCGCGGGAGGGAGCCGTGGGGGAGCCGCGGATGGGCGCCGGGCGGTGGGGGTTGGCCGGATCGGCGCCGGTCGCGCCCGAGGCTCTTGAGGGTGCCACCCGACTCGCGATGGGCCGAGGGCGATCTCGCACCGATCACGGCGGCGTTCGATCGCGCGGTGTAACCCCACTCGCGATGGGCCGAGGGCGGGGCCCGATGGAAGTCGGTGGGCAACGGGTCGAGCCCCTGCCGCGGGGGGCGCATGGCTGGCCAGTGATCACCCCGGCCCACAACCCTCCACCACCGCCGCACCGCCTCGCAGAGAGGGTGCGCCCGCCGCACCCGCGGTGGTTCAACCGCTTGCAGGCCGGCGCCGAGGGGGGTGGGTCGCCGCCCATGACGCCACCCTTGCGGCCTCCACGATGCGGGTCGATCCGGACTCGTGCCCGCTGGCTGCCACCACGCTCGCCAAAGTCCGACCACCTCCGAGGTGCGGCGCCTCCCTTCGTGGGGGTATCGCGGGCAACGAGAGGGTTGGCGGATGGACCAGAACAGGTCGCCTCTCCCCGGCAAGGCGCACCGCGCCGAGGGGGGGTCTCGTCGCAAGGTTCGGATGGACCACCCCGGGCCGCCCTCTCATCCCACCTCCCCCTGCTGGTACCAGCGGCCGGTGGCCCGTTCTTGGTAGAGCCAGAGGAGGGCGTGGTCGGGGGTGGTGGCGAACCAGTAGTCGCGGATCGCCGCGGCCGCCCACCAGCCGGTGGCGAGGCGGAAGGGGCCGGCGAGCAGGCGGTGGCGGGGGGGCGGGGCGATGGCCACCGGCTGGCGGGCGATGCGGCGCACGAGCCGCGGCGCTTGCGCCGCCGGCGGCTGGGGGGCGGGGAGGTCCACCCTCGGCTCGAGGGTGAAACGTGCCTCTGGGAGGTGGGCGTCGTGGACCACGAAGCGGCCGACCACCCCGTCGCCGAGCTCGGCGACGATGCGCGCCAGGGCGGCCGCGGCGGCGGCGCGGTCGTGGTGGGGTTGGGGGGGGAGCAGGCAGGTCTGGGGCGGGGCAAGGGCCACGCCCTCCAGCCGTACGCCGAGTTCCACCACCCCGGCAACCACCGGCTGGCCGGCGAGGCGCAGGCGCACCAGCTCCAGCAGGGGGGCGGGGTCGTGGGTGGGGGTGGCAGGGCGCAACCGATGGCGCACCGCGCCGCCGCCGTCGAGGTGGAGGCGGAGGTGGAGGGCAGAGGCGGCCTCGCCGCGGCGGGCGAGGCGGGCGAGCAGCGGCGGGAGGAGGCGGGCCACCTCGGCGAGCAGGGGGCGGCGGTCCGCCAGCGGTTCGTCGAAGGCAGTGGCGGCGGTGGCCGGGAGCTCCTCGGGGGTGGGTTGGAGGGGAGGGTCGAGGGCGCCGCTGGCGAGGTGGTGGAGGCGAGAGAGCGCGGCGCCGAACCGCGCGGCCACCCCGGCCGCCTCCAGGCAGGTGAGGTGGGCGACGGTGGTGACCCCGAGCTTGGCGAGGCGGCGCACCGCCGCGGACGGCAGGGCGAGGCGGGCGAGGGGGAGGCGGGCGATCGCCCCCTGTTCGGCCGCGGGGGTGGCGAGGAGGGTGAGGCCGGGGCGGCTGCGGGCAACCGCCAAGGTGCCGAAGCGGGTGAAGCCGATCGCCACCGTGGCCTCCAGGCCGGCGCGGGTGAGGGTGGCAACGATCGCCTCCCCCCAGGCGGCGAGGGAGGGGTAGAGCGGGGTGAGGCCGCGGCCGCCGAGCCAGAAGGTGTCGCCCCCGTCGCCAACCTCCACCTCGGGGGTGTGGCGGCGAAGCAACCGGGTCAGGGCGGCCACCGCCCGCGCCACCTCCACCTCGCCCACCACCCCGGCGCGGAGGGAGGCGGTGCGACCGGCGACCTCGCCGTACCGCTGCCCCGCTGCCACCCCCAGGCGACGGGCGGCGCGGTTCACCCACAGGATGCGGCCGTGGGGGGTGAGCTCCGCCACCACCGCCACCGGCGCCGCGCGCCACCCGGGGTGGTGGCGGCAGAGGAGCTGGAGGGGGAGGGGGTGGAGATCAACACAGGCCAGCCGGTCCACCGTAGGGCTCCACGTGGCGCCACCCCGGCCCGCGCCGCCGGTCGCGGAGGGCGGTGAGGTGGCAAAGGAAGGGGCCGGCCTCGGCGTCGGCGTCGGGCGAACGGATGGGATCGGCGCCCAGGGCAGCGGGCGCGCGCCCGGAGGTCGAGCCCTCCGCGGAAGAGGGTCGGGCCAGGCGTGGGGCGGACGGGGTCGAGCGGGCGGGGCGGCCAGGGCGTGTACCCGCACACGGCTGCCGGGGGTGAGAGGCGCCGGCCGCCACGGAAGCCGAGTCCACGCCCAGCCGCGCGCCGGGGGGTTCACCGCCGAGGGCCACGGCGGCCGCAGGGGAAGAGGGGGCTCGGTCGCCTCGACCCTCCGCCCCCTTGCACGGCGGGGCGGTCGCCAACCCAAGCCGCCTGGGCTGCGCCCCTCCCGTCCCTGCGGCGCGGCCCTCCGCGGCAATCTCGAACAAACCTTTTTCCGACCCCTTCCCCAACCGGACCGCCCGCACCGCAACCGCCTGACCCCCATCTCCACCCCCCGCAGGGCGCCAGACTCCGAGGCCACGAAGAACGGGGGCCGATGCGGATCCGGGTTCACGCCCCGCGCCGCTGCCTGGTCGCCGCCCGGGCCAAGGTCCGACCACCGCCTCGGCCAGGTTCGGCTGCCGTTCTTCCGCGCCCCGCTCGCCGCCGTCCGGCCAACGCCGCGCGCCGCGCGGATCGGGAGGGGGACGCAACCCGCCGCCCGCCGGCAGCAGGCTGGGGGGGCTCTCCCCCCGTGGTGGGCGGGGGGTGCGCCCGCCTGCCGCGCACCGGGAGGGTTCCACTCCCGGTGCGTGGTGGGGTCGATCGGGCGGGGGTCCGACCCCTGCCGCGGCCGCGGTGCGGCGGGTGTGGAGGCGCAGGGAGACGAGGGGGGAGAGGGAGGGGTCACCCTCCCCCTTGGTGGTGAGGCAGAGGAGGGCGGTGGCGTGGCCACGGGCGAGGTGGGCAAGGAGGGTGGCCGCCGCCGCCTCCAGCTCCACCCTCCCGAGGTCGAGGACCACCAGGGCAAAGCAGCCGGCGCGCAGGAGGTGGAGGGCGGCGCGCGCCGCGGTCGCACCGCCCGCGCCGCACCTCCCCCTGGCGCTCCTCTGGCCAGGGTGGGGGGGCAACTTCTCAGGGAGCTGGACCACCGCCAGGGCGGCGAGGTCGACCCCAGCGGCGGCCGCGTCCGGGGGGAAGAAGGGGTCGGTCACCGTGACCCAGGCGGCGTTCCCCCCCTGGCGGTGGGCCGCCGCCACCAGCCCCACGGCGAGGCTGAGGGCGGCCGAGTCGCCCTCGCCGGAGAGCTCCACCAGGCGACCGGCGAGGTCGGTGAGCTCCCACCCGCAGGGGGCCTCGGCCACCGCGACCCGGCCGTAGGCGACCTGGCCGCGGAGGGTGGGGAGGCTCTCGAGGCTAAGCCGCATGGCGCACCGCCAATCTGCCGCGCGGGCGCCACGGCGCGCAGCGGTGGGCCGTCGCTGTACCCGCGGTGGGAGCCGGGTGCCGCCGGTGGCCCGCGCCACCACGGGTGGCCCCCCCGGTCGGGGCCTCGCCGAGGGGAGGGCTCCTCCTCCCGGCCGCTGAGCCGCTCGAGCCCATCGCCACCCTGTCGCGACCCTCCCGTGACCACTCTGGCCTAGGGGGCTGGCAGACTGCGTCCCGATCGACGGCACGGCAGCGGACCCATGCCGGATCGTGGGCCCGGATCGGGGTCCGATCTTCGTGACCGAGCCCCACGATGCGCCGTGCACGGTTCGCACTCTGGACTCGCGCCCGCTTGCTTGCGTCACGATCGACGAAGTTCGACAGGCTCTTCGATCCGCTCATCCCTCGTCCTCCCCGAGGGGTACCGGCTCCAGGTGGCGGTGGATCTCCACCACCTTGCCGAGGATCTCCACCGCCCCGGGTTCCGCCACGATCGGGGCGAACGCGGGATTCTCCGGGTGGAGCTCGACCCGGCCGGCCACGAGGCGCAGCCGCTTCACCGTTGCCTCGTCCCCCACCCGAGCGACGACGATCTCCCCCGCCTCGGCGGTGGCCTGGCGGCGCACCACCACCACGTCGCCATCAAGGATCGCCGCCCCCACCATGGACTCCCCGCGCACCCGCAGGGCGAAGAGCTCCGCGCCCGGAGGCGACCGCACCACCACGTAGCCCGCCGCCTCCTCCACCGCCAGGGAGAGCTCCCCCGCCGCCACCCGCCCGATCAGCCCCACCCACACCAACCCCCCCGCGGTCGCCGGGAGACGGTAGCCGCGCGCCTTGCCGCCTCCCTCCTTGGTCAGGTGGCCCGCCGCCACCAGCGCCTCCAGGTGGCTGCGGGCCGACTGCACGGCGCGGAAGCCGAAGGCCTCCTGGACCTCGCGCACGGTGGGCGGATCCCCGGCGAGGATCCGCTCGCGGACGAACCGCAGGATTGCCGCACGGCGAGGGGTGGGAGGGGCCATCGCGCTTCTCCGGTGGGGAATGGGGAGAGAGACTAGAGCAGACATGCGTCTGTTTGCCAGGGGAGGGACCAGGCGAAGAGGCGGCCGCGAAAGGCCACCAGCAGCGCGGCGCGGCCGCCCTGGCGGGCGACCCCGTGGCGGCCGGTGAGCGCCACGGTGGCGGCGAAGGGGTGGCCCGGTCGGGCACACCGCTTCGCGGTCCGTGGCGCCGCACCCCGCGGGGGTGCCGCCCTCCGGCCGCTGGGCCGGCCCGGGGGGTCGAGGGGTTGCACGCAAGCCCCGGTGGGGCCCGCGGTCGCCCGGCGCGCCGTGGTGAGAGCCGTGGCCTGGCCGAGGAGCGCATCGCCGGTCTCTGCCTTGACCGCGGCCGGGTGCGGCACACCCGCAACCCCCGTCCCGTGCCGCACGCGGCGGGGCGCGCGTGGGGCGCGGGCCGACTCAGCCGGTCGAACCTTGGCGATCGTGTGCCGAGGAGAGG
>MNYW01000027.1 GCA_001873295.1 Nitrospirae bacterium CG2_30_70_394 | reverse complement strand
GCCGGCCGCCCCCGGCCGCCCGCCGGCGTACGGAGCCCCCCCGGCCGGCGGTCGGAGCGTGCGCGGGAGATCGTTCCTACCCGTGCGCAGAGGTGGGGCGCGGGGGGCGGATGGGCGCCAGCTCTGCGGGGGCGACGATCCCGTGCTCGGTGAGGATGCCGGCGATCAGCTCCGCCGGGGTGACATCGAAGGCGGGGTTGAGGGCGGGGGAGGTGGGGTTGGCGGTGCGCACCCGAACGATCACGCCGTCCGCGTCGCGCCCCCAGGCGGTGAGGACCTCGTCCGCGTCGCGCTCCTCGATGGGGATCGCCGCGCCGGTGGGACAGTCCCAGTCGATCGTGGCGGTGGGGGCGGCGACGTAGAAGGGGAGGTGGAAGTGGCGGGCGCAGATCGCCTTCTCTAGGGTGCCGATTTTGTTCGCCACGTCGCCGTTGGCCGCGATTCGGTCCGCGCCGACGATCACCAGGTCGATCTGCCCACGCGCCATCAACAGGGCCGCGGCGTTGTCGGCGATGATCGCGTGGTCGATCCCCTCGCCGGCGAGCTCCCAGGCGGTGAGCATGGCGCCCTGGCCGCGCGGCCGGGTCTCGTCTGCCAAGACCCGCACGCGCCGGCCGGCGCGCGCCGCCTTGTAGATGGGCGACAGGGCCGAACCCCAGTCGACGAAGGCGAGCCAGCCGGCGTTGCAGTGGGTCAGCACCCGCGCGCCGTCGCGGATCAGCTCCATCCCCGCCGCGCCGATCGCCTCACACGCCCGCGCATCCGCGTCGGCGATCGCTTGTGCCGCGGCGACCGCTTGCGCGCGCGCGGCCGCGAGATCGGCGGCGGTGGAGATCGCCGCTGCCACGCGCGCCACCGCGAAGAAGAGGTTTTGGGCGGTGGGGCGGGTGGCCCGCACCTGCTCTGCCGCGGCCGCGATCTGCGCGCGCCAGCCATGACCCTCGGCGAGCAGCGCCGCCTGGGCCATGGCATAGCCGGCGGTCGCGCCGATCGCGCCGGCACCGCGCACCCACATCTCGCGGATCGCCGTGCAGGTCGCCGCCACCGTGGCGAGGTCCGCGACGCAGAAGCGGTGCGGTAGCCACCGCTGGTCGATCATCCGCACCGTCGCCCCCTCCATCCACACGGTGCGATACGGTGTGCCATTGACCTTCATCGCTCCTCCTCGCCGCGGTTGGGTGGTTCGCAGGCGAGCGATTGTACGCACCCCTTCCGGTTGCCTTGAAGGCAAAGACGCACACGAAGACGCGGAAGGGGCGTCGCGGCGAAGCGGGGGGCAACGTGTGCACCTTGAAGGCGGGCTCGCGCGGAGACGCGGAGGCGCGGAGGGGGGAAGGCGATCGGCAGGACAGTGTCGCCGGCGGCGCGGCCTCGCGTCGTGGGGCATGGAAGGCGGGACGCACACGAAGGGGGGGTCGCAGGGGATGAAGGCAGCGGAATCCCTCGCGCCTTTGCCTCCTGGCGCCTTGGCGTTGTGCTGTGCGGGGAGGCGCCGGTGAAGGATGGCAGCGATGGGGGCTGGCCACTGCTCGATGCGAAGGAGGTAGGAAGTAGAAAGGGGCGGCGCTTCACCCCCCGGTGCGGAGCCTCCGCGCGAGCCCCCCTTCCAGGCACGCGCGGTGGTCGGCTCTTTGCCCACGACTCTACCCTTCTCTCCTCCCGCGTCTCCCCGCCGCGCGGGCGCGGTGCGGCTTGCGGTTTCGCTGCGCGCACAAGCTGAGTACCTTCGCCAGGGGGGATCGGGCCACGAGGGACCGAGAGGAGTGTGACCATGGATGAGCCAGTGGTGGTGGTGGATGGGTTGCGGACGCCGTACGCGAAGGCGTGGGGCGCCTTCGACGCGCTGCCCGCGGATGAGCTGGGGCGGATCGTGGTCGCGGAGCTTCTCACCCGCCTCGACCTTGACCCGCTCCAGGTGGACGCGGTGGTGGTGGGCAACGTCGCCCAGCCCGGCGAGGCGGCGAACATCGCGCGGGTGATCGCCCTGCGCGCCCACCTCCCGGAGGCGATCCCGGCGCACACGGTGCATCGCAACTGCGCCTCGGGGATGGAGGCGATTGCCGAGGGGGTGAACCTGATCCGCCTCGGCCAGGCGCGGGTGGTGGTCGCCGGCGGGGTGGAGTCGATGTCGAACATCCCGCTGCTCTTTTCGCGCGAGCTGCAGCGCTGGCTCATGGGGTGGCAGCGGGCACGGCGGCCGGTGGACAAGCTCGTGGCGCTCACCCTTCTCCGGCCCGCGTGGTTCAAGCCGGTTGTCGGCCTGCGCCTCGGGCTCACCGACCCGGTGTGCGGCCTGAATATGGGCGAGACCGCCGAGGTGGTGGCGCGCGACTTCGCCATCTCCCGCGTGGAGCAGGACCGCTTTGCCCTGCGCTCGCACCAGCGCACCGAGCAGGCGATCGACGCGGGCCGCCTGGCGGAGGAGATCGTCCCGGTCTATCCGCCGCCGGGCTTCGCGGCGGTGGTCCATGATGATGGCCTGCGCCGGGGGCAGACGATGGAGGCCCTCGCCAAGCTCAAGCCGGTCTTTGATCGTGCCTACGGCACAATCACCGCGGGCAACGCCTCGCAGATCACCGACGGCGGCGCGGCGGTGGTCCTGATGGCGGAGGGGGACGCCCGCGCCCGCGGCTACCTGCCCCTCGGCCGGGTTACTGCCTGGGCCTTCGCCGGCAACGACCCGGCGCGCATGGGGCTGGGGCCGGTCCACGCGATTCGCAAGCTCCTCAAGGCCACCGGCCTCACCCTCGCCGACTTCGACCTGGTGGAGATCAACGAGGCGTTCGCCGCCCAGGTCCTTGGTTGCCTGCGCGCCCTCGATTCCAGCGCCTACTTCCGCGACCACTTCGACGGCGAGCCACCGCTCGGGGCGATCGACGAGGCGCGGCTGAACGTCAACGGCGGCGCGATCGCCCTCGGCCACCCGGTGGGCTCGTCCGGCACCCGCCTGCTCCTCACCCTGCTCAAGGAGCTGCGCCGCCGCTCCCTGGCCCGGGGGCTGGCTACCCTGTGCATCGGCGGCGGCCAAGGGGCCGCCTTCGTCGTGGAGGTCTGCTAATGGAGACGATCCGCATCATCGACCACGACGGCTTCACCGAGCTTTGCTTCGACCTCCCGGAGAGCCGGGTGAACACCCTGGCGGCGCGGGTCTTAGACGAGGTGGAGCGGGCCCTCACCGAGCTTGCCAGGCGGCCGGATCTCAGGGGGCTGCTGGTGACCTCGGCGAAGCCCGGCTGCTTCATCGCCGGCGCCGACATCCACGAGATCGAACAGATCGCCGACGCCGCCACCGGTGCACGCCTCGCCGCCCGCGGCCAGGCGATCCTCCAGGGGTTCGCGGAGCTGCCCTGTCCGACGGTGGCGGCGATCGACGGCGCGGCCCTCGGCGGCGGCTGCGAGCTCGCCCTGGCGTGTGACTGGCGGGTCGCTTCCGATGGGCCGAAGACGCGCATTGGTCTGCCCGAGGTGCAGCTCGGCATCCTTCCCGGCTTCGGCGGCTGCTACCGGATGCCGCGCCGGGTGGGGTTGGAGCAGGGGCTGGCGATGATCCTCGGCGCCAAACTCCTTGATGGCCGCCACGCCCTCAAGGTGGGGCTGGTGGATGGCTGCATCCCGCAGGCGATCTTTCGTGTCGAGGCGGAGCGCTTCCTGCGCGCGTGCATCCAAGGGGTCGGCAAGCAGCGGCCGCCGCGCAAGCGGAGCCTGCGCGCCCGCCTCCTCGAAGCCCTCCCCCTCGGCCGCAAGCTCGTCTTCGCCCAGGCGCGCAAGGGGGTGATGGCGAAGACCCATGGCCACTACCCCGCCGCCTTGCGCGCCCTCGCGGTGGTCGAGGCGGCGTGGTCAAACCCGCGGCCGCGTGCCTTCGAGATCGAAGCCCATGCCCTCGGAGAGCTAGCGGTCAGCCCAGAGTGCCGGGCCCTGGTCGCCCTCTACTTTGGCGCTGAGCAGCTCAAGCGCGAGAGTGGCGTTCCGGGCGTGGCCCCCACCGGCCGGCCGGTGGCGCGTGCCGGCGTCCTCGGCGCCGGGGTGATGGGCGGTGGGATCGCCCAGCTCATTGCCGATCGCGAGATCACGGTACGCATGAAGGACCTGGAGCCGCGCCTTGTCGCCCCCGGCGTGGCCGCGGCCCACACCCTCTGGCGCACCGCCATCGACCACCATCGTTTGGAGCCACGCGACTACCGGCGGCGCGCCGCCTGCCTCACCCCCACCACCACCTACCACGGCTTTCGCCACCTCGACTTGGTGGTCGAGGCGGTGGTCGAGCGGCTGGGCGTGAAGCGGGCGCTCCTCGCCGAGGTGGAGCGCGAGATCCGCGACGACGCGATCTTCGCCACCAACACCTCGTCGCTCCCAATCCACGAGATCGCCGCCGGCGCCGCCTACCCGGAGCGGGTGATCGGCCTGCACTTCTTCAACCCGGTGAGGCGCATGGTGCTGGTGGAGGTGATCCCGTCGCAGGCCACCAGCGCCGCCACGACCTTGGCCACTGTCGCCTTCGCCAAGCGCCTCGGCAAGGTTCCGGTGGTGGTTGCCGACCAACCGGGCTTCTTGGTGAACCGCCTGCTCCTGCCCTACCTGAACGAGGCGGCGCTGCTTCTCGAGGAGGGGAGCGACGTGGCCACCCTCGACGCCCTGATGGTCGAGTTCGGCATGCCCATGGGCCCCTTCACCCTGATGGACGCGGTCGGCCTCGACATCTGCCAAGAGGTCGCCGGCGTGCTCCACGGCGCCTTCGGCGAGCGCATGCGCCCATCGGCGATCTTGGCGCGGATGGTCGAAACCGGTCGCCTCGGTGACAAGGCGGGGCGCGGCTTTTACCGGGGCAAGGGGAAAAAGCGGCGGGTGGACGACACCCTCTACCACGACCTCGGAACTCGCCAGCGGGAGATTGGCAACCGCGCCGCGGCGGTCGACCGGATGGTCCTGGCGATGGTGAACGAGGCGGCGCGCTGCCTGGCGGAGGGGGTGGTTGCGTCGCCGCTCCATCTCGACATGGCGATGGTCCTGGGGACCGGCTTCCCGCCGTTTCGCGGCGGCCTCCTGCGCGACGCGGATCGGCGCGGCGCCCAGGCGCTCTGCGACCGCCTTGCAGTGCTCGCCCAGCCCCACGGCGAGCGCTTCACCCCGGCGCCGTTGCTCATCGAGATGGCGGCGGCGGCGCGGCCGTTCTACCCAGTAGGGTAGGGGAGCGCGGGGCTCAGGGTCAGGTCTTTACTTCATGCTCACCCCGCGACCGGGCATAAAGTAAAGACCTGACCCTGAGCCCCGCGAGGCCGAAAGAGCTGACTCCATGGCCCCGCCTCTCGTCACCCTGCTGACCGACTTCGGCCTCGCCGACACCTACGTGGCGCAGGTGAAGGGGGTGATCCTCTCCCTCGTCCCCGCAGCGACGGTGGTAGACGCGACCCACGCGCTCGACCCCGGCGACCTCCTCGGCGGCTGCCTGGCGCTGGAGTCGATCCTCTCCCACTTTCCCCCCGCCACGGTCCACCTCGCGGTGGTCGATCCGGGGGTGGGTACCGCGCGCCAGGGGTTGGCGGTGGCGGCAGGCGGCTGGTTCGGTGTCGGCCCGGACAACGGCCTGCTCACCCCGTTGCTCGCGTTGCCCGGGGCGCGGGTCCACGCGCTGCTCGCCGGCCGCTTCGCGCGCGCCCAAGTCGCCCCCACCTTCCACGGCCGCGACCTCTTCGCCCCGGCCGCCGCCCACCTCCTTGCCGGTGGCTCGATCGCGGAGCTCGGGCCATCGCTGGCGACTCCGGTGGGTCTGCTCCTCCCCGCGCCGCGGCCGGTGGCGGGCGGCGTCGACGGTGAGGTGGTGCACGTCGATCGGTTCGGCAACTGCACCACCTCGATCCGCGCCGCCGATCTCGCCGGCCACCCCCCGGCCGCCCTCGCGATCACCATCGCCGGCCAGGCGTGGCGCGGCCTCGCGCGCACCTACGGCGAGGTGGCGAATGGCGCGCTCGTCGCCCTGATTGGCTCAGGCGGTCGGCTGGAGATCGCCCTACGCAACGGCTCCGCCGCCGCCAAGATCCACGCCCAGCGGACCACCCCAGTCGCGGTGCGCTGGTAAAAAGCCGGCGCTCCCTGCCGCCTATGGCCGGGCGCGCACGGGCCTGATGTTCAACATCACCCAGCCAAAGACCTGCTGCCGGTACTGGAGGAAGGCTAGTGCGCCTAGGGCAGCCGCAATCGTAACGGGCCCAAGAGAGCGACGGACGAGAGCTTGTAGCGACACCACAAGACCCTCCAAGAAATGGGGCGAGCCGGCTAACGCTCCGGTTCAGCGGCGGCGCGAAGCGTCATCCGCTGCATGCTGTTGTTAGCCCGCAGTCTCATGCGGCGGCGCTTCCTCCCTTGCCACCACAGTGTCGTACAGACCGTAATGGGTCAGCCCAGGGTGGCTCTCGATCCCGGTGTAGCGGAGCGACGCGTCTTCGTACCGCCGGAATGCG
>MNYW01000012.1 GCA_001873295.1 Nitrospirae bacterium CG2_30_70_394 | reverse complement strand
CCCGCCTGTGCCACTTTTTCCGCGTGGTTGAGGGCGACGGTTGCCGGCGAGTTGGGTCGATCGCCCGCGTGCGGGGTGCTGCACTTGGGGGTTGGTTGCGCGGGAAGGAGGCGCAGCGAGGCGCCGTTCGCCGCCGCGGATTGCTAGATGCTGGCGGCCACCTGGCGGTCCCCGTACCCTCGGCCGCCTCGCGCCGCTGCCCGCCATGATCGATCGCCTCTTCTCCCTCATCGACCGCTTCGTCGCTGCCCGGTCGCGCTGGATCGTAGCGGTGACCGTGCTGCTCACCGTGGCCGCCGCTGCCACCGCGCCACTGCTGCGCTTCGACTCCTCCTTTGATCGCTTTCTCATCCCCGATTCGCCGGACCTCACCGCCTACCACGACTTCGCCGACCGGTTCGGCAACGACAGGCTGTTGGTGATCGGCATCGAGTGCGCTGACCCGTTGGCGCCGGGGACCGTCGCCGAGCTACGCGGAGTGGTCGCCGGGCTGCAGCAGGTCGAGGGGGTGCAACGGGTCTACTCCCTGGTGAGCGCGCCCATGGTGCGCGGTACCGGCGATACGGTGCGGTTGGCGCCGCCCGTGGATGGGCCACCGCCCGCGGGGAGCGCAGCCGCGGAGCTTCTTGCCCACCTCGATGGTGACCCGGTCTATGCCCGCCGCCTCGTCTCCGCCGACCGCCACCTCCTCGGCATCCTCGCCACCCTCAATCCGCCGCGTGCGGACGACGAGGCCTACCGGCGAATCACCGAGGCGGCGCGCGCGGTGCTCGCCCCTCTCGGCGACCGTGCCCACCTGTCCGGCGAGCCGGTGATTGAGAGCGAGATGAACCGTTTCATGCGCCGTGACCTGGAGACCTTCATCCCGATCACCCTCGTCCTCACCGCCGCCACCCTCTTCTACCTCTTCCGCTCCCTCCTCGGGGTGGCCCTGCCGATGGCGGCGATCGTCATCTCCACCGTCTGGGCCCTGGCGATCTTCCTCCTCTCCGGGCGGACGGTGAACAACGTCTCGTCGATGATTCCGCCGCTCATCATGGTCATTGCCGCCTCGGATGCGGTCCACCTGTTCAACCACTACCGCAGCCACGCCCATCTCCTCGGGCGAACGGTGGCGATCACCGAGACGATGCGGCGCATCGGTCCCGGCTGCCTGATGACCTCGGTCACCACCGCCGCCGGCTTCGCCTCCCTGATGACCTCGCCGATCCCGGCCCTCGACGACTTCGGCCGCTTCTCCGCCCTCGGTGTCCTCTTCTCCTTCTGCCTCACCATCTTCGCCCTCCCGGCCGTGCTGCACCTCTTGCCGGTGGTTTCGCCGCCTGCCACGCGGGTTGTCCACGGTGGATGGACGATCGCTCTCGCCGACTGCATCAAGGGCGCCACGGCCACGATCCTCGCCGCCACCCTCGTCCTCTTCGCCGTGTCGCTGGCGGCGATCCCCCTCATCCGGGTGGAGACTAACGACCTCACCTATTTCAAGGAGGGGAGCCGCATCCGCACCGACACGGCCTTCCTCCAGCACCACCTCGGCGGCGTCCGGCCCCTCGACCTCGTCCTCACCGGCAAGCCGGACGCCTTCACCGACCCGGAGCGCCTTGCCCGCCTAGCGCGCTTCGGCGAGTGGCTGCGCACGATCGAGGGGATCGACGGCGCCACCTCCGCCGCCGATCTGCTCACCGCGCTGTTCGCGCGTTTCGATGGCCAGCCGATTGGCGACCACAGCCGCCAGGCGATCGCCCAGGGCTACCTCTTCTTCGAGTTTTCTGAGGAGGGGGGAGAGGAGCTCGCCCGCTATCTCTCCGACGACCGCGCCATCGCCCACATCGCCCTGCAGGAGGGGGAGTCGCTGACCTCGAAGATGAAGGTGCAGATCGAGCAAATCCGCGCCCGGGCGGCGCACGACTTCCCGGAGCTCGATTTGGAGGTCACCGGCTACGCCCACTTCTACATGCTGATCAGCGACCTGATCGTGAGCTCCCAGGTGCGCTCCCTGGCGCTGGCGTTCGTGTTGGTGACCGCGATGATGATCCTCCACTTTCGCTCGTGGCGCATCGGGCTGCTCTCCATGGTGCCGAATATCATCCCGGTCACCTGCACCTTCGGCCTCATGGGGGTGGCGCGCATCCCGCTCAACTCGGCCACCGCCATGGTGGCGAGTATCGCCCTCGGCCTGGCGGTGGATGACACCATCCACTTCCTCAACCACCTCCAGCACGAGCGGCGCACCACCCCCTCGGTGGCTTTGGCGCTTGCTCCAACCCTGCGGGCGGTGGGACGGCCGACGGTCTACACCTCGGTGATCCTTGGCATCGGCTTCGGCACCCTGCTCTTCTCCCGCTTCGTCCCATCCTTCTACTTCGGCCTCCTGGCAGTGGCGACGGTGACCATCGCGCTGGTTGGCGACCTCTTCCTCGCGCCGGCCCTCATGCTCGCCCTGGATCGCCGGCGGGGGTGAGCGCTCCCCTTGATGAGGCGCGCTTGCGCGTGGAACCAGGCGCCATGGTGCTCGCCCTTCTCTGCACCCTCCTCCTCGCCACGGAGCCGGCATGGGCGGCGGTCGCCTCGACCGCACCGGCCGACGTGGTGACCGCACCGATCCCGTTCGCGGACACCGACGTGGCACGCCTCGCCGCCTGGGCGTGGCACACCACCGGCTGGGAGGTGATCCCCATGCAGGTGGACCCGCGCACCGCGGACGGCGACTGGGACTTCGCCCGTGTGGGGTTGATCCGCACCACTGCGCACGACGAGGTGGTGGTGGCGACCGCTGACCTCGGCCCCCCCGCCCCGCCCGGCCAGCAGCCGCCGGACGTGCTGGCGGTGGTGGAGCTCCACGGCCCCGCTGGTACCGTCGCCTACCTCGCGCGCCACGCGCTTGACCCACCGCGCGCCGCGCGCCGCTGGCTCCTGTACCGGCGCGCGCAAGAAGAGGTGGACCACGACGGCTTTACCCTCGGCTTCGAGCACGACCGCCCCTTCGTCCTCAACCGCCTCGTCTGGACCGCCGACCCGGACCAACGCGACTGGATCGACACCGGCAAGTTCCGCTGCTCGGGCCGCTTCATGGGCAGCCTCCGCTTCCTCCGTACCCGCGCGGACTTCACCAGCCGAGTCCTTGGGGTCATCGACGGCCCGGTGCGCGTGGTAGTGCGCACCGACGACCACCTACGCATGGCCTTCGGTCTCACCAGCCCGAGCCTGGTCGTCGACCGAATCCACACCCCGCGCACCCTCACCCACGTGACGCGCATCCACATCCCCTTTCGGGTCGGCTGGCTCTTCGACGACCTGGCGATCCGCTCCACCCTCGACCTCGCCCCCGGCGAGGCGCGCACGATCACCTGCCCGAACCATAGCCCCACCCCAATCGACGGCCGCCCCCAGCCCGCGGAGGTGGCGCTGTGCGGCCACCCCATGGAGGGGTTCACCCTCGCCGGCCCCCACGGCGCCATCCACGCCACCGTCACCCTCGACCCCAACCTGAAGCTCAAGGCTACGGTCTACTACGTAGACGACCTCACGGAGCGCGACCCGCCCGAGGAGATCCCCGGCCACCTCGGCGAAGCCGGCGTCATCCTCACCGGCTGGGAAGGGCTCGACCGCGGCGACTACCGCCTCACCATGGCCCTCGACCTGCAGCCCAGCAGACCGTAAGCGGAGACGACCCGCAGCGCAGCCGCGGCGCGAAGGCGTCACCGGCGCCGCGACCCTCCACCGTGCTAGCCGGGAAGGCAGGCTCGCGCACAGAGGCAGAGGCGCGGAGGGGGGAGGCGACCGGCAGGACGGAGGCGCGCCGGTGAACGACGGAATCCATGGGGTAAGCAAAGCTGCTCAACGCAAAGAGGCAAAGACGCCAGGACGCGGAGGGAAAGCCCTATATGGGTGAACGGTGCGTTCTATGCGCGCAAGCGGGACGCGCCGCCACGCAACACGGACAAGCGGTTGCCGATCGCCGCACCCGCACTCCCCCTTGGTTCCCCCGCGCCTCCGCGTCTCTGCGCGACACCCGCCTTCAAGGCCGCGACCGATGCGGCCGTTCGCCCGCGACACCCGCCCTCGCCTCCCGCCTCCCCCTTCCTACTTCCTAGAACGACCCCCCTACCCAGGCGTGGGCTTGTCCCTACGGTTTCCCCGCCTCTTGCCGGTGGATCGCCATGGCGCGGGCGATGGCCTGGACCATGCCGCGTGCCTTGTTCTCCGTCTCCTCGAACTCGCGCTCGGCCACCGAGTCCACCACGATGCCGGCGCCCGCTTGGACCTCGGCCTGGCAGCCGGCAAGGCGGATGGTGCGCAGGGTGATGCAGGTGTCGAGGTCGCCGTCGAGGGTGAGGTAACCGACCGCGCCGGCATAGCTGCCGCGCCGGTCCGGCTCCAGCTCCTCGATGATCTCCATCGCACGGATCTTCGGCGCCCCGGAGACGGTCCCCGCGGGGAAGCAGGCGGGCAGTGCCTCCACCGAATCGATGCCGGCGGCGAGCTCGCCCACCACGTTGGAGACGATGTGCATCACGTGCGAGTAGCGCTCGACCACCATCAGCTCGTCGACGCGCACCGATCCCGGCCGGCAGATCCGCCCCACGTCGTTGCGCCCGAGATCGACGAGCATCAAGTGCTCGGCGCGCTCCTTGGGATCGGCGAGAAGCTCCGCCTCCAGGCGCAGGTCCGCGGCGTGGTCCGCGCCGCGCGGCCGGGTGCCGGCGATCGGGCGGACGATCACCTCATCGCCGGTGACCCGCACCAGCACCTCGGGCGACGACCCCACCAGGGCCTGGCCATCGAGCTCCAAACAGAAGAGGTAGGGTGACGGGTTGATCGCCCGCAGGACCCGATAGAGAAGGGTCGCCGGCAAATCCTCCACCGCCACCGAGAAGCGCTGGGAGAAGACCGCCTGGAAGATGTCGCCGGCGCGGATGTATCGCTGGATCCGCGCGATCGCCGCGCAGAAGGCGGCGCGGTCCATGTTCGAGGTGATCTCCGGCAGAGCGGTCACCTCCGGCAGGGTGAGGATCCCCGGCGCCGGCGCCGGCCGCTCCAGCAGGGTGCGCAGGGCAACAAGCTCGGTCTCGCCCGCCGCCGCCACCGCCGCGGCCGGGGTCGCCGCATCGGCCACCACGTTGGCCACCAACCGCATGCGCTTGGCCAGGTTGTCGAAGACCACCGTGCGCCGCGGCAGCATGAGGCAAAGCTGCGGCTGGCCATCCGGCCGCGGCTCCAGGCGGCGCGCCATCGGTTCGAAATCGAAGATCAGGTCGTAGGCGAAGTACCCCACCCAGGCGGCGAAGAGGTGCGGCAAGCGCGCCGCGCCCGCGGGCCGGAAGCGGCGGCGCAGGTCGGCGAGCAGCTCGCGGGTGGTGCCGGTGAAGAGCTCCTCCGCGCCACTCTCGGGAAAGCGGAGGTGAAACCTCCCCGGATCGCCCCACACCACCACCGCCGGCGCATCCCCCAGGAGCGAGTAGCGGCCCCACCTCTCCCCCCCCTCGACACTCTCCAACAGGAAGCGGTACGGCGCCTCGGGCAGCCGCTGATAGACCGACACCGGGGTCTCGCCGTCGGCAAGACACTCGGAGACGAAGCTGTGGACCGTGGAACAGGAGGTCATCGACAAGCCGGCCGGCGCGCGGGCTGGGTCACCGCACCACCAGGTTCGTCCGTACCTGGCGCACCCCCTGTACCGCCCGCGCCAGGCGCACCGCCTCGTCCACCTCGCGTTGACTGGTGGCCACGCCGGTCAGGTAGACGATCCCGAGGTCGACGTCCACGTTGATGTTCATCCCCCGCACCAGCGGGCTATGGAGAAGCTCCGTCTTCACCCGGGAGGAGAGGATCGAGTCGTCGACGATCTCGCCCATGGACTTGCCGCTGTTCGCCCCCGCCACCCCGGCGGCGGCGCCCGCGCCCGCGCCCACCCCGACCACCGCCGCGGCACAGCCACCGGCGAGCGCCGCCGCCAGCGCCACCCCGCCAAACCGCACCTGGATTCCAGCTATTCGTCCGCGACCCATAGAGGCTCCATGGAAAGGAAGGCGGCCATTCTGCGGACCCGCCCCGCCGCGGTCCATCCCCTCCGGCCGCCCGATTGGCGGGCGCAAAGCCACGAAGGCGCGCGGCGGGAAGGTGTCGCCAGCCGCATCGCCAACCACCGTGGGGCCTCGAAGGCGGGCTCGCGCGGCGGCGCGGGGAGATGGAGGGGAAGGGGCGACCGGCAGGTCGGCGTCACCGGCAACACGGGGCGAAGGTGTCGCAAGCGGCGCGCCCTCCACCGTGCCAGCCGGGAAGGCGGGCTCGCGCAGAGACGCAGAGACGCGGAGGGGGGAGTGACCCGCAGGGGGGGCGCGCCGGTGAACGACGGAAGCCATGGAGGATGGACACGGCTCAACGCGAAGGAAGCACAAAGTAGGAAGGAGCGGCGCTTCACCCCCCGGCGCGCAGCCTCCGCGCGCCCGCCT
>MNYW01000163.1 GCA_001873295.1 Nitrospirae bacterium CG2_30_70_394 | reverse complement strand
GCCGCGGCCCCAGGGCGTCGTGGAGGCGGGAAAGATCGAGGTTCACGAAGTTGCCGGTGCCGCTCGCCGCCCCGCCCGCGGCCACCGTGCCGCTGCCGACCAGGGAGGTGCCCGCGGCCTGCGCCTGCCAGCGCACCGCCCCGTCCGCCGCCTTCACGGTCAGCTCCATCGGCGCGAGGTCAATCCCCCATGCCGACACCTCCGCCAGCCGGCCGGCCACCGTCACCCGCACTGGCCCCGGGGTCTGGAGGCGAAAGTCGATGTCGCCGCGGCCGGCGAGATAGGGCCACCGGTCGAGATAGCGGATCGCCGCAAAGTCGATCCCAGTGCCGGCGAGGGTGAGGTCGACGCCGTGGTCGTCGACGACCACGGCGCCGTGCACCGGCGGGCCGCCCGCGGCGGGCCAACCAACCATCTCACTCACCCCACCGCCCGCGCCGTCGAGGTGCAGGATTCCGGCGAAGTGCGCCAGCCTCTCCCCCTCGATGGCAATCTCGGTTCCGCCGATCGGCCCGTCGAAGCGCCAGCCGTCGCCCTGGCCGGTGACCCGCCCCTCGCCCCACAACTTGCCGTCCAGGGCGCTGTTCAGGAGATGGGCGAGGTCGCCCCCCCGGGCCAAGGCGAGCACCATCTGCAGGTCGAGGTCGCCATGGGGAGCGATGGTGCCGGAGACCTTGGCCTCGCCGGTGGCGAGGCGGATCACCCCATCGCGGAGGGCGAGGAGCCCCGCCGGCGAGCGCGAGAAGGCGACGGTGGCGGTGGCCGCGGGGAGGCGGTTGAGGATCGCGCCCGGGTGGCCACTCGCCTCCGCCGCGGGGAGGCCGAGCCCTCCGATCGCCGCCGACGCCTTCCCGGCCACCGTGGTGCCGGTACCGCGCCGGTAGTCGAAGCGGCCGGTGAGGGTGGAGGTCATCCGAAACGGCAGGTCGGGCAGCGGCTCGCCCCAGCGACCGCAGCTCTCGCGCAGGTTCGCCCAGGTGAGGTCGGCAATGGTGAGCTCGCCGGTGACCGCGGCGACGGAGAGAGCCGGGGTGACGACGGCTCCAGCGGCGGCGGTGGCCGGGGGACCGGAGGGAAGGGCGACCCCCGCGGCGGCGCCCCCGCCCGGGGTGGCCGGGGTGGCGGGGGTAGCAGGGGTGGCCCGGGTGATGGTCACCGCGCCGGTCACCCGCGCCCCCTCCACCACGCCGTCGATGGCGGTCAACTGCACGCCGGCGCGATTGCCGTCGATCGCCGCCGCCACCTGCTCAATCCGCAAGGGGCCGCGGCTGACCTCGGCCAGGGAGAGGTGGCCACCAAGGTGGGGATCGGCGACCGGCCCACTGCCGGTGAGGGCAAGGCGCAGTCTGCCGGCGAGCCCCTCCATCCCGGGCAGGAGCGACGCCACCTCCCCCAGGTCCACCACCCCGTCCAGCGCCCAGGTGGCCGCGCCCTCCGCCCACCTCCCGCCCCCGGTGAGGCGGCTGGCGTGGCTTTCGACCACCAGGTCGGAGAGCACCCCCTCCTCCCCCCCCATCTCCACCTTGGCGGTCACCGCCAACGGCGGCGCCCCCTGACCCCGAAGGGTCGCCCGCACCTGCCCCACCGCCAGCTCGACCGTTGCCCGGCCGGAGTCCAGGCGGGCGGTCGCCGCCACCTCGGCGAGGAGGAGGGCGGAGGTGTCGCCGAAAAAGAGCACCATCTCCCCGTCGCTCACCTCCACCACCGCCACTGCCACCGGCGTTGGCGCGACCGGCGAGAGCAGGGCGGCCAGGACCGCCGGGTCGGCGCAGCTCAGGCGGGGCGCGTGGAGATGGAGGCGGGCGAGCTGCAGGCGGCGGGCGAGCAACGGCCGCGCGGCGACCTCCGCCACCCCCTCTTCCACCTGGACCTCGCCCACCCCGTCGCGCGCCAACCGCAGGTGGTCCACCACCACGGTCAGGCGGAGGAGGTTGAACCGCACCCCCTCCAGCGCCACCTCGGCGCCGATCCGCCCCCCCAGCCACGGCCCGAGGCGCGGCGCGGCCAGGGCGCTGAACAGCTCCGTGGAGAGGAGGTAGGCAGCGCCCAGCCCCAACAGGCAGACGCCAAAGAGGGCGCGGAGGAGGAGGGTGCGCATGGAGAAGCGCGGGGGTCGCCAGCCAAAACGATAAGCCCGGATGGCTGCCCGGGCAGGTCGCGGAAGGGTGGCAATGTGCGCAACCGGCGGGGTGGCCCGCAAGCCTCCCATCGCGACAACTCGCCATGGGAGGAGGTCGTGGCACGATGCGCAACCGGCGGGGTAGCCCGCAGCTCCACGGCCGTAGCCCCCAAGCCAGCGGGTGAGGAGGATGGCGAGGAGGCGGACTGGCGACGGCCCGGCGGTCCAACCAGTCGCGCCCGCCTAGGCTAGGAGTCTGGCGAGCTCCGGCGATCGTGTGCCAAGAAGAAGCGGCTGCGAATCCGGATCGGGAGCCGTGCATCGAGCGAGGTCCGGCTCGAGAACGAAGAACCGGGCGAGCCGGTTCGTCGCGGATCCGGTTCGTCGTAGTCGGTCGGGACTAAGGTCCGACAGCCTCTTAGGACGGGCGGCAAGACCGCCGGGCGAGGGGGATGTGGACAACCGTGTGGACAAAGGGGCGGTCAGTCGAGCGCTTCTTGAAGAGTCGCGGCTAACCCTTTGAAGAGTTCGTAACCCTTTGGTTTTTATGGACTGAGCACCGATTGGCCGCCCCTGCCCCACCGCCCCACGGCGGTCCGTCCCCTGCCGTGACACACCCTTAGCCCCCTTTTCCAGCGGTTATCCACAGGATCTCCACGGCCGCGGAGGGGGCGCCGCAACCCCACGCCTCACCCCGCTGCGGTCGAGGGCGGTGGGCGCCGGCCGGGTGGGTGGCCGCCTGGGGCGAGGAGTCTGGCGGACCGGGGCGAGCGTGGCGCAAGCGGCAAGCGCGCGTCCGAATCGAGCCGGTTGCACGATTTGGGGTGCGGCCACGAAGAGGGTCCAACCCTCCGGGCCCACGAGGTCGGCCCGGGGTCCGCGCAACTAGTCGATCGACAAAGCTCAACCGGCCCCTCGCCCGCGCTGCCTGCCTCCACACCTCGAAGGCGCGGCCTGACCGGGGGAGGCGAGGGTCCCCAACCTCCCTCCCACCGCCCTCACTCCGGGGACGCCACGTCCGCCCCCACCGCCACCTGCAGGTGGTGGCGTTCGAGGAGCATCCCCTGGGCGTCCCACCAGCGGGCGACGGCGAGGAGGTAGCGGGTGCGCGCGGCCACCTGGCGCTCGCGCGCCTCCGTGAGGTCGCGTTGCGCCGCCAACACCTCGTGCGCGGTGGCGATGGCCTGGCGGAACTTCTCCCCCTCCGCCTCCACGACCGCGGTGCGCGCGCTCACCGCCTTGGCGGTCGCCGCGATCCGCCGCGCGCTGGTGGCCAGGTCGCGGCTGGCGGCGCGCACCGCCGCCACCACCGCCACCTCCGCCTGGCGCAGGGCGAGGTCGGCCTGGCGGTGGCGGGAGTGGGCCGCCGCGGCGGCGGCGACGCCGGCGCGGTTACCCAACGGATAGGTGAGGGCGAGGCCGGCGCCGTAGGAGGGGAAGTCGCGCCGGCCGAGCTGGCCGGCAAGCTCCTCGACCTGGCCCTCGCCGGTGAGGCCGCCCACCCCGGCGCGCCCGGTGAGGGCGAGGTCCGGCAGGCGGAGGTTGTCGGCGCGCGCCGCCTCCAGGCCGCGCGCCGCGCGCGCCAGGCGGGCCAGCGCCAGATCGGTGCGGTGGGCCAAGGCTCGATCGAGGGCGCGGGCCAGGTCGGGCTCCTCGGCCTCGATCTCCGGCAGCTCCATGGGCACGGGCCGCAGGGCCCAGCTCTCTGCCTCCGCCGTCCCCACCCCGGTCACCTCCAAGAGGTGGTCCTGGCCATCGGCGAGCCCCTGCTCCGCCTCCGCCACCGCCTCGTCACGCAGGGCCACCTCCGCCTCCGCCGCGAGCTGCTCAAACGGCGGCAGCCCGCCCACCCGCACCCGCTCGCCGACGTTCTCCGCCAACGAGCGCGCCAGCTCCAAGGAGCTACGCGCCACCTTCAGCCGCTCCCCCGCCTCCACCAGGTGCCAGTAGCCGGTCTCGGTGGCGAGGACCACCTCCTCCATCGCCGCCCGCAGGCGCACCGCCTCCTCCGCGCTCGCCACCCGCGCCAGGCGCATCGGGGTGAGGTTCACCGCCGTACCCGCGCCGCGCAGCAACGGCTGGGCGATCTCCACCACCAGCCCCGCGTCAAAGCGCGGGTTGCGGGTAGAGAAGGGGAAGTTGTCGCGCTGGCGATCGCCGGTGAGGGTGAGGCTGGACTCGGTGCCGAGGGCGAAGCGGCGCGTCAGCCCGAGGCGAAGGTCTACCGCCTCGCGGGTGGTCCCGAACAGCTCCGACGCCACCGGCATCTCGCTGTGGTCGAAGCCGACCCTGGCGCTCAGGCTGGGATCGAAGGTGGCCGCCGCCTCGACCCCCGCCGCGGTCGCCACCTCCACCGCCTCCGTCGCCAGGGCGACCCCGAGGTTGCGCCCGACCGCCCACGCCACCGCCTCCTCCATCGCCACCGGCCGCGCCACCGGCGCCGCGGCGGCGACGCCCCCCCCGAGGGCCACTACCCAACCAAGGAGTAGGGCGAGGCGCGCCATCGGCCGAGTATCCATGACCCAGCAAGAGGGGGCGAGGGGGCCAGATGGGGTCAGGCCAGATCGGGTCAGACCTTTACTTTGGTACGACAAAGGCCTGACTCCAGGCGCGACGCTCCAGAGCTGACAGCTCCCGCCGCCCTCCGTAGACTCGCGCCCCCATGGCCGCCCCCCTCCCCCGCCGCGCGTACGCCGACCTGCACGACTTCGTCCACGCCCTGGAGGAGGCGGGCGAGCTGATCCGCGTCCCCTACGCGGTGGACCCGGTCTTGGAGATCGCCGCCCTCGCCGATGGCCAGTGCAAGCTGCCGGGGGGCGGCAAGGCGCTCCTGTTTGAGCGGGTCAAGGGGGCAGCCTGGCCGGTGGCGATCAACCTCTTTGGCTCCCACCGGCGCATCTGCATGGCCCTCGGGGTGGAGAGTCTGGAGGAGCCGGGGCAGCGGATCCTTGACCTCCTGGCGCCGCCGGCGGCGGGGCTTGCGGCCCTCAAGTCCCTCGGCCGCCTGCGCCAGATCGCCCACTTCTTCCCGAAGCGGGTGAAGAGCGCGCCGTGCAAGGAGGTGATCGACCACGCCCCCGATCTGAACCGCTTGGGGGTGATCACCGCCTGGCCCGACGACGGCGGCCCATTCATCTCCCTGCCCCTGGTCTTCACCCGCTCGCCCGCGGGCGGGCCGCCGAACGTCGGGATGTACCGGATGCAGCTCTACGACGGCCAGACCACCGGCATGCACTGGCACATCCACAAGCACGGCGCCGCCCACCTGCGCGCCGCCGGCCAGGCCGGCACCGCCTTGCCGGTGGCGGTGGCCCTGGGCGGCGACCCGGCGCTGATCTACGCCGCCACCGCGCCGTTGCCCGACGACCTCCCCGAGGTCGCCTTCGCCGGATTCCTGCGCAACCGGCCGGTGGAGATGGTGGCGGCGGAGACAATCCCGGATCTCCTCGTGCCGGCCCACGCCGACTTCATCCTCGAGGGCTACGTGGAGCCGGCGGAGCGGCGGATGGAGGGGCCGTACGGCGACCACACCGGCTACTACTCCCTTCCCGAGCCGTACCCGGTCTTTCACCTCACCTGCCTCACCCGCCGCCGCGAGCCGCTGTATCCGACGATCATCGTCGGCCGGCCGCCGATGGAGGACGACTGGCTCGGCAAGGCGACCGAGCGGATCTTCCTGCCCCTCATCCGCCTGCAACTGCCGGAGGTCGTCGACCTTCACCTCCCCTTCGAGGGGGTCTTCCACAACCTCGTCCTGGTCTCCGTGAACAAGCGGTTCCCGGGCCACGCGCGCAAGGTGATGCACGCCCTCTGGGGGTTGGGGCAGATGCAGTTCGCCAAATGCATCGTGGTGGTAGACGGCGACGTGGACGTGCAAAAAGTGGGCGAGGTCGCCTTCCGGGTGGCGAACAACGTCGACTGGAAGCGCGACATCACGGTGGTGGAGGGACCCCTCGACGCCCTGGACCATTCGAGCCCGCAGCCGCGCTTCGGCGGCAAGATCGGCATCGACGCCACCCGCAAGCTCGCCGAAGAGGGCCACCCGCGCCCGTGGCCCGGTGACCTCCGCCACGACCCGGCCCTGGTCGCACGCCTGCGCGCGGCGTGGGCGGCGGCGGGGCTGGAAGAGGTGGGGTAGCGCCCCGCTACCGCTCCCCCCACCGCCCCCCCGCCCGCGCCGCCGGGGGTGGCGCTGCCTCCTCTGCGGGGACGGGGGTCTACCCCCGACAAATGGCCTTGATGGGAACCCACAGGGCGGGGGTCACCTCCGGGGTCAGTCCTCACCTCTGGGGTCAGTCCTGCAAACACGCAACTTGTCATGACGCAGGCGTTGGCCGCCGGGAGGCCACCCTCGCCGCGCCACGCGGCCTGGTGGAC
>MNYW01000092.1 GCA_001873295.1 Nitrospirae bacterium CG2_30_70_394 | reverse complement strand
CCCGCGGTGACGAAGAACCGGGCCCACCACCCGCTTGGCCCTGCCTCCGGGTGAAAGTCCGACACGCCCCTGGCCCCGCGCCCCGCGGCGAACCGGTCTGCATCCGGACGGGCGCCCGCCTCCGCGGGTCACGACTGTCCAAGGCCGACCGGCGACCAGGTTCAGTCGACACCGGGCGGAGCAGCGGGCGGGGGGCGGCGGCCGGGTCGATTTTCGCCGCCCGCCGGGTAAGCTGTCCGCGGTCCTTTGCAGGCTGTACACGCACGCGCCGCGAGCCCATGCCCACCCGCATCGCCATCGTCGGCGCCAGCGTCGCCGGCAGCTACTTCGCCTATCTCATGGCGCGCAACGGCGTCGCCGTCGACCTCTTCGACCCGCTCGCCCCGTGGTCGAAGCCGTGCGGCGGCGGGATTACTACCAAGGCGATCGCCTCCTTCCCCCTCCTCGCGGGGTTGGCCGCGGAGGCGGAGGCGGTGGCGCGTTTCCGCCTCATCGCGCCGTCCGGGCGGATCGCGGAGATCGACAGCGGCCGCCCCCTCTGGCTGCTCCCCCGCCGTGCGCTCAACCGCTTCCTCCTGCGCCAGGCGGTGGCCGCGGGCGCCCGCCACCTTGACCTCCGGGTCACCGCGGTGAGGCGCGACGGGGGGGGGTGGCGGCTGACCACCGAGGGGGGCGAAGGGGGCGAGGCGAGCGGGGAGGGCGGCTACACCCACCTAGTGGGCGCGGACGGCGCGGTCTCCACGGTGCGCCGTTGTCTCGACCGCCCATTGGCTCGCGGCGAGCTGATCCTCGCCCTCGACTATCACCTCAATGAGCCGGAGCTAACTCCTGGCGTTGACATCGCCTTTCTCGGTCGTGGTATGGGCTACGTCTGGGCGTTTGTCGCCGCCCGCTACGCCTCCATCGGGATCGGCGCCCCGGCCGCCAGCCACCGCAGCGCGGCCCTGGCGGCGAGCCTGCGCCAGTTTCTCGACCGCCACTATCCCGGGGCGGTGGCCCCGGACGCTTCGCCGATGCGCTGGGTGATCCCGCTCCACGGCCGCGGCTTTTTGGACCGGTACCGGATTCAGGGCGATCGCTGGGCGCTCATCGGCGACGCCGCCGGCCTCGCCGATCCACTCACCGGCGAGGGGATCTATTACGCGCTGGCGTCGGCGCGGTTGCTCGCCGAGGCGTTTCTATTGGACGAGCCCGCGACCTACACGGCGGCGGTGCGCCGCACCGTCGTCCCCGAGCTGGAGAAGGGGTACGCGATCGCCCACGACTACCTCCGGCCGCGCCTCCTCAACCTCCTCGTCGGCGCCGCGAGCCACAGCGCGTCGTTGCGCGACCTTCTCGCTACCTACCTGAGCGGGGAGGCGAGCTACCAGGTGGCGCGGACCCTCCTGCGCCGGCGGCGCGGCGCGATCCTCGGCGAGCTGATCGGGATCGGAAAAAAGTTTCCATAATCCTTCTTATCTGAAACAACGGGGTCGATCTGGAAGCGCGACTCGCGCACCGACCCCCGGAGCCGGCCGGCGCGACAGTGCCGCGGAGGGCGGCCTCGGTGCGGGCGCCCCCTGGGGCTGCGGGTTAGGAAAGAGTGGAAAGGCGCGGAGAGGAGTGGGGAAAGAGGCGGTCGCGCGGGCGTTGGAGGGGTGTGGTTCGCGAGCCGAGGCGCGCGCCTGCAATGGTTCGGTGGGTTCGCCGCCGTGGCGCAGCGGCGCTCGCTTTCGCCTCACTCGTTTGTCCAAATGATCGTCGCAAGCCACGGCTAGCAAACGCTGTCGTTCCCTCTGCGGGCCGGGGTCTGGCGACACGGTCCCCCCGCCCACATCGCCAACCCCGTACGACGTCGCCCCTGCGCCCCCCTTGCCGAGCGCCAACCGCTCCCCGAGCGGGTCGCCGGCGAACCCCCGTCGCACCGCGCCGCGGGCGGTGTGCACTCCCCTCCCTCCGTGCTACACCGGCCGATGGACGCCCCGACCCAGTTGGTGCGTGCGGTTCAACGCAACTGCGACATCGCCGACGCGCGCTACGCCGCCGACCACACCTTGTGCATCTTTCTTCTGAAGATGCGTGAGCACTTTCGCTGGGAGCGTGGCATGGGGCTTACCGCGACCCTGGCGAAGCAGGAGGTGGGCGACTGGTTGAGTCGGCGCGAGGCCCTGTGGGAGCAGATCGAGGGGGATGAGTTCGGTCCCCTGCCCCTTCCGTCCGGACCGTGCGACCCCTTCGCGGTGGCGCACGCGAACGCGGCGCTCTCTCCCCTCGGCCTCGTCTACGGCGCGGGGCTCGGCCACCGCGGCCGGCCCACCTTCTTCCTCGCCGAGCTGGCGCGCGCCGAACAACGGGAGGGGTTTGCAATCCAGGTGGCGGGACGCGAGCTCGCCCGTGACATGGCCGCGCCGCCCGCCATGCTCCAGGGGGAGCAGATCTTCGTGCGCACCGACGCCCTCCGGCGCGAGGTGTGGTCGCGGATCGAGGAGTGGCAGGGACAACACCGTGACGGGCCACTGGATCGCGCCATGGCGCTCTTCGCGGCCGCCGGCGACGGTGGGCCGGAGGCTCTTTTGGAACGGGTGACCACCGCCCAGGTAGCGGCGGCAACCCTTCATGAAGTAGGTGAGGGGCTCGCCGGAAGAATTTTGGGAACCGGTTGGCTGGAGATGCAGGCGGCGATCGGCTGCGGCCGGCCGGAGCTCTGCCTGCGGGCGGTGCGCGACCTTTTCGCCGACTCTCTCACCACCCTCCCCTACCTCGTGGCCACCGGCGCGGCCGCGCCGCTGCACCTCTACTTTGCCCACCTGCGCGGCCTGCATCGTGTTCTCGCCGGAGAGTGGGTCGCCGCCTACGAGCGGTTTTGCGCCACCGGCGACGCCACCCCTTTGGCGATGGCGGCCACCGTGGGCGCGACCCGCTGGCGAGCGACCGCCGAGTCGCTCCTCGCCGCCTGGCCCGCCGGCACGGCGGCAGTGACCGCGATCACCGAGACGCTCGTGCCGTAGAGGCGGGCACAACCGATCGGGGGAGGGTGCGGGACGCTGGCTGGGGCGCGCGGAGGCGCGGAGGGCTCTTCCCGGGGTGGCGGCGAACCAGCCTTCAAGCGCTGGGTTGGGGCGGGGCGAGCAAGCGCATGTCGATGGCGCGCAGGGGGCGGCGAACCGACCTTCAAGCGCTGGGTTGGGGGAGTGCAGGGCTCAACGTCGCCCTGGTCAGGGGCGCATGGCTGGCGACCACGCCGCGGCGACGCCCCTGCCGGCCACCCTCCCCCTCTGCCTCTGCGCCGGGGCGCGAGCTGCGCCTTCGCTCCTCCCGTTGGGGGAGTCCGCCCTTGCCGGGTCGTCTCCAAAGTGGCGATTGCGCCGGCCGCGGAGATCGACGACCTCGTGACCCGCACCGGTGCTTGCCGGGTCGTCTCCAAAGCGGCGATTGCGCCGGGGTGGGGGTGGCCCGCGGGTCGCCCTCCCCTTCCTGGCTGGGTGGGACCGCAACCACCTGCCCCCGTGACAGGCGCCTCCCTTGTCGATGTAGGATGCGCGCCGGTTCGTGTCGCCCACCCGCGGGTCAGGAAGAAGCGATGGTTAACCACCAGTTTGAAGTCGTCGACGTCCAGGGCCGCCAGAGCCTGGTTACCCTGCGCGGCGGCGATTTGAACCACTGCGAGGTGCACCTTCCCACCTTTTTGGTGAAGGCGGCGGAGGCGGATCTCACCCTCAAGCCGGCGCCGTGGATGCGCATCGGCAAGGGGTCGACCGACGGCCTGGCGTGGCTCCGCGATTTTTTTCAGCGTCAGCAGGCGGCCGGTTTCATCCACGGATTTACGGAGGTGACCGGCGGGCAGGTGGTGGTCCATCGCAATCCGCGCCAGCCGTGGGAGCGTGACCCGGAGCTGGCGCGCCGCGGAGACCTTCCCGGGTGAGCGCCATGGCGACCGCCCCCGCGTCGTCCGACGGCGAGGTGCTGCTGGCCCTGGAACAGCTCCACGCGCGGCGCCCCGACCTCCACCTGGAGTACCCCCTTGCCGAGCGGTGGCTGGCGGCCGGCGAGACCGCGGCGGCGCGGGCGATCGCCGAGGCGGGGCTGCGGGCCAAGCCCGGCTACTACCAGCTCCACCTCACCCTCGGAAAGCTCGCCGAGCACGAGGGGCACACGGCGGAGGCAATCGGAGCCTACCGGGCGGTGATCGCCGCCTGTCCGGCCAACCTCTTCGCGGCCCACCGTTTGCTGGGGCTGGTGGCCAGCGAGCCGCCCGCCACCCCGCCGCGGCCGGCCGCGCCGGGCGACGACCCCTTCGTCAACCCCACCATGGCGCAGCTCTACGCGAGCCAGGGCCACCGCGCCAAGGCGATCGCCATCTACCGCACCCTCCTGCGCCGCAACCCGGGGGACTCGGTGCTGACTGCGCGCATCACCGCCTTGGAGCAGGAGCCGCAGTCGTGACCACCATCTATTGCCTGCACGGTCCGAACCTCGACCTGTTGGGGCAGCGCGAGCCGGAGCGCTATGGCCGCCTCACCCTGGCGCAGATCGACCAGCGCCTCGGCGAGCGGGCCGCCGCGTTGGGGGTGGCGCTGGTGTGCGGCCAGTACAACGGCGAGGGGGCCCTGGTGGAGGCGATCCACGCGGCGGGAGGCGGCGACGGGTTGTTGATCAACGCGGCCGCCTACACCCACACGAGCGTCGCGGTCCGTGACGCGCTGCTGGCGATCGACCGGCCGTTCATCGAGGTGCATCTCTCCAACGTCTTCGCCCGCGACCCCTTCCGCCACCGCTCGTACCTCTCGGACATTGCTGCCGGTGTCATCACGGGCCTCGGCGCGGACAGCTACCTTCTCGCCCTCGATGGACTGGTGCGCCGTCTGCGCGGCGAGGCGTGATTCCACCCTTTCCCGGGGAGACCATGGCCAACGACAAGCCCACACACCTCGGTCTGACGAACAAGGACATTCGCGATCTGATCCGCATCCTGTCGCGCACCGACGTGGAGGAGCTGGAGGTGGAGCGCTCCGGCACCCGCGTGCGCCTGCGCCGTTTCGGTCGCACGCCGCCCGCCGTGGCCGCCCAGGGAGCCGTCCCGGCGGTGGCCGCGCCGGTGGCCGCGGTGGTGGCGAACGCACCGGCCGCCGCGCCGCCGGCCGCGGAGGGGGGTCTGCAGAAGGGGCAGGAGGTGATCACCTCCCCAATCGTCGGCACCTTCTACCGTGCGCCCGCTCCCGACGCCCCGCCGTACGTGGCGGAGGGCGACCAGGTGAAGGCAGGCCAGACCCTCTGCGTCATTGAGGCGATGAAACTGATGAACGAGGTGGAGGCGGAGAAGGGGTGCCGGATCGTAAAGGTCCTGCTGGAAGATGCGACCCCGGTAGAGTTCGGCGAGCCGCTCTTCGTGATTGAGACCTAACCGCGCTAGGCCCAGGGCAGTCCTGACCCGGAACCTAGTCGCGAACGCCTCCCCTCCCTACGGCCGACGGACTCCACCGATGTTCAAGAAGATCCTCATCGCCAACCGGGGCGAGATCGCGCTTCGCCTGATCCGCGCCTGCCGTGAGCTCGGGATCGCCACGGTGGCGGTCTATTCGACGGCGGACACCACCTCCCTGCACATTCAGCAGGCGGACGAATCGGTGTGCATCGGTCCGCCCCCGGCCAGCGCCAGCTACCTCAACCGCCACGCCCTGCTCTCCACCGCCGAGGTCACCGATGCCGACGCCATCCACCCGGGCTACGGCTTCCTCGCGGAGAACGCCGAGTTCGCGGAGATGTGCCACTCGGTAGGGCTGACCTTCATCGGCCCGACCGCGGAGCACATTCGCCTGATGGGCGACAAGGCACGAGCCAAGGAGACGATGATCGCGGCCGGGGTGCCGGTGGTTCCGGGGAGCGACGGGGTGGTGGACTCGGCACGCGCGGGGCTCGCCGTGGCCCGGAAGATCGGCTTCCCGGTGATCATCAAGGCGTCCGCCGGCGGTGGCGGCAAGGGGATGCGGCAGGTGAACACCGAGGCCGCCTTCTCTCCCGCCTACTCGGCGGCGCGCGCCGAGGCGGGGGCTGCCTTTACCGACGACCGGGTCTACGTCGAGCGCTACATCGAGCAACCGCGCCACGTGGAGGTGCAGATCATCGCCGACCGCTTTGGCAACGTCGTCCACCTCGGCGAGCGCGACTGCTCCATCCAGCGCCGCCACCAGAAGCTCCTTGAGGAGTCGCCGTCGCCCGCCATCAACGAGGCGATCCGCGCCAAGATGACCGAGATCGCCATCCACGCCGCCCGCGAGGTTGGATACCAGAGCGTCGGTACGGTGGAGTTCATCGTCGACAAGGGTGGCGAGTTCTACTTCATGGAGATGAACACCCGCATCCAGGTGGAGCACCCGGTGACTGAAATGGTCACCGGCATCGACCTGGTGAAGGAGCAGATCCGGGTCGCTGCCGGCCTGCCGCTCTCCTTCACTCAGCAGGACGTCCACTTCCACGGCCATGCGATTGAGTGCCGGGTGAACGCCGAGGACCCGGTGAAGTTCACCCCCTCGCCCGGCACCATCACCACCTTCATCCCAGCCGGTGGCCCGTGGACCCGCGTTGACACCGCCGCCTACGCCGGCGCGGTGGTGCCGCCCTACTACGACTCGCTAATCGCCAAGGTGATCGTCCTCGGCCACGACCGCGACGAGGCGATCATCAAGATGCGCCGCGCCCTGGGCGAGATGGTGATCGAGGGGGTGAGCACCACCATCCCCCTCCACCAGCGCATCCTCCGCACCGCCGAGTTCCAGCGCGGCGCGGTGTACACCGACTTTTTGGAGACGGTGCGCCTCTAGGGGTCGGTCGGGCTTTGTCGATCAACTGCGAAGTTGCGATGCGCTCCCCGGATCGGGCGGCGTTTGCGTTCCCTGGCCCACGCAGTGACGAACGGTGCGGATTTAGACTCGAGCCCGCTTTTTCTCGCCACGACCGACAAAGTCCGACCAGCTTCTTGCCGAGGAGCGCCTGGGGGCGACCTTCGCGGCGCTGGGGTGCGGTGACGCTGTCGCTCGTCCACAACCGTTCCCGGACAGGGTGGAGGAGCTCCTCGCTGTTACCGGTGTCGCCCCGGCTTGCGTGGTGGCGGTGGGCGACACCCCATACGACATCGCGATGGGACGCGCCGCGGGGATCGCCACCTGCGCGGTGACCCCCGGCGGCTGCACCGCCGCCGAGCTGACGGCGAGCCAGCCGGCGCGGCCTTCCGCCTTCGCCGGCCTGCTCCCCGTCGTCTTGCGCGGTCACGGCGGCGGTCGATAAGGGGGCCATGGCTTCGCGTCTCCCCTCCCCTGCCGACCGCTCCGCCGAGCTCGCCGAGCTCGCCCACGCGATCCTCGCCGACCACGACCTGCCGGCGACCGCCCACTACCTGCAACTCTTCGGTCGCGTCTACCGCCACTTTCTGGAGGCGGTGCCTCCCCACCAGCGCAACCGCGACCGCCTCGCCGACCTCTTTCGCGCGAGCATCGGCCTGCCGCCACCCCACGGCGACGCGCGACCGGCGCCGGAGCTGGAGCGGGAGGTGAAGCGACTTGCCGGAATGGTGGCGGAGCTGGAGAGCCAGGCACGCGCCTGGTCCGTCGAGCGGATCGCCTTGGAGGCGGGGGCCGAGCAGGGGCGGACGGTGGTCACCAACCTGTACCACGAGCTCGCGGCCCAGCTCGCCGCCGAACAGCGCCAACTTGCCGAGCGCGAGGTTGCCTTACAACGGCGCGAGGCGGAGCTGAACCAGCGGCTCGCGCAAATTGAGGAGACGGAGCGGACCCTCTTGCCACGCATGACCACCGCGGCGCGGCTGGAGATGGAGACGGTCCTCGCCCTCGAGGGTGTGGCGCTCCGTGGCGAGCTCATGGAGGTGACCATGGAGCTCACCGAGGTGGTGGAGAAGCTGGAGCAGATCGCGACCGGCGACGGCGGCAGCCCCTTGGTGGCGGCGATCCGCCGCTTGAAGGAGGAGGCGGCGGCGGCGGGGATCGACGCCCTCACCGGTCTTGCCGGCCGCGCCCTCTTCGACCGCGACCTCGGCCACGCCCTCGCCGCCAATCAGCGCACCCGTTACACAAGAGCGACGAACCAGACGGTGGTGGCGATCTACCTAGATCTCGACGGCTTCAAGGCGGTCAACGACACCCACGGCCATGCCACCGGCGACGCGCTCTTACGCGCGGTGGCGGCGGTGTTCGGCGCACGATGCCGCGAGAACGACCGCGCCTACCGCCTGGGTGGCGACGAGTTCCTCTTATTGCTCACCGACACGGACGCCCCCGGCGCGGCCCATGTGGCGGAGGTGGTGCGCGATGCGATCCGCAACGTCGCGGTGGCCAGCGACACCGGCACGATGGTGCGGATCACCGCCAGCCTCGGAGTGGCGGACGCCAACGTGTGCGGCCGCGCGGTGGTGCGCTGTGCCGACCTTGCCCTCTACCGGGCGAAGGAGGAGGGGGGCGATCGGATCACCACCTATTGCGACGACGCCTTCAGCGCGCCGCTACCGCCTGGGGTGGCGGCGAGCTTTCTCGATGCGGTGCGCGGCCGTCTGGAGCGCAATGAGCCCACCACCGTGGCCGCGGTCGCCCCCGGCGCAGGTGAGATGGCGATCTTGTGGGAGCAACTCCGTGACCTCTTCCCCGAGGCGCGCATCGAGGAGTGTGGCGAGGACATCGTGCTGGTCACCGACGGCAACCGCTCCGAGGCGGTGGCCGACGCCATCGCCCACGGGATCCACGGGGTCACCGCCACCGCCGGCGCCACCGACCTGACCGAGATTCCCGCGGTGGACGGCGCCTCCCCTACCGCGCGCCTGGCCGTCCTGATCAACACCCCGCTGACCCTCGCCCACGAGGCGCTTGGCGCTTGATGGGTCCCCACCCCTCTGGTTGAATGGCTCCCTCTCCTTGGGGGTGTGGATGGCCCTGCCCGCTTACCACTTCGACGTCGAACAACGCGGCGCCCAGTTCGTTGCCGTCGCCACCGAGCTCGACGCGGTCGAGGCCACCGGCGCCACCTACGACGCGGCGATCGACGCCCTCCTCACCAAGGTGAGCGCGCTCGCCAACCAGCAACGGCACGCCGGCGAACCTCTCCCCGAGCCCCTCTACCGCCATGTGCGGCCGTTGTGAGAGAGAGACTAGGAGCCTTCGGAGCTCGACGAGGCCCTCTCCCCCAAACCGATCACCGGCCGCAGTCGCGGCCCACCCCTCCGCATCCCCTCCCCCCTGGAGCCAGGCGACTCTCCATGTCCACCATCACCTGTAGCCGTTGCGGCCAGAGCGCCGCGCCAATGACCACCTGCGACTTCGGCGGCGCCCTCGGCACGAAGCTCCTCGCCCACACCTGTGCCGCCTGCTGGAAAGAATGGGAGGCACAGCGGGTGATCGTGATCAACGAGTACCGCCTCAACCTCGGCAACCCGGACCACTTTGCCACCCTCATGCGGACGATGAAGGAGTTCCTCCGCCTGCCTGCGTGAGATCAGCAGGGGCGCGGGACGCAGCGCCCGGCGGGTTGACCTCCGCCTGACCGGCGCGGTGCAACCATGGGGCCCAGATCCACCGGCCGGCATGGTGGCCCGGATCCTCTCGGCCACCCCGTGGATGGCGGGCGCACGCGCCCCCTGTCGTGACCCGATGCGGTTCCGGGTGGCGTCTTTCCTCGTGGAACGTGGACGGGCGCCCACCCGCCGGCGGTACGGCATGTCCCGCACCGTGGGGTCTCGGAGCCTGTCCGACTTGGTCGATCGTGTGCCGAGGAGAAGCGAGCGCGAGTCCGGATCGACCCGTTCGTAGAGCTACGTGGGGCGAGGCGACGAAGAAGGGCGCACGCGCCCTGGCTCACGATCCGAGCATGGGTCCGCGCGCTGCAATCGATCGGGACAAAGTCCGACAGGCTCCGAGCCCGAAGGGAACCTGCCGCTCCCTTCGGGCTACCCGAGCCGCGGTCCGTCGGGGAGTTCGTTGGTGTCGCCGGCGCGCGGTGGGGCGTGGGTGGCGAGGAGGGCGCCGATCTGCTCCACCGCCGCCACCGTGGCTTCGACCACGACGCCGCGCCGCAGTCCGGTGGTGAGCTCGGCGACGATCGCGTCCCAGCTCCCGCGGGGGACGCGCGTGTCGATCCCCTGGTCGGCGAGGAGCTCCACCCGCCGCTCGAAGAGCGACAGAAAGAGGAGGACACCGGTGGCCTCGGCGGTTTGGTAGAGGCGGTGGTCGAAGAAGGCCTGGATTGCCCGCTGGTGCACCTCCTCCTTGCGGATCCACGGGGAGACAAACGGACGCTTGAGGACCGGCCAGCGGCGGACGGCACCGAGGGCGACCACGGTGGCGGCGAGCGCCGTGGGCAGGAAGCGGAAAAGCGACTCGGAGCCGGTGGCGAGGGTGACGGCGAGGCCAACGGCCACCCCGGCGATCAGGGCCGCGAGGAGCTCGGCGCGCGGGTACGGGTTGGACTCGGGGACGACGGTGACCACAATCTCGCCGGAGGTAGCTTGCTCTGCCGCCGCCACCGCGCCGGCGATGCGTCCCTGGGCGGCACGGCTCAAGAGCTCGGGAGTCGTCGCCATCTCACCACCCCCCCGAGGCGCCGCCACCGCCAAAGCCGCCGCCGCCGCCCGAGAAGCCACCGAAGCCACCGAAACCGCCGCCCATCCGGGTGGAGCCGAAGGCGCCGGGGTAGCCGAACCCCATCCCGCTGCGCCGCCCCCCGAACAGGGCGCCAGCCACCGCCCCGAGGAGCCCGCACGCAACTGCCGCCACCGCCGCCTTGATGAGAGAGAAGGGGGGGAAGGCGAGCAGGACCATGAGCGGCCCAACCATCGCGCCGCCGATGAGGCCGAGAAGCAGGCCGCCGCGGCCGAGGATGGCGGGCAGCAAGAGGAGGCCGAAGAGCACATCGGAGCCGCGCCCGCGGTGGCTGCGGCCACCCGCCGCGGGCGCCTTGAACTCGCCGCGCACCGCCTGGCCGATCGCCTCTACCCCGGCTTTGATCCCGCCCGCGAAGTCCCCGGCGCGAAAGCGCGGCGTCATCACGCGATCGATGATCCGGCCGGCGAGGAGATCGGTGAGGACCCCCTCGAGGCCGCGGCCGACCTCGATGCGGATCTGGTGGTCATCCCGCACCACCAACAAGAGGACGCCGTTGTCCTTGCCCTGTTGGCCGAGGTGGTAGGTGTCGTGGGCCACACGCAGGGCAAAAGATTCGAGGTCCTCGCCGGCGAGAGTCGCAAGGGTGAGGACCACCACCTGGGTCGAGTCGCTTTGCTCCAACTGAGCGAGCTCCCGGTCGATCGCCTGCTCCGCCCGCGGCGAGAGCATCGCGGCCGCGTCCACCACCCGCCCGGTGAGCGGTGGGATGGCGACCGTCGCCACCGCCGCCGGTACCCCGACCGCGAGTAGGGTCAAGCCGAGGAGAAGATGCAGTGCGACCCAATGGCGGCGCGACGGGGCGCCCGCGCGCCCCTGGCGGGGATGCAAGAGATCGTTGGCCATCGTCATCGTTGCCCCCGGAAGGGGTCCGACTCTCCCACCCCCTTCATTCACGACCTCCGCGCGCGAAGCTTGCCGGCGGCCGTGGCCGCGCAGTGTGCACGGCCCGATCGGCGACACAACACCAAGGCGCCATGACCCCATTGCGCTCCGCCCGTGGCGCGGCCAACGAGGGCGAAGCCGGCGCAAACAACCTGGCAGTTACCGGGCTGCAAAGA
Organism: Nitrospirae bacterium CG2_30_70_394; assembly: GCA_001873295.1. Classification (GTDB taxonomy): domain Bacteria; phylum CG2-30-53-67; class CG2-30-53-67; order CG2-30-70-394; family CG2-30-70-394; genus CG2-30-70-394. Next base: position 32,112 of record MNYW01000092.1, on the reverse strand, counting down.
AGGGGTAGCGCCGTAGTTTCTCAAGCTGGAGGTCTGCCATCGCGCGCGCTCCGTCGACGACCGAACGAAACCCCGGCGGGACGGCGTATTCCTCCAGGTCGCGCCGGAGGTCTTGGTAGAACTCGACATTGCGCGCGAGGATTTCAGGTTCGATGGCCTCGACGATGGTGGCGATTTTCGCGTCGTTGAGGCGCGGCTCGATCGCGTGGAGGATCACCGCCAAGACCCGCCGTAGGGCGCGCGGGGCGTTGCCCTGCGGGATCATCAGATAGCCAACCTCCGCCGAGTGGTGCGCCCGGTCGACGGTGAAGGCGGGGAGGTAGAAGGCCAGGTCCGCGATCGCCTTGGGTAGTTGTTGGTCCGGGGCCCGGCCGCTGTAGGCGTGGACCGTCAGCTTGCCCAGGGGGGGCAGGTCCAGGTGCAGCGGAATCGAGATCACGAAGGGGGTCTCGCGGGCGACGAAGCCGTAGTGCAGGAAGGTGTCGTAGCCGTCGTAGATCCCGTACCGCGCGTAGCACTCGCAGCTCTGGGGATCTGGGCAGAACTCCTGGACGGCAAGGACGTGGTTGTGTGGCCCGTCCGCCTCGCTCAGGTATGGCGCCGCGAATGGATGGTGGTTGAGGAAATCAATCACCGGCATGATCACCTGGGTGTGGCGGTCGGAGGTGGGGTCGAGGCGATAGACGAGGGTGCGGGTGTCGAGCAGGTTGTCGACCAGGGGATCGTTGCGCGACGGGGCGGGGGTGGCCGGCGGGTGGCGTCCTGCGCTCAGCCGGCGATAGAGCGCGGGGGATACGTGCTGAAGCCAGGCGGGGTTCGAGAAGCGGTGGTGGGGGATCTTGCGGGTGAGATTCCACACCTCCACGACCGCCTGCATGATCCCTTGGCGGGCCGGGGATAGGTCGGGATCGTGGTCCACAACCACGATGTCGTCCCCGGCGACGGTGAGGTGAAAGGCCTCCACGGGCAGCAAACACGCGGGGGGGAGCTGGATGATCCTAGGGGCGGGTGCGCCCATCGTCCCCTCCACCTGGATGTGGACGCTGAGCTCGCCTCCGCGACTGCGGATCCGCAGTCGGTCATCGAACCGGCCACCATGGCGTTCAACCACGGCGAGGAGGTCCGCGATCGCCGTAGCTACGGGCGCGGAATCACTATCGATCGCAACCATGGGCAGGAATGTGGGGAGGGTGGCTCCCCTCGCTGGCCGGGCCAGTGTGGCTCACCCAGTGCAACGAAACCACGGCGACAGAATCGCCGCCATGCGCCATCCCGCCGCCCGCGGCACGGTGGCGGACGTGGTGCGCGGGCAACCGTCGTCGCCGTGGGCGCGGCGGTGCGGGAGCGCTATGGCACGATGCTGGTATCGTGTGGAACTTTCCACCCCATTCGGAATAATGGGTGCCACTCCCTGTGGTGGGGACTTCGCAGGAGGAGAATCGGGATGGAGACCCCAGCACCCCATCGTTGGAAGTTCTTTCGTGCCGGCGGGGTCGATCAGGTCATGTTCCGCGACGGCGCCGACCTCGCCCACCTTGGCGAGCTCGACCCCAAGCTGTGGGTCGCCCTGGCCATGCCCAGTCGTGGCATCGAGCTCGACCCCAAGACCGCGGACCTGATCGACACGGACCACGACGGCCGGATCCGCCCGCCAGAGCTCATCGCCGCGGTCCAGTGGGTGGCCGGCGCCTTGCGGGACGTGGGTGACGTGTTGCGTGGCGGCGATGGCGTGGCCCTGGCTGCGATCCAAGAGCCGGGGATTCTGGCCGCGGCAAGGCGCGTCCTGGCGGAGCTGGGCAAGGGGGACGCCTCTGCCATCACCCTGGCGGACGTGGCGGACACGGCCACGATCTTCGCCACCACCCAGTTCAACGGCGACGGGGTCGTCGTGCCCGAATCCGCGGACGACCCGGCGACGCGCCAAGCGATCACGGAGATCATCGCCACCCTCGGCGGGCAGCCCGACCGGAGCGGCAAGGTGGGGGTGGATCAGGTGACGCTTGACGCCTTCTTCACCCAGGCCGCGGCCCATTGCGCCTGGGCGGCGCGGGCGGCGGACCCGGGGCTCGCCCCCCTCGGGGAGGAGGCGACCGCGGCGGCGGCAGCGGCGGTCGAAGCGGTGCGGGGGAAGGTGGACGATTACTTCGCGCGGCTTCGCCTGGCTACCTTCGATGGCCGGGCGACCGCCGCCCTCAATCTCTCGGAGAAGGACTACCTCGCCCTGGCGGCCAAGGAGCTGACCCTTGCCAGCGCGGAGATCGCCACCCTGGTCCTGGCCAAGATCGTGCCGGACGCGCCCCTGCCCCTAACCGATGGCCTCAATCCGGCGTGGACGGGAGCCATCGCGACCCTTGCCAGCCAGGCGATCGCCCCCCTGTTGGGCGAACGCGACGCCCTGAGCGAGGCGGACTGGTCGGCGGTGCAGGCGAAGCTCGCCCCCTTCGTGGCGTGGCAGGCGGCCAAGCCGGCCAGCGCGGTGGCGCAGCTCGGTACGGCGCGCCTTCACGAGTTGCTCGCCGGTCCAGCCCGTGACGCCATCACCGCCCTGATCCAGCAAGACGCCGCCCTGGCGCCGGAGTACGCGCAGATTGCGGCGGTAGAGAAGTTGGTGCGCTTCCAGCGCGACCTGGGGAAGGTGCTGGCGAACTACGTGAACTTCGCCGACTTCTATGGCCGCCGCGGGGCCGTCTTTCAGGCCGGGACCCTGTATCTCGACGCGCGTGGCTGCACCCTGTGCATCGAGGTGGCCGACGCCGCCAAGCACGCGACCCTTGCCGGCCTCGCCGGCGCCTACCTCGCCTACTGCGACCTCTCCCGCCCCGGCGGGCAGAAGCGGTCGATCGTCGCGGTGTTCACCGACGGCGACTCGGACAACCTGATGGTGGGCCGCAATGGCGTCTTCTACGACCGCCAAGGTTGCGACTGGGACGCGACCATCACCCGGATCGTCGCCAACCCGATCGGCCTGCGCGAGGCGTTCTGGCTGCCCTACAAGAAGCTGGTGCGGATGATCGAGGAGCAGGTCAGCAAGCGCGCCGCCGCGGCCGAGGCCCCCTCCATCAGCAAGATGACCCAGGTCGCCACGACGGTGGGTGCGGCGGACAAGGCGGCGCCCGAGGCGGCCAAGGCGAAGAAGATCGACGTCGGCACGGTCGCCGCCCTGGGGGTTGCGGTGGGCGCGATCGGCACGGCGATCGCGAGCGTCGCCACCGGGCTGATGGAGCTGGCGGTGTGGCAATACCCGGTGGTCATCGCCGCCGTCTGGCTGGCGATCTCGGGCCCCTCCATGCTCCTTGCCTGGCTGAAGCTGCGCCGGCGCAACCTCGGTCCGATCCTCGATGCGAACGGTTGGGCGATCAACACCAAGGCGCGCTTGAATGTCCCGTTTGGCGCCGCCCTCACCGGCGTTGCCAAGCTGCCCGCCGGCGCCGAGCGCTCCCTGGCGGACCCGTTCGCAGACAAGCGGCGACCGTGGAAGAGCTATCTCTTCGTCGTGGCCGTGCTGGTTTTGGGCGGGCTGTGGTACGCCGGCCGTCTCGATCCCTGGCTGCCCCTCGACCAGCTCACCAGCACCCACCTCCTCGGCGACCACGCCCCGGCTGCCCACCACGCCAGCCCCACCCCACCCACGTCGGTGACCCCGCCCCCCGCCGCGCCGTAGGGCGGCTGCCGGCGCTCCCCGCGATCGCCCAACTCCGACCGGCGCCGAGAAATCTGCCGGACTTGAAGGGCTGGCCACCAAGGGAGGCGCATCCACGCGAAGCGTTGGGCTCGGCCGGCGTTACCGGTGGCTCTCCTTCCCGCAGGCCGAGGACGCACTTACCCCCAAGGCAGACCGAGCCAAGCGGGACCACCCACCTTCCAGGCGGAGCCAGCGCCCGCCGCGCACGTGGGCCGCACTGCACGAGGCACCGCTGGCGCTTGCCGGCGGCGCAGCGCCCGCCGCGCACGTGGGCCGCACCCTCCCCCTCCAGGATTCGCGCCCATTCGCAGTGATTCGCGGCGAGATCCAAAAACCATTTTCCAATGCCCTTCACCCACCGGGGGTCGCCCCCAACTCAGCCGTTCGGCGCCGATCCCCGTGTTGCCAGTCCGGAAGGCGCCTACGTCCGGGAGAGCCAGCCGCGGGCGAACTTCTCCTGGGTCGGGTCGTGGCGCATCACGTCGAGGTAGTGCGCCGCCTGCAGGGCGTTGATCAGCTTCACCACGAAGCGCGCGTCGCCATCCGCCGCGCTCACCAGCGCCAAGGCGGCGAGGCTCTTCTCCCCGAGCCAGCCGTCCACCACCAAGTCGGCGTAGGTGCGCTGATTGCGGTTGAGCAGGTTCAGCGCCTCCTGCAGAAAGCGCACCGCGCGCCGGACCCCGAGGTTCACCGCCGTGTCGAACAGCTCTTCGGCGAGTCGTTGATCCGGCAGGGCGTCGCCCTGGAACTGATCCCAGTAGAGGTCGCGATAGAACGCGGCCACCGCCGCTGCTAGGCGCGGGTCCGTCTCCAGGGAACGCGGGAAACCGGGACGCCGCGAAAGAGCGTCCACCCGCGACCAGCCGGGCCAGTCGGGATGGAAGCGGCGGGCGATGCCACGGTAGGTCTCCCCGCCGCGATCGTCCGGGTCGTTCGCATAGCCCCCCTCGTGGATCAGCACGAGGGCGAGGGCAGCGGCAAAATCGGCCATGGGTCCACCTCTCAGTAGTTCAGATCGTTGGGGGTGAACAGCCGCTTTGGCTCCTTGCCGACCACCCGCCGCAGGATGTCGTTCAGGGTCGCCGGGTTGTTGTCGAAGCCGCCGTGCGTGGTGCTCATGCTGCGCCCCTCCTGCTTCGCTCGCCCGTGGCTGACCACCCACTCGACGCGGCCATTGCACTCGGCCGCAAGGGGCTCGGCGTAGCGCTGCATCCCGAGCAACGGCAGGGGCGTCTCCTCTTCAAAGGCGCGCGATACCAGGTAGAGGAGAGACTTGCCGTACGGCCCGACGGTGTCGTCTTGCTCCAGCGCGTCGCTGATGTTGTAGACGGTCATCTGATCGATGCCGAACGCCGTTCGCGTCGCCCCCAGCAGCGGGTAGTAGTGGCTCTTGAAGAGCGCCACCGAGGCGGCGGGGGCCAGCAGGCTGACGGTCGATAGGCGCAGGCGCGGGGCGATCGATTCCAGGGCGTTGAGCAGGTGGGCGAGCAGGATACCGCCGGTGCTATGGCCGGCGAGGTGGACCTTGAGCTTCAGTCCACCACCCGCCCGCAGGGCTTGGGCAAAGGTGCGCAGGGTCTGGACCCCCGCGTTGTTGTGCTCGAACCCCCGGCACGCGCCGAGCTTCATCTCGCGCCACAACGCCCTCCCCAGCCGCCGCGTCATCCGCTCCAGCACCCGGTCCCACCAATCGCTCACCCCGCCGGCCCGCGCCCCGGTCTGCTCGCCGCGCGCCACCACGATGTCCTTGATCTCCTCCAAAATCCCGGTGTCGTACATGACGTGCAGGGGATAGACGCGATTGTCCTTGAACACGTCGCGCATGGCGGCGATCCGCCGCGCCGAGTCCTTCGGGCTGTTGAGGCCGCCGTGGGCGTAGATCAGCAGGTGGTCGTATTTGGTGCTGGCCGCCAGGTTGGCCGCGGTTGCCTGCACGTCCGCGAGGTTGCTCCAGTAGTCACCGGCGTCGTGGAACTGGCCGTCGTCCATGTGGATGAAGTGGCCGGCGATCTGGCCGCGCGCCGGTGCGCGCCCGGTGTTGCTGGCGCCACCGCGCGTGGAGGCGCGCTCCGCCTCGCCCAAACACCAGATCTGTGGCGTGGGTAACGCGAGGCTGAGAACCCAGGCGTCGGTGAGGTGCGCGTGCCAGTCCTCGTAGCTCCACAGGGCCAGCCCCCCTTGGCCCCAGGTGCGACCCCACGAGTTCTGCACCCAAAACCCCTCGCGGTTGTAGCCGATGATCGCAAAGGCGTGGCCACCGGTCACCGTCGAGCGCAGGGGGATGACGCCACTCTTCGCCGCCGGCGACTCCCAGCCATCGTGCACGTCGGCCGAGCAGAAGATCGCCCCGGCCTCGTTGAGGGCGGCGTGGAAGTCGCTCACCCGATGTTCAAGGCGGTAGTAGGCGCCGATGGTGTTGGCGCGCGCATCCCGCGCCGCCTTCACGGTCAGCCCCCCGGGACGATCGTCCCGATACGGCCAGTAGCTGTCGCGACACACCCCCATCTGCGCGAACCCCTTGATCGCCCCGCGACATGACGAGCCGGCGTACGCCTCGCCTGGCCACTCGTCGTGCTTGCGCGCCATCTCGTAGAGCATGCGCGGGCTCACCCGTACTGCCGCACCACGCCGCTGATTCAGCAGGTTGATCACCGCGGCAAGGCCGAAGCCGGTGCACGCCCCCTCGGTCCCCTGGTCGAGGATCTTCAGCCCGCGCGGCTTGGCCATCACGGTCTTGAGCTGCACCGGCGGCGGCCGGTAGAGCCAGTCGCGGTTGTCGGGCGGATCCGCGGTGGCGGTGAGGGGATGGTCCCCCGTAGACCCTCTGGAGCGGGACGCGCCGGAGGGTCTACGGGTGGGCGAGAGTTCGCCATCCACGGGGGGTGAAGCCAGCCGGAGCTGTGCCGGATGGCGAGGGGGGCGCGTACCGTCCCCCTCCATATCAGGGCGTGGTCTGCTCATCGGAGAGTCTCCTGGTGGTAGTCGCGGGGCGGGTAAGAAGGCTGTCGCGTTCGCCATGGTGCGTCGAAGCAAGGGCGCGTGGTGCGGGATGAGATCGCTGGGCCCGCGCAAAAGCGGGCCGCGAATGGACGCGCATCAACGCGAAGGAACGCGAATGGTCTACCGCACCAAGCGCCAACCCAAGCCGCGTGGACCGCGCCCTCCCCCGTCCATGATTCGCAGCCGTTGGTGTTCATTGGCTTTACCCAGTGCGACCGCCCGCAATCCAACCGCGTGGGCGATCCCCATCGACTCCCGTCCGCCCGACGGCTCGGCCGCGCGCCACGCCCGCCAAGGTGCCAGCGGTATTGGCCGGCCGACAAGTTCCCAGACGCCCGCGGAGCGCGGCCGACCCCACGCCTGGGGCCAGTCGAGAGCCCGGCGTGCTCCCCGCAACGGGCCACCGGCCGCGCCGCCGCTACTCGCGGGCGTGGGTGGTCAGGTAGGCAAGCAACGCGGCGTAGTCCGCCGGGGCGATCGGCTCCTGTCCCTGCTCCGCAAGGCGCGCCTGCATGGTCTGCGCCACCGCCCGCCACTGGTTCGCGGTGAGGGAGTCGGGGCGCGGCGTCTGGTGGCAGCGGTCGGTGCAGTAGGTCGCGAAGACCTCCGCGCCGCGGGCGACCTCCCCCTCGCCCACCTCCGCCGCGGGTGCGGCGCAGCCGACCACGACCGCCGCCACCACGGCCGCGCAAGCCCGAGCGATCGAGGTCATGGCAACAACTCGTCGAGGGTGGCCACCAGGTTGGCGCCGGTGCGGTAGTCCTCGTTGAGCCGGATCACCCCGCCCGCGTCGATCACCACGATTGTCCCCATGGCGGCGTCGAACTGGTCAAACAGCGTCTGGCCGATATCCGCCAGGACCACGAAGTCCGAGCCGGCGTAACCGTTGCCCTGCTCCGCGGCCCGCGCCAGGGTCACCGACCCGGAGACGTAGTCCACCAGGGCGTAGACCACATGGCCCCGGTCGCGGAAGCGCGGGACCACCGTGGTGAGCAGGTGGTCCGAGTGGCTCAGGCAGATCGGACACCACATGGTGAAGTAGAGGACCACCGCATCCGCAGGGGTGGCGCCATCGCTCAGATAGTCCGCGAGTCTGACCGTGTTGTCGGCGCTGTCCTGCACCTGGAAGTCGAGAGCGGTCGCCCCGGGGGTGGAGCCCACCGCGCCGGCGGCGAGGGTGGCGCGCTGGTCCGTGTCCGTCGGCACGAGATCATCCCCCACCCCGCCACAGGCCGCGAGGAGGAGACACAACACGGCGGCGACCCGCGGCCGCCAGCGCTTACCGGAAGACATGGCTGACCCCCACCGAGACGACGTCGGTCGTAGGAAAGTTCCGCCCCCAGCCGTCGTATTGCAGGGCGTGGCTGTAGGCGAGTTTGACAATCCAGTTGCGGTCGGGCGCGGCCCACGCGAGGGCGCCTCCGAGGGCGCGCTTGCGCAACCCCGAGGTCGGGTCCTCGTCGCCGTCGATCCGCTGCTTATCCTCCCACAAGTCGGTGAAGGAGACCGTCCCGGTGAGGGAGTGCATCGCGCCGGTGAAGTAGGTGTAGCCGAGGCTCGCGGTGGCGCTTGCCCGGTCGCCGAGACGTTTGTCGTACGGCTCCACGGCGTTGCCGTACTCGCGATTCACCGCGCGCTCAAAGTGGCGGCCATAGGTGAGCTGCACGGAGGTGGACCAGGGATAGATCGTCTTGTCGAGCAACACGGAGCCGTCGAGGCGGTAGAAGCCGCGGCCGGTGATGTCGAAGTTGTCGCTGACCTCGTCATAGGGCGAGGTACCGGTGGGCACCGTGACCGCCGCCCCCCAGTAGACCGCCGGCTTGAGGTCTCGCCAGCTCCCCACCCGCCAGACGCACCGGATGTCGTCAAAGGACTCGTACCAGACGCCGATCGTGGAATCGCCGAGGCCGGCGGTGTCGCGCGCCAGACCGGAGTAGTCGTTGCGGTTCCAGACGTAGGGGAGCACCGCGAACCCCTGCCAGCGCGAAGCCAACCGATAGGCGCCGCCGACGTTGAGGCGGTACTGGTTGAGATCGGTCTCCGGCGGATCGCGGCGCCAGAAGCCGTCGCCGTTCCAGAAGCCGTCGTAGTGCTCCGCGTCGAGGCTCACCGCGACCATCGCCCGAGAGAACTTGGGCAACACCAGGGCAGCGGCCGAGCCGCCACCGCAACAAGAGGCGGCGTGGACCGCGGCGGGGGCGAAAAGGAAAAGGAGCCCCAGGGCGGCGCAACCCAGCCGAAGGAGGGGCCGCACCACGGTCCGGCGCCGAGCTGGATTGTGCGTCTGCGCGCCATCCACACGGCCGAGCCGAAAGAGAGGCGGCCTCATTACGGCGCGGTGAAGAGGAGTTGGCTTTCCGCCCCGGCCGCGGTCTGCATCGAATGGCCGTTCACCGTCAGGCGCACCGCCAGGGTGTCCGGACCGGCGGCGGTATTGTCGAGGCCTGCCAGGTGGGTGACCTGGTAGCGGCCGCTGGAGGGCTCTTCCTCGGCCAACGCGACCCAGGTCGCGCCGTCGGTGGAGACCTCAACGGCGACCGTGGCGATCAGGACCTCCGGGCGCATCCCCATCTCATCCACCGGACCGTGGAGGGTCAACCCCGGGTAGACCGCCGGGAAGGTCATGCCGGCGTGGTGGTCCATCCCCGCCATCGCCATGTCCACCATCTCCTGGGTGGAGACGAAGAGGGTCAGGTCGTGGCTCCCGTCGCCGTTGGTGACCACCTCGTGGAGCCACACCCGGTAGGGGCGCGGACCGGTCGTCCCATCCATGGAGGTCCAGGTATCGGCGGCGTGGTTCACCTGGGCGAAGAGCACGGCGCCCCCCATCGGCGGATCCACCTTCGGGTGAAAGATCACCTCGGTGGTGGTGTCCACCGTGCCATCGCGGTTGCTGTCCTCGTCGATCCGCACTGTGTAGTCCCACACTCCCATGGGCATGGCCATCGCCCCCATCCCCATCTCCGAGGCCATCACGTAGTAGGCGTCGAGCACGTACTGGCCCGCGGCCGCGCCGCGGGTGTCGGGCTCGTGGGCGTGGGGGGTGGTGTGGTCGTGGCCGCTGAGCATGTGCATCAGGGGGTGGTGGCTCACGTCGACGATCGTCGGGTCGCTGGTGATGTCGATTGGCGCGTCGTGGTTGTCCGCGTCCGTCAGGGTGATCTGGTGGGCGACCCGCGCGGTCCAAAAGCCGGCGGTGAACGGCGGCTCGGCCGCGGTGTTGAGGGTGACGGTCACCCTCCGTCCGCCGGGGGTGGTGACCGTGCGGCGAGCGCCGGCGCCGTCGTAGACCAGCGCCGGCAGACCAGAGGTGGGGGCGGCCAACCCACCACCGTTGGCGGTGTTCTCTACAAACTCGCCGTGGGCGGTGAGCAGGCGGGCGCAGAGGGCGTTCTCCGTGTGGCGTGTCGCCAAATCAACGGTGCCGACCATCACCGGCTGGCCCGCCCCGGCAAGCCCGTCGAGGGTGCCGTCGGCCAGATCGTCTGCCAGGCCGCGGAACAGGGCCGCGATCGCCGCGCCGGTGGTCAGGCCGAGGTCGCTGGCGAGCTGGCTGAAGACGCCGGCGCGGAACGCCTCATCCTCGTCGGCGCCGGTCGCCGCGGCGGGCGCGGTGCCGGTGGGATCGAACGGCCGCGCGTCCAGGTCGGGCGCATAGCCGAACGCGGCCTGGAAGGCGGCGCGCGCGGCGGTGAGGGTCATGGTGTGGTCCCGGACCAACCTGCGCACGACGGTAGACCCGGGGGTGATCGGCGCGTTGCCGGTCGCGCCGGCGACGAAGTGGCCCGCCGCCGTGGTCAGTGCCAGGGGATCGGCGGCGGTCAACTGGACCATCTCCCCGGAGACTTCGTCCGTGTAGCTGCCGGTGACAACGAAGTCGAGCTCCCCATCGAGGGCCGAGTCCCCCACGCTCACCGTGAATCCGCCCGCGGTGACGGCGGCCGACGCGACCGTGGTCCCGGCGCCATCCGCGACCACCACCGTGCCGGTCACCGCCCCGGCGATCGCCTGGCCGGTGATCTGGGTCGTGGAACCACTGGGGGTACCGCCACTGCCGCTGCTGCTGCCGCAGCCGGCGGTCATGGCGAGCGTTGACGCGAGGGCTACCGCGGGCAATAACAGCCGCGACGTTGCACGGCGACACAGGTGGCGATTCATGGCGGCGATCGGCTCCGAGGGAGGCGGGAACAGGGTGGGTGGCAGGTGCACCGGGGACGAACCGCAGCTTGCAACCCGCGTGCCGGCCCGGCGGTGGTCTGGGCGGAGGGCGCAGTTGCTGGACCTTCGGGCGAGGACGCGGGTGGCGCCGCGGTGCAGGGTGCGGCAAAAGCGGCAGGCAGTGCGGCATATGCCGCATCCGCCGCGAGGCGGGCGATGAACGGGGGTTCCACGGAAGAGCGGAGCCCCACGGCCGCGGGCGGGAGCGCTCCGCTCCCCGCGGCCACCCCGCCCCTCCCCGCCTCCGCGCGCCGCGCGCGCTGGCTAACCATCGCCTTGTTGGTGGTGGGGGTCACGCTCGCCCACAACGCCATCCACCTGGCCAGCGCCCCCTTCTGGATGACCCTCACCCAGAAGCTCTACTTCGTGCCGGTGATCCTCGCCGGCTTCTGGTCCGGCAGCCGCGGCGGGATCGCCACCGCGGCGGTGGCCGCCCTCCTCTATCCGCACCGCGGCCACGGCGCCCACCTCCACTCGGGGATGTTTACCGCCAGCCAGGCGAGCGACATGGTCCTGCTCTTTCTCGTCGGCGGGGTCACCGGCTGGCTGCGCGACCGCCTGGCCGGCGAGCTGGAGCGCCACCGGCAAACCGCGATCCAGCGTGATCTGGCCCTCACCGAGGCGACGCGGAGCTACGCGATTGCGCGCCGCGCCGAGCGTCTCGCGGCGCTGGGGCAGATGGCTGCGGGGATCGCCCACGAGGTACGCAATCCTTTGACCACCATGCAGGGGGCGGTGGACATCCTGCGCCGCTCCGCCACCAGCCACCCGGAGCGGGTGGCGCCGCTGCTGGATCGCCTCCAGTCCGAGATCGGCCGCCTGGGGGAGATCACCCACCACGTGCTCGAGTTCGCCCGTCCCGCGACTCCCGCCATCCGCCCCCTCGATCCGCATGCAGTGGTCCGCCACTGCGTCCTGTTGATGCGCCCGCAGCTCGAGTCCCAGGGGCTGCGCGTGGAGCTGCGCGAGGATTCTGACGCCCTCACCCTCGACGGGGATCGAGACCAGCTCGCCCAGGTGCTGGTCAACCTGCTCCTCAACGCCGGCCAGTTCGCCGAGCCGGGCAGCACCATTCAGGTCGCGTCGCGGACCACCGGGGAGGGGTGGGAGCTGGCGGTGGAGAACCGCGGGGAGACGATCGCCGCCGCCGATCGGGAGCGGGTCTTCGATCCCTTCTTTACCACCCGCGCCGAGGGGACCGGGCTCGGCCTGGCGATCGCGGCGCGGATTGCGGAGGCGCACCACGGGACGTTGCGTTGCGCCTCCGCCGCGGGTACCACGACCTTTGTCCTCACCCTGCCCCGCGCCACCCCATGACGCCGCTCATCCTCATCGCCGACGACGACCCCGGGGTGCGCCAGGTCCTCGCCATCCAGTTTGTGGACGCGGGCTATCGGGTGAGCGAGGCCGCGGACGGCCGCGAGGCGGTGAAGCGTTACCGCGCAGAGCGGCCCTTGGTGTTGCTCACCGATCTGCGCATGCCGCACCAAGACGGCCAGGCGGTCCTGGCGGCAGTGCTGGCGGAGGATCCAGAGGCGACGGTGGTGGTGATGACCGCCTACGCCAGCGTCGAGGGGGCGGTGGAGGTGATGAAGGCGGGCGCCTTCGACTTCATCACCAAGCCGTTTCACGAGGCGCACGTGCTGGCGACGGTCGAGCGCGCGGTTGCCTGGGCACGGCTCAAGCGCGACAACCAGCGGTTGCGCGACGCCCTCACCACTCGCAGCGCGCCCACCCCGAGCTGCTCGCCGCGGGTCAACGCGATCTACGCCCAGGCCTTCGCGGTCGCCGACACCGACGCCCACGTTCTGATCCTCGGCGAGACCGGCACCGGCAAGGAGCACCTCGCGCGGGCGATCCACGACCGCTCGCCGCGCGCCGCGGCACCGTGGGTGGTGGTGAACTGCGGCGCTCTTCCCGAGACCCTGGTCGAGGCGGAGCTATTCGGCCACGCGAAGGGCGCCTTCACCGGCGCCGACCACGCCCGCCCCGGCCGCCTCTTGGCCGCCGACGGCGGCACCCTCTTTCTCGACGAGATCGGCGATCTACCCCTGGCCGCGCAGGTGAAGCTGCTGCGCTTCCTGCAGGGAGGCGAGGTGCAGGCGGTGGGCGCGGATCGGCCGGTGCGCGTCGACGCCCGGGTGATCGCGGCCACCCACCAAGACCTGCGAGCGATGATGGCCAGCGGCCGCTTTCGCAACGACCTCTACTACCGCCTCGCGGTCATCACCCTGGCCATGCCGCCGCTGCGCGAACGGCGCGCCGATCTCGCTCGCCTCGCCGCGGAGTTTCTCCAGCAAGCCGCCCAGCGCCACGGCCGGGAACTGGCCACCCTCTCCGCGGCCGCGGTGCGGCTGCTGGAGGAGGCGCCGTGGCCCGGGAACATCCGCGAGCTGAAGAACCTGTGTGAACGGTGGGCGCTCCTCTACCCGGCCCAAGAGCTGACCCGGGAGCAGCTCGCGGCCGACCTCCTGCCTGCCGCCGCCGCTGCCCAGTGGCAACTGCCGCCCGCTGGCGCGGATCTGGCGGAGGTCGAGCGCCAGCTCATCACCCAGGCCCTCGCCCGCACCGGCGGCAACAAGGCCGCCGCCGCCCGCCTCCTCCACCTCACCCGCCACACCCTCGACTACCGGTTAGAGAAGCACGGCCTCTAAGGGAGGGCGAGCACCGCCGCCGCACCCATCGCACCGCGCTCCTGGAGTGGCATACGGCGGCGCGTGCAGGCGACGGGCGCCGCCGCACCCTCCGCGCCCCACCGAAGACGACCGGCGGGGAAGGCTGCCGCGCGTGCGCGGCGGAGGGGGTTGGCTCGCCCCCTCCCCACATGGCCCGGCCAGGCGACCCCACGGCGTGGTCCCCGCTGTGCGGGGACAAGAGCACCTCGCCCCGGTGGCGCCACCACCGGCGAGGCCGGTGATCGCCGCACCGCGCGCGCTGTCCACCCACACGCTTGGGCGGTCTTGGGAGGGGTCGCCCAAACGTGATCGCCGCACCGCGTGCTCTCCACCCCACACCCGACTGCGCCATCGCCGGGCTCCTAGCGCCTGCTACCCGCACGCGGGGCGATCGCTCGATCCAGCCACGGAGCTGTCCTTGTCAAAAAGTAACCTTGCAATCACCCTTATTTTAGTAACGATTCCATGGACGGCGTGTTAACCCCACCCCACTAGGAGGCTCCCCATGAGTGCTCACCTCGGTTCTCCGTGTTTCGCTCGCCGGCTCGACAACCCTGGGGCCACGCCCCGCTTGCGGTCGGCTTTGCGAAGGCTTCTGTTGCTCCCCGCGCTGTGGCTGGGCGCCTGTGTTTTCGGTGGTGTCACCGCGGAGGCGGCGATCGTGGGCATCGTAGCGGGGACGAACTGGACCACGTTCACGTTCAGTTCCGGCGGGGTGGCGTATGCGGTCCTTGGGCCGCTCCCCTTGGGGCCGACTCCGGCGGGGACGGACTCGGGTTTCACGCCGGACCCGCCGACCGGATTTGGTCAGATCACCGTCGCCTACGATTTTTCGCCCACCATGGCGCGCGTGGTCATTCCCGCCGACTGGTCGGGGATCGACCCGCTGTTGGGGGCGATCGCTAGCCAAGGCGCGCCCGACCCGGGCGCCGGCGCCATGGAGACGCGGGCGGATTTTTCGGTCTCGTTCAGCGTCGATGGCGGCGGGGTGGCGGGGGGGCTGCTCCCGATTGCCTACGCGGTAGCCGCCGGTGCACTGGGATCTCAGAGCTTTGACGCGGTGATCGACTACTCGAGCGCTGCCCTCGGACCTCTGGGCGCATCGGAGCTTCACTTCGTGGGGCCGAGCGCCGGGTTCGGGGAGGTGATCTCCGGTCTGCCCCTGGCACTGCCGCCGCTGCCGGCCTTAGACACATTGAGCCTGTCGGGCAGCTTCGTGCTGGTTGCCGCATCCCCAGACGGCGCATCGGAGATGATGGCCGGAGTGGTGCCCGAGCCGGCCAGCGTGGCGCTGGTGGTCGCCGGCCTGGCCACGATGGGCGTCGTCCGCCGTCGCCGCGCTTCCCGTTCGTTCAGGGTCGCCCCCAGCTCCGCGGTGGGGCACGAGTAACGGAGGGGTCCCACCTCCCCGCCGGCGGCGCGTCTGACCCACTGGGCAGGGCGCGCGCCGGTGGCCAACCGACCCTCAGCGAAGGAGTTGCCCGAGCCAGGCGCGCCAGCGCGGGTACTTCTCGGGTAGATAGGCGCCGGCCGGGGAGGCGGCGACGGTGCGGGTGGCGGGCGGCGGTGGGGCCAGGGCGGCGAGGCGGGCGGCGCCGGTAAGGGTCGCCTCGGCCTCGCCGGCCACCGCCACCGGCCGGCCGAGCAGCGCGGCGAGGCCGGCGGCGACCGCCGGGTCGAGGGTGGCGCCACCACCCACCACCACTCGATCCCCGGCGGGGGCGAGGGCGTCGAGGATCTCGCGCACCCGAAAGAGGAGCCCTTCGAGGACGACACGGCGGCGGCCCGCCGCGCCAAGGGGCTGGGCGGCGGACGAGAGGGTGAAACCGAGATCCGGCCGCCAGTGGGGGGCACCGGCGCCAGCGAGATCGGGGAGGCAAAAGGCGTCCGGCGTCGGGTCGGTCTCGGGGAGGTCGGTGGGCGGGCTGCCGTACCGATCGAGGGCAGCCCCGGCGCCGTTGATCGTCCCTTCGAGGGCAAAGAGGGTTTGTGCCGCCAGCGCGCAAAGGGGGGTGGTGAGGTAGCCGGGGAGGCGAACCGGCGTGGTGCCGGTCGGGTGGAGCACGAAGCCGCCGGTGCCCAGGTTGACCACCGTCGCCGTCGCCGCACCGCCGAGCAACGCCAGGCAGGCGGCGGGCTGATCCGCAATCGAGGCCACCAGACGAAGGTGGGGCGCCAGGTCCAGCTCGATCCCCGCGGTGAGACCGAGCTCCGGCAAACAGGCGGGAGGGATCCCGAAGGCGTCGAGGAGCGGCGCAGACCATGAGCCCGTCGCGAGGTCCACGAGCAGGGTGCGGCTCGCCATCGTCAGGTCGGTGCGGTGGAGACTGCCGCGCGACAGGGAGCCCAGGAGAAAGCTCTCCAGGGTCCCGAAGCGCAGGCTGCCGGTGGCGAGGCGTGGCCGCAGGTGGGGCTCTTGGGCCAAGAGGGCGGCGAGCTTAGGGCCGGCGTAGTGGGGCGAGAGGGGCAGACCGGTGGCGGCGGTGATCGCGGCGGCGAGGTGGCGGTGGGCACCGCACCAGGCGGCGGCGGAGCGGTCCTGCCAGCAGATCAGCCGCGTGGCCGGCGCGCCGGTCGCCCGATCCCACAGGAGGAAGGAGGAGCGCTGGCAGGCCACGGCGAGGCGGTGCGACGGGCTTGCGCCACCAAGGCGATCGACCAGCGCCCGCGCCGCCGCGGCATACGCCGCTGCATCCCCGCTCACCGCCGCACCCGCCACCCGCAGAGGTGGCGCCGCCACAACCCCGACCTCCCCAAGCTGGCCCGCCGCGTCCGCAATCGCCGCCTTGATCCGTGTGCTGCCGAGGTCAAGGGCGAGGAGGGCCATGGGTAAAGAACAAAAGCGGGCTGTGGCTCAACGGCCGACCGAAGCATACGGCCTTTCCCCAGCCGGCGTTGCGCTCCGGCGGTCGTTGAGATCCCGCCCAGCGCTTCCCCTGCCCGCCGTCGGTCGTCGCCTCCGGATCCGAATCGATTCCCACCCGATCGGTTCGCCGGCGCTTTCCAACGGCTGACTTTCGGTGGTGGCGGACGCCAAGGCGAACAAGGCGCCAACCGTTCGTGCGAGATGGCTAGGGTGTGAGTTCCCCAACTCACCCACCCGCCGTTCAAGTGACCGCGAGGAGTCTGTCGAACTTGGTCGAGCGTGATGCAAGCAAGCGGGCGCGCGCACGATGCAGCCACGAGGAGGCGTAGGCGCGGCAGGGGGCGGGACTGGCCCATCGTTCCGCCCGTGGTTCTCCCCTGGCCCCAGGTGACCCGCGCCGCAAGCCGCACGCCGAGGCGGTCGGGTTTGACCAGCCGGAGCGGGCGCTGTTACCGTGAACGGCTTCGCCGTGGCGTTATTCTACTTTAGAAACAACAAGTTACTACCATCTCACCGCCCGATCGAGCCCTCTTACGGGGGGCGATCGACGCCGCATGAGGAGGCTTTTGTGTCGCACCTCGGTTTTCCTCGCCCGCAGGGGCTCTATGACCCGCGCAATGAGCACGATGGCTGCGGCGTCGGGGCGGTGGCGGATATCCACGGGCGCAAGTCGCACCGGATCATCGAGCAGGGGCTGGAGATCTTGGTCAATCTCACCCACCGCGGCGCCGCCGGGGCGGATCCGGAGACCGGCGACGGCGCTGGCATCTTGCTCCAGCTTCCCGACGCCTTCCTGCGCAAGGTGGCGGCGGCGGAGCGGATCGAGCTGCCCGCGGCGGGTCGCTACGCGGTGGGGATGGTCTTCACCCCGCAGCGCCACACCGCCTGCGACCAGTGCCGGTCGGTCGTCGAGGAGGTGGTGGCGGAGGAGGGGCAGCGCTTTCTGGGTTGGCGCCAGGTGGTGACGGATAACAGCCAGATTGGTTTCTCCGCCAAGGAGGTGGAGCCGCACGTCCGCCAGTGCTTCATCGCCGCCGCCGCGGGACTCGATCAAGACGCCTTCGAGCGCAAGCTGTATGTGATTCGCCGGCGTGCGGAACAGCGGGTGCGGGAGCTGAAGTTGGAGGGCGGCAAGGCGTTCTACATCTGCTCGTTGTCGTCGCGGACGATCGTCTACAAGGGGCTCCTCCTCGCCCATCAACTCCCCCTCTTCTACCGCGACCTGAATGACCCGGAGATGGTCTCGGCCCTTGCCCTGGTCCACCAGCGGTACTCGACCAACACCTTCCCTACCTGGGACCTGGCCCATCCGTTTCGCTTCGTCGCCCACAACGGCGAGATCAACACCTTGCGCGGCAACATCAACTGGATGCGGGCGCGCGAGTCGCTCCTCGCCTCGCCCCTGTTCGGCGACGACATCAAGAAGCTCTTCCCGCTGATCACCGAAGGCGCCTCAGACTCGGCCTGCTTCGATCAGGCCCTGGAGTTCTTGGTGATGGGCGGCCGGTCGCTGCCTCACGCGATGATGATGCTCATCCCCGATGCGTGGGCGAACAACCCGCAGATGGACCCGCGGCGGCGCGACTTCTACGCCTATCACGCGACGATGATGGAGCCGTGGGACGGGCCGGCGGCGGTGGTCTTCACCGACGGCCGGATGATCGGCGCCACCCTCGACCGCAACGGCCTGCGGCCGGCGCGCTACCTGGTGACCAAGGATGGCCTGGTGGTCCTCGCCTCGGAGGCCGGGGTCCTCGACATCCCGCCGGAGGAGATTGAACGCAAGTGGCGGTTGCAGCCCGGGAAGATCTTGGTGATCGACACGGAGCGTGGGCGGATCATCGACGATGAGGAGGTGAAGCACGACATCGTCACCCAACAGCCGTATGGCGAGTGGGTGCACGCCAACCGCTTAGAGCTCGCCGAGCTGCCCAAGCGCGAGCGTACCTACTGTCCCGACCACGCCACCCTGCGCACCCGCCAGCGTGCCTTCGGCTACACCCGCGAGGAGGTGCGCCAGATCCTCCTGCCGATGGCGGTGGGCGGCCAGGAGCCGATCGGCTCGATGGGGGCGGACAACCCGCTGGCGGTCCTGTCGGAGCGGCCGGTGGGGCTCTTCCACTACTTCAAGCAGCTCTTCGCCCAGGTCACCAACCCGCCGATCGACCCAATCCGCGAGGAGCTGGTGATGTCTTTGGCCACCGCCATCGGGCCGAAGCAGAACCTCCTCGGCGAGTCCCCGGAGCACGCCCGGCGCATTCACATTGGCCAGCCGATTCTCACCAACGACGATTTGGAGCGGATCCGCCAGGTGGACCACCCGCACTTCGCCACCCGCACCCTGCGCACCGTCTTCGCGCGCGAGGAGGGGGCGGCGGGGATGAAGAGCGCCCTCGATCAGCTCTGCCAGGAGGCGTCGGCGGCGATCGACGACGGGATCAACTTCCTCGTCCTCTCCGACCGGGAGACGAACGCGGAGCTGGTGCCGATCCCGGCCCTGTTGGCGTTGGCGGCGGTGCACCACCACTTGGTGCGCAACGGCACCCGCACGCGCACCGGGCTGATCGTCGAATCGGGCGAGCCGCGCGAGGTGCACCACTTCGCCTGCCTGATTGGCTATGGCGCGGGGGCGGTGAACCCGTACCTCGCCTTCGAGACGATTCGCGACCTCGCCACCGAGGGGATGTTGCCGGAGGAGATCGACGCCGAGCTCGCCGAGCAAAAGTACGTGAAGGCGGTCAACAAGGGGCTGTTGAAGATCATCTCGAAGATGGGGATCTCGACCATCCAGTCGTACTGCGGGGCGCAGATCTTCGAGGCATTGGGCATCGGCCCCGAGGTGATCGACCGCTACTTCACCGGCACCACCTCGCGGATCGGCGGCATCGGCCTCGCGGAGATTGCCGAGGATGCCCGGCGCCGCCACGCAACCGGCTACGTGGAGATTCAGCGCGACCTCGACGATCTCGACCTGGGCGGCGAGTACCAGTTCCGCGAGGGGAGCGAACACCACGGCTGGAACCCGGAGACGATCACCCTCCTGCAAAAGGCGGTGCGCGAGGGGGACTACGCGAGCTACCAGGCCTTCGCCCGCCTGGTGAACGACCAGACGCGCGAGCTGAAGACCCTGCGCGGCCTCTTCGAGCTAAAGCACGACCACCCAATCCCGATTGACCGGGTGGAGCCGGCGAGCGCGATCGTCAAGCGGTTCTGCACCGGCGCGATGAGCTACGGCTCGATCTCGCAGGAGGCGCACACCGCCTTGGCGATCGCCATGAACCGCCTGGGTGGCCGCTCCAACACCGGCGAGGGGGGCGAGGATCCGGTGCGCTTCCGGCCGCTACCCAACGGCGACCTGGCCCGCTCGGCGATCAAGCAGGTGGCATCCGGCCGCTTCGGGGTCACCACCGAGTACCTGGTGAACGCCGACGAGCTGCAGATCAAGATGGCCCAAGGGGCGAAGCCCGGGGAGGGCGGCCAGCTCCCCGGCCACAAGGTGAGCGAGGCGATCGCCAAGGTGCGCCACTCCACCCCCGGCGTCACCCTCATCTCGCCACCACCGCACCACGACATCTACTCCATCGAGGACCTCGCCCAGCTCATCTACGACCTGAAGAACGTCAACCCGCGCGCCACCGTGTCGGTGAAGCTGGTCGCCGAGACCGGCGTGGGGACGGTGGCCGCGGGCGTCTCCAAGGCCCACGCCGACCTGATCCTCGTCTCCGGCTACGACGGCGGCACCGGTGCCTCGCCCCTGTCGTCGATCAAGCACGCCGGCCTGCCGTGGGAGATCGGGCTGGCCGACACCCAACAGACCCTGGTCCTCAACGATCTGCGCGGCCGCACCATCTTGCAGACCGACGGCCAACTGCGCACCGGCCGCGACGTGGTGATCGCGGCGCTGTTGGGGGCGGAAGAGTTCGGCTTCGCCACCGCGGCGCTCATCGCCGAGGGGTGCCTGATGATGCGCAAGTGCCACCTCAACACCTGCCCGGTGGGGATCGCCACCCAGAACCCGGAGCTGCGCGCCCGCTTCCGCGGCAAGCCCGACCACGTGGTGAACTACTTCTATTTCGTTGCCCAAGAGGCGCGCGAGCTGATGGCACAGATGGGCTTCGCCACCATGGACGAGATGATCGGCCGGGTGGAGATGATCGAGGCGAAGAAGGGGGTGGACCACTGGAAGGCGAAGGGGCTCGACCTCTCCCGCCTCCTCTATAAGCCCGACGTGCCGGCGCGCATCGCCACCCGCCACGTCCAGCCCCAGGAACACGGCCTGGACAAGGCGCTCGACCAGAAGCTGTTGGAGCTCACCCGCTACGCCCTCGACGAAAAGAAGAAGGTCGCCATCCAGCTCCCCATCCGCAACATCCACCGCACCGTCGGCGCCCTGCTCGCCGGCGAGATCGCCCGCCGCTACGGCGCCGAGTCGCTTCCCAAGGGGACCATCGAGTGCAAGTTCGTCGGCTCCGCCGGCCAGAGCTTCGGCGCCTTCTGCGTCCCCGGCCTCACCCTCACCCTGGAAGGCGAGGCGAATGACTACCTCGGCAAGGGGATGAGCGGTGGCAAGATCGTTGTCTACGCGCCGCGAACCGCCGCCTTTGACCCGGCGGAGAACATCGTTGTCGGCAACACCCTGTTGTATGGCGCCACCGGTGGCCGGGTCTTCATCAGCGGCCGCGCCGGCGAGCGGTTCGCGGTGCGCAACTCCGGCTGCCGGGCGGTGGTGGAGGGGGTCGGTGACCACGGCTGCGAGTACATGACCGGTGGCGTGGTGGTGGTTCTTGGCACCACCGGCCGCAACTTCGCCGCCGGCATGAGCGGCGGCATCGCCTTCGTCCTCGATGTTGAGGCGACCTTCGCGCAACGGTGCAACCTCGGCATGGTCGATCTGGAGCCGGTGGCCGACCCCGAGGACCGGACACTCCTGGAAGAGATGGTGAAGGCGCACTACAACCACACCGCCAGCGAACGCGCCCGCACCCTGCTTGCGCGGTGGCCGGAGGTGCTCCCCAAGTTCGTCAAGGTGATGCCGCACGAATACCGCCGGGTGCTCGAAGAGCGGAGGCGCGCCGCCGCAGCCGGCCCCAACCCGGTGGCCGCGTCGTGAGGTGCGGCCACCGCCTCTCCTCCACCCCCCGCCCATCGCCGCGGAGCGCGTGGCTGCACGCCTAACGCGAATCACGATCCCCTCCCCCGCGAGGTTTCCATGGGAAAGATCACCGGCTTCTTGGAGTTCCCCCGCGAGCTGCCCGCCTACGCCCCGGTCGCGGAGCGGCTCACCAACTTTCGCGAGTTCACCCTCGACCTTTCGGAGGCGAAGCTGCGCGAGCAGGGGGCACGCTGCATGGACTGTGGCATCCCCTTCTGCCACCACGGCTGCCCGCTCCATAACCTGATCCCCGAGTGGAACGACCTCGTCTACCGCGGCCGCTGGAAAGAGGCGGTGGCCCGCCTGCACGCCACCAACAACCTGCCCGAGGTCACTGGCCGCATCTGCCCGGCACCGTGTGAGGCGTCGTGCGTGATCAACCTGGAGCACGCCCCGGTCACCATCCGCAACATCGAGAAGGTGATCGCCGAGCGCGGCTTCAGCGAGGGATGGATTGAGCCGCGGCCGGCGCCGGTGCAGAGCGGAAAAAGGGTTGCGGTGGTCGGCTCCGGGCCGGCGGGACTCGCCGCCGCCCAAGAGCTGGCCCGCGCCGGCCACACCGCCGTGCTGTTTGAAAAGGCGGACCGAATCGGCGGCCTCCTGCGCTACGGCATCCCCGACTTCAAGCTGGAGAAGCCACTCCTCGACCGGCGCATCGCCCAACTGGTGGCGGAGGGGGTGGAGCTGCGCACCAACATCAACGTCGGCGTCGACCTCCCCGCGGACCGGCTGGTGAGCGAGTTTGACGCGGTGCTGCTCGCCGGTGGCGCCGGCCAGCCGCGCGACTTGGAGGTCCCGGGCCGCGACCTCAAGGGGATCCACTTCGCCCTCGACTACCTCATCCAACAAAACCGCGTGGTGGCCGGCGATTCCATCCCGGAGGCAGAGCGCATCGACGCACGCGGCAAGCGGGTGGTGGTGATCGGCGGCGGCGACACGGGCAGCGACTGCGTCGGCACCGCCAACCGCCAGGGGGCGCTCGCGGTCCACCAGTTCGAGCTGTTGCCGCAGCCACCCCAGGAGCCGGAGCCCGGGACCTGGCCCAACTGGCCGATGGTCTTGCGCACCTCCACCTCCCACGCCGAGGGGTGCGCGCGCGAGTGGTCCATCGCCACCAAGCGGCTCACCGGCAGGGCGGGACGGGTGACCCACCTGCACGGCGTCCGCCTCGCGTGGAGCGACCCAGACGCCCACGGCCGCCGCCAGATGGTGGAGATCGCCGACTCGGAGTTCACCCTCGAGACGGAGCTGGTCCTGCTGGCCATGGGATTCCTCCGCCCGGTCCACACGGGGCTCATCGAAACACTCGGGATGAAGCTCGACGCGCGCGGCAACGTGCAGGTGAACGACCAGTACCAGACCTCGATCCCGACCGTCTTCGCCGCCGGCGACATGCACCGCGGGGCGTCGCTGGTGGTCTGGGCCATCGCCGAGGGCCGCCAGGCCGCCGCCGCCATCGACCGCGTCCTGCGCGGCTAGGAGCCTGTCGGACCTTGTCGATCGTGGCGCAGACAAGCGGGCTCGAACCCGGATGCAGAGCCGTGCGAGCCGGTGCGTGGGGCCTTGAAACGAAGAGCGGCCACGATCCGGGGCGAGATCCGCTCCTGCGCAGTAGATCGGGACAAAGTCCGACAGGCTTCTAGGGTAGGCGCGGCGCGATTGCGGGGGAGAGCGGTTCACGACCCCGACGTGATAACGCCGCGCCCCGCCTGCCCGCCCGAGCTCGATCGCGGGGGAGTTCAGTCACGATCCCGACCGCCACCCAGTCCGCGCTGGGGAAGGGGCAACGCCGGCGGGCGGAGCGAACGGGCGCGCGGGTCTGAACCGCCACCTGCCCGGCTGGACCGTACCCGGAGGTCCGCCGACGACGCCCCGGCGCCCCCCACCCGGGTGGTCCGGCACCGAGGTGGCTCGCCACGCTATCGCGGGCGCAAGAAAGCGGCGGAGGGGCGTTACGGTCGCGCACCCTTCCGTGGTTGCCAGACGACCATGGGTCACTGGACAAACGAGGGCGAGCTGCTGGGAGAGGTCGTCCGGAGGATCCTCATGGTCAGTGACCCGGAGCAGATCATCCTTTTCGGATCCCGCGCGCGTGGCAAGGGTGGGGCGGAGAGTGACCTTGATCTACGGCTCTTGGAGGAGGGTGACCCATCCGCGCCGGGAGCACACGCGCCTGCGCCGGGTGGTGCGCGGGTTGCACGTGCCGGTCGACGTCGTGGTGGCCACACCGGAGCAGGCGGCTAGGTACTGCAAGGCGATTGGGCTCATCTATGCCCCCGCCCTCAAGGCGGGCCACCTTCTCTATGAACGCCCGGCCGCAACCTGACTCCGCGCCGCCTGGATGGAGCGGGCGCGGCAGACCTCGCCCTCGCACGCGTGGCGGTGAACACCAACGATCTCCTGTTCGAAGACGCCTGCTTCCACCCCCCACCATGCGCGGACAACGCCTTCGAGCTCTCCCAGTACGCGGCCCAGACCCGCTACCCGGGAGACTGGGAGCCGGTCACCGAGGCGGATGTGGGCGCGGCGATCGCCCTGGCCGAACGAGTGCTCGCGTGGGCCGAAGGGCAGATCGGCAATCCACCCCTTTGAATGGGGCGACGCGGCCGGCGTGCCGCTTCACCCACACGCCAGAAGCCCCTCGGCCATCTCCGCGAGGATCGCTTGGGCGGCAGCGAGGGGATCGGCGGCGTCGCGGATGGGGCGGCCCACCACTAGGTAGTCGGCACCGGCGGCCATCGCCGCCGCCGGGGTGGCCACCCGCCGCTGGTCGCCGGGATCGCTCCCAACCGGGCGGATCCCGGGGCAAATCACCGCCAGGGCCGGATTCACCGCGCGCACCGCAGCGATCTCCTCCGCGTGGCCGGCGACGATCAGCCCGTCGATGCCACACGCCACCGCCATCCCCGCCACCTTTGCCACCCGGTCAGAGGCGAAGTCACACGCCTCGCTGGTGAGCAGGCTCACCGCGAAGACCTGGGGACGGCCGCCGACCTTGCCGCGCGCCGCCGCGTCGAGGACCGCCGGCTCGGCGTGGACGGTGACCACCTCCGCCCCCAGCCTCCCCGCGGCGGCCACCGCCCGGCCGACGGTGGTGGCGATGTCGAGAATCTTGAGGTCGAGAAAGACCCGGTGGCCCTCCCCCACCAGCCACTCCACCATCGCCGGACCCGCCGCGATGAAGAGCTCCAGCCCGATCTTGAAGAAGGAGACCTCCGGCGCCAGGCGCGCCACGTACTCCCGCGCCTCCGCCGCCGATCCTACGTCGAGGGCGAAGATCAGGCGTGGCCGGGCAACCGCGATCGCTTCCTCATGGGTCATGGCGGTGGAATACCACGTCCAGCCGTGCGGGTGAAACACCGGCGGTTCCTGGTCGGTCTCGGGGCGCCACCCCTGCTGGGTCGCGGTCGCTCGGGGAGCAAGTCCGGCCCCCCCTCGACTCCCGCCACGCGCCGCACGGTAAGCTCGCACCCGCGGCCCGTTGTGGTCGCTGTCGCGCTCCCCTTCTCGTGGCCCTCCCCGCCCCCATCTGTCTGATCACCACCGGCGAAGACGACCTCCTGCCGGTGGTGGAGTCGCTTCTCGGCGCCGGGGCGCGGTGGTTGCAACTGCGTGCCAAGGGGATCGCGGACCGTGATCTCTATCGGCGCGGCGCGCGTCTCGCCGCCCTGGTCGCCGCGGCGGGCGGCGTGCTGACCGTCAACGACCGCGCGGACCTCGCCGCCGCCCTCGGCGCCGGTCTCCACCTCGGCCAAGATGACCTGCCGATTGGCGAGGCGCGGCGCTTGCTCCCCGGCGCCCTCCTCGGCGTCTCGGTCCACGACCCGACCGAGGCCGCGGCGGCCGCCGCGGCGGGCGCCGACTACGTGGGGTGCGGTGCCCTCTTCCCCACCACCACCAAGCTAGACGCCCGCTTGCTGGCACCGGGGGCGCTCCGCGCGATCGTCGCTAGCTTCCCCGGCCCGGTGGTGGGGATCGGCGGGATCACCCCACCCAACGCCGCCCGCCTCGCCACCACCGGTCTGGCCGGGGTGGCGGTGGCCGCGGCCATCTTCCGCGCCGCCGATCCAGTCGCCTGCTACCGCCGCCTCGCCGCTGCCCTGGCTGGGTAGGAGGTAGGGGGAAGTAGAAGGTAGGAAGGGGTGGTATCCGCACCGCCGGCGGGAAAGCTCCCCGTTCTACCGTCTACCGCCCGCGGGGGCGAAGGCTGAGTCGGCGAATCGGGATAAATTGACAGGGTGAACGGCGTCTCCTACGGTCCGCGCTCCTGCCGCCCCGTCCTGGGGTCCACCTTCCGCCCCCACCACCCGCAAGGGGGCGGTCGGTTCAGCCACATCCCCCCTCCCGCACCGCGATGAACCTCGTCGAGCTGAGACAAAAATCGATTGATGAGCTCACTGCCCTGGCGCGGGCGGCGAACATCGAGGGGGCGAGCAGCCTGCACCGCCAGGAGCTGATCTTCGCCTTGGCGCGCAACGGCCAGGTGGAGGCGACGCCGCTCACCGGCCAGGGGATCCTCGAGACCCTGCCCGACGGCTTCGGCTTCCTGCGTTCCCGCGACACCAGCTACCTTGCCGGCCCGGACGACATCTACGTCTCGCCCTCGCAGATTCACCGCTTCGGCCTGCGCACCGGTGATTTGGTGCGCGGCCAGGTGCGGCCGCCCAAGGAGGGGGAGCGGTACTTCGCCCTCCTGCGGCTGGAGTCGATCAACGACGAGCCTCCGCAGGCCGCACGCGAGCGCCTGTTGTTCGACAACCTCACCCCTCTCTACCCGCAGCAACGGCTGGTGATGGAAAACGGCGGCGACGCCGGCCGGGTGATTGATCTGGTCGCACCCCTGGGCAAGGGGCAACGCGCCCTCATCGTGGCCGCGCCGCGCACCGGCAAGACCGTGCTGTTGCAGACCATCGCCCACGCGATCGCCGCCAACCATCCGGAGGCGACCCTCATGGTCCTGCTCATCGACGAGCGGCCCGAGGAGGTCACCGACATGGAGCGGTCGGTCACCGGTGAGGTGATCTCCTCCACCTTCGACGAGCCGGCAACCCGCCACGTGCAGGTGGCGGAGATCGTCCTTGAACGGGCCCGGCGGCTGGTGGAGCACGGCCGCGACGTGGTCATCCTGCTGGATTCCATCACCCGCCTGGCGCGCGCTTACAACACCGTCTGCCCGGCGAGCGGCAAGCTCCTCTCCGGCGGCATCGACGCCAACGCCCTGCAGCGGCCGAAGCGGATCTTCGGGGCCGCGCGCCACTTCGAGGAGGGAGGGTCGCTCACCATCGTCGGGACCGCCCTGGTGGAGACCGGCTCGCGCATGGACGAGGTGATCTTCGAGGAGTTCAAGGGGACCGGGAACTGCGAGATCGTCCTCGACCGCAAGCTCGCCGACCGGCGCATCTTCCCCGCCATCGACATCACCCTCTCCGGGACCCGCAAGGAGGAGCTCCTGATCGAGCCCACCGCCCTGGCGCGCCACTGGATCCTGCGCAAGTTCCTCCAGCCCATGACCCCGGTGGAGCAGATGGAGTTCCTCCTCGACAAGCTGCACCGCTACCCGGACAACGCCACCCTGTTGGCGGCAATGAACGGCTAAGCGGTGGAGCGCGCCGCGCGCGTTGGCCGGCGAGCCGGTCGGAAGGCGCGGTCGCGGCCCACGGAAGGGCGGCGGCGAGCCAAGGTGGGCAGCGGCTCAACCCTGGTTCGCCCCGGCAGCGGAGAACCGCCTGATCCGGGGGGCGATCCGCGTGGCCGGGGCGGCTCGTGGCTCCCTCCGCCACCCGCCGAATCCCTTGCACGGCGACGCCTCCCGCCTATAATCCCGCTCCCTTTTCGCTGAGGCACCTGCCATGAAGCCGGATCTCCACCCCACCTACGAACCCACGACGATCACCTGTGGCTGCGGCAACGTGATCGAGACGCGCTCCACCGCCAAGGATATCCGCGTGGAGATCTGCTCTTCCTGTCACCCCTTCTTCACCGGCACCCAAAAGATCATCGACAGCGAGGGGCGGGTGGAGAAGTTCCGCAAGCGGTTCGGAACCACCAAGAAGTAGGGCGCCGGGGACCCTCCGCCGGCGGTGACCGCCGCCGGGCGATGGCGCCCTCCCCACGGTGGATGGGGGGCGGTTGCGGTTCCTCCTGCCGCCCTCCCCTCGCTCGCCACGCCCTCCGTACCACGCCCCATGCTCGACAAGCTAAGCCAGATCGAGCGGCGCTACGCGGAGCTGGGGGAGCGCCTCGGCGATCCCACCCTCCTCGCCGACCCCGCCACCTACCGCGACACCGCCCGCGAGCACGCCCACCTCGCCAAGCTGGCGGAGGCCGCCGCCCGCTATCGGGAGATCCACCAGGCGATCGCCGAGGCAGAGGAGTTGGTGGCCGAGAGCACCGACCCGGAGATGGTGGCGATGGCCGAGGAGGAGCTGGCCGATCAGCGCGCCACCCTCGCCACCCTGGAGGCGGAGCTGAAACTCCTGTTGTTGCCGCACGACCCGAACGACGACAAGAACACCTTTCTGGAGATCCGCGCTGGCACCGGCGGCGACGAGGCGGCGCTGTTTGCCGCCGAGCTCTACCGCATGTACGTGAAGTACGCGGAGCGGCGCGGCTGGCGGGTCGAGCCGGTTACCGCGAACGTCACCGGCATCGGCGGTTACAAGGAGGTGATCGCCCTGGTGAAGGGCGACGGGGTCTACTCGCGCCTCAAGTTCGAGGCCGGCACCCACCGCGTCCAGCGCGTCCCCGAGACCGAGAGCCAGGGGCGGATCCACACCTCGGCGGTGACCGTGGCGGTGATGCCCGAGGCGGAGGAGGTGGACATCGCAATCGCCGACAACGAGCTGAAGATCGACGTCTTCCGCTCCTCCGGCCCGGGCGGCCAGTCGGTGAATACCACCGACTCGGCGGTGCGCATCACCCACTTGCCGACGAACACAGTGGTGATCTGCCAAGACGAGAAGTCGCAGCACAAGAACAAGGACAAGGCCCTGCGCGTCCTGCGCGCTCGCCTGATGGAGCGGGAGCGGGAGGCGGCGGAGGCGGAACGCACCGCCCAGCGCCGCTCGCAGGTAGGCACCGGGGACCGCTCGCAGCGGATCCGCACCTACAACTTTCCCCAGGGGCGAATCACCGACCACCGCATCGGCCTCACCCTTCACTCCATGGACCAGTTCCTCGCCGGTGACCTCGACCCCCTCCTCGACCCCCTGATCCAGCACTATCAGGCGGAGCAACTCGCCACCGCCGGCGGCGAGTGACGAGGTCGCGCGTGGTGGCTTCCCACTCCACCCCCCACGCGGACCCCGTGCCGCCGTTGGCCTGGCGAAGCTGGTGTGCCCACCAGCCCATCCCCGCGGACGAGGCGCGCTACCTGCTGCTGGAGCTTCTCCGTCTCTTCCCCGCCGCCCTCGCCACCCCCCTCTACCTGAGTGGGCACCAGCAGCGCCGCCTCGCTTCCTGGGTGGCACGGCGGCGGCGCGGCGAGCCCCTCCAGTACATCACCGGCCGCGCCCACTTCTTTGGCGAGGTCATTCGGGTCGGCCCGGGCTGCCTGGTGCCACGGCCGGAGACCGAGCTAGTGGTCGAGCACGCCCTCGCCACCCTGCGGAGTCCGGCGGACTGCGCCGGTGGCGACGCGGCGAAGCGACCGAACGTGCCGCTGGCGAGCCGTTCGCGACGCGGCGTGGGCCGGGAGTCGGTCGGACTTTGGCGATCGGTCCGAGAAGAGCCGAACGCGAGCCCGGATCGACCCCTTCGTAGAGCGACGGGGGATGATGCGACGAAGAACGTGGCACGACTCCTGGCCCACGACTCCGTCCATGGCTCCGCTCGGCTCAGTCGATCGGGACAAGGTCCGACAGGCTCCCAGGGCGACGAAGCGGGGCGCCCGGCGCCGGTCGATCTTCGCCGCCGCGCGACCGAGCGCGACCCAGCCGGTGGCGGGGCTTTGCGCCTTCTCGACCTCGCCACTGGCTCCGGCTGCATCGCCCTGGCGATCGCCCGCCAGCGCCCGGACGTGCGGATCGTGGCGGTGGACCAGTCGGCGGCGGCGCTTGCCTGGGCGCGCCTCAACCTTCACGCCACCGCGGTGGAGATCCGCCGCGGCGACCTCTTCGCACCGGTGGCGGGCGAGCGGTTCGACTGCATCTGCTGCAACCCGCCGTACGTGGAAGAGGGCGCGATCCTGCCTTCCGACGTACGTGGCTACGAGCCGGCGGCGGCGCTCTTCGCGGGCGCGGACGGCCTCGCGGCCCTCCGCCGGGTCGTCGCCGAAGCCCCGGCCCACCTCCTGCCTGGGGGGTGGTTGGTGATGGAGATCGGCGCTGGCCAAGGGCGCGCGGTGACCCGACTCGCCCGCCCGCTGTTTGCGACGGTGGCAATTCACCGCGACTACAGCGGCCACGAGCGGATCTTCGTCGGCCGGCAGCCGCCATAGGGCCGGTGTGGGTTGTGCCTGAGGCGGTGACCGTCCCACCCTCTCGGCCACCGATCGGCCGCCGGCGGTGACCGCGAACGATCCGCATCCCCCATCAGTCGGAAGCCACCATGGACTCGCTACGCATCGAAGGCGGCGCCCGCCTCACCGGGAGCTTCCGCGCCTCGGGGGCAAAGAACGCCGCCCTGCCGTGTCTCGCCGCCACCCTGCTCACCTCCCAGCCGGTGCGCCTCACCAACGTCCCGGCCCTGCGCGACATCCGCACGATGACCGCCCTGCTCGCGGAGATGGGGGCGCGCCTGGTGTGGGACGAGGCCACCGGCGAGATCACCCTCGACTGCTCCGGCGTCTTCCGGCTGGAGGCGCCGTACGAGCTGGTGCGCACCATGCGCGCCTCGGTCCTCTGCCTCGGCCCCTTGGTGGCGCGCTACGGCCACGCGCGCGTGTCGCTGCCGGGTGGTTGCGCGATCGGTGAGCGGCCCATCGATCAGCACCTCGCCGGCATTGAGGCCCTGGGCGCGCGCATCGACCTCTCCCACGGTTACGTCGACGCCCGCGCCCGCCGCCTGGTCGGGGCGCGGATCCCCATGGGGCTGGTGACCGTCACCGGCACGATGAACGTGGTGATGGCGGCGAGCCTGGCGCGCGGCGAGTCGGAGATCGACAACGCCGCGTGCGAACCGGAGGTGGTGAACCTCTGCGACTTCCTCCGCGCCATGGGGGCGGAGATCGAGGGCGACGGCACGCCGACGATCCACATCCAAGGGCGGGAGGAGTTCGGCGGCGGGGACTTCGCGGTGATGGCGGACCGGATCGAGGCGGGGACCTACCTGATCGGCTGCGCCATGACCGGCGGCACCGTCTCCTTCGCCAAGGCGGATCTCGCCCACCTGGCCCTTCCCCTCGCCCTCCTCCGCCGCGCCGGGGTGGAGATCGCCGGCGACGGGGAGACGGTGCAGATCACCGGCCCCGAGCGGCTCACCGCGGTCGACGCGACCACCGCCCCCTACCCCGCCTTCCCCACGGATTTGCAGGCCCAATGGATGGCGGCGATGGCCACCGCCGACGGGGTGTCGGTGGTGCGCGAGGAGGTCTTCGAGAACCGCTTCATGCACGTCGCCGAGCTCATGCGCATGGGCGCTGACATCCGCGTCGATGGCGCCACCGCGGTGGTCCGCGGTGTCGACTCCCTCTCGGGTGCGCCGGTGATGGCCACCGACCTGCGCGCCTCCGCCTCCCTGGTCCTCGCCGGCCTCATCGCCCGCGGTGAGACTTGCCTGGCGCGCATCTACCACCTCGACCGCGGCTACGAGCACCTGGAAGAGAAGCTCGCCGCCCTCGGCGCCCGGGTGGTACGGGAGCGGGGGTAGGCCGCCGCCCCGCCCGCGCCGCCGTCCAGGGGGCGCGCCCTGTGATTGAGAGACGCCCCACCCGCGGTGACCCCCCGCGACCGGCGACCCGCGCTGAGACCTCGGTGACTCCGTCCTCGCCCCGGCGAGGCACGGGTGGTGGAACGATACGGCCCGTAGGTGCGCCCCCGGCGCCCCGGGCCCGCCTCAGCCCGTCTCAGATTGAGACGGAGCCAGTCTCAATCTGAGACGGGCAACCCGTTGAAAAGACGGGCTCTTTCTCGGCAGCGGGCTCAGGTGTTCCGGACTTTTCCACTTTTTCCCGTTGCCGGAGCGGAGCAACGCGGATAACCCCTTGAAAGAACAAGAAAGAGGCTCTACGGCACACCCTTGGCGTCACATCACTCAAGAAGTGGGGATGGCTCCCACCATGGGCTCCATCCCCACGCGAAGGGCTTCATGCATGGACACCCACCGCAGCACCCCTACCCCCACGCTCCATCCCCACGCGAAGGGCTTCATGGCCAGCCACCGAGGTCAGGTGGGGAGGGGCCAGGGGCAACGGCGCCCGCGCCGTTCCGGGAGAGGGGCGCGCGCGCCGCCGCGGCCCATGCTGACCCAGCACCGTACGACTCCAGCGCGGCGCCGGATGCGCCGGCAGAACAAGAAATCAAGGAGGTAGTGAGATGAGGAACCTATTCTTCAAGTTGTTCGTGATCGTGGCGGCCAGCCT
>MNYW01000108.1 GCA_001873295.1 Nitrospirae bacterium CG2_30_70_394 | reverse complement strand
GGTGCAGCCGCGGCCGCGGCGGGAGAGAGCGGGTCTCAGTCGAGCTGGTCGCGCAGGAAGGTCGGGATGTCGAGGTCCTTGGTCGACGGGAAGGTGCGCCACGCCGCGTTGGACTGCGGGCTGGCGGGGCGCTCCTCCGGCGCGGGACGCGGGCGCCGTGCACCAAAGGCGCCGCTCGGGTCGGCGTAGAGCGGCTCGCCGTTCACCACCTTCTTCAGCTCCTCGACCATCGGCATCGTCACCGCGGCCACCTCGTGCGGCGCCACCTGCTCGCGCGGCCGGTCGAAGCCGGTGGCGATCACGGTCACCCGGATCTCCCCGTCCAGGTTGTCGTGGATCACCGAGCCGAAGATGATCTCCGCGTCGTCGTCCGCCTCCTTCTCCACCAGCGAGGCGGCGCTGCTCACCTCGGCGAGGGTGAGGTCGGGGCCGCCGGTGATGTTGATCAGGATGCCGCGCGCCCCGGCGATCGAGCTGTCTTCCAACAGCGGCGAGGAGATTGCCTTGAGGGCCGCCTCGGTCGCCCGGTTCGCGCCGTTCGCCCGCCCCGACCCCATCACCGCGCCGCCCATGTCGCGCATCACCGTGCGCACATCGGCGAAGTCGAGGTTGATGTAGCCGGGGGTGGTGATCAGCTCGGAGATGCCGTTCACCGCGTTGGTGAGCACCTCGTCCGCCATCTTGAAGGCGTCCAGGAAGGAGAGGGTGTCGTCGGCCACCGAGATGAGGCGCTGGTTGGGGATGACGATGACCGTGTCCACCACCCGGCGCAGCTCTTCGAGCCCTTGGTCGGCGATGCGCATGCGCCGCTTGCCCTCGAAGAGGAACGGCTTGGTGACCACCGCGACGGTGAGCGCGCCGACCTCCTTGGCGATCTGGGCGACGATCGGCGCCGAGCCGGTGCCCGTGCCGCCCCCCATGCCGGCGGTCACGAAGACCATGTCGGCGCCGGCGAGCTGCTCACGGATCGCCTCGGCCGCAGAGGTCGCCGCCTCCCGCCCCACCTCCGGCCGGGCGCCGGCGCCGAGGCCGGTGTCGCCGATCGCGATCCGCGTCGTCGCGAGGGAGCGCTCCAGGGCCTGGACGTCGGTGTTGAGGGCGATGAAGTCGACCCCCTTCACCCCGGTGGCGATCATCGTGTTGAGGGCGTTGTTGCCCCCCCCACCACAGCCCACAACCTTGATGACGGCGGCGGGGTCGGTCTCCTCGGCGAAGGTAAGATTCATGGCCATGCTCCTTGTCCCGGAGCAGGGTTGGCCCGGATGAATCACCCGGGGTGGCGCGCGCTCGCTTCGCGCACGTCCGACCAGGCTCGACATCCGCGCCAGCGCGACGCGCCGGGGTAAAACAGGGGGGAGGGGGGAAAGACGGGTGGCGGGAACGCCAGACGAGAGGTGGGCCAGAGCGGCCCGGAGGCGGGTGCCCCGGGGAGGGGCGGAAGGAGGGGGGAGCGGTGGTTCGTGGCTCTTATGGAATGGCCCTGAAAAAATGTCAAAAGATTTTTTCAAACCAGCTACGCATGCGCGCCGTGAGGCTAGCGAGGAAGCCGTCGCCCGCCTCCAGGGGGTGAAAATAGGCATCCTGCATCGACGCCTTCGCGCCGTAGAGCACCAACCCCACGCCGGTGGCGTAGCTTGGGTTGGAGGTTGCCTCCACCAAGCCGGTCACCCCAATCGGCCGACCGATTCGCACCGGCATCTGGAGGACGGACTCGGCGGTCTGCTCCGCCCCCTCGATGCACGATGCCCCGCCGGTGAGGACCGCGCCCGCGGCGATGAAGTTCGAGTAGCCGGAGCGCTCGATGTCCTCGCGCAGGAGGGCGTAGATCTCCTTCTGGCGCGGCTCGATGATCCCCGCGAGGATCTGGCGGGAGAGCTCGCGCGGCGGCCGGCCGCCCACCGACGGCACCTCGATCATCTCGCCTTCGTTCACCATGGTGGAGCGCGCGCAGCCGTGGCGCTGCTTGATCCGCTCCGCCTCGGCCATGGGGGTGCGCAGGCCAATGGAGAGGTCGCTGGTGACGCTGTTGCCGCCGAGCGGCAGGC
Organism: Nitrospirae bacterium CG2_30_70_394; assembly: GCA_001873295.1. Lineage (GTDB taxonomy): Bacteria > CG2-30-53-67 > CG2-30-53-67 > CG2-30-70-394 > CG2-30-70-394 > CG2-30-70-394. Next base: position 4,677 of record MNYW01000108.1, on the reverse strand, counting down.
CCGACGTGTACCACACCCCGCCGCGGTAGAAGATCGCCAGGTCGGTGGTGCCGCCGCCCGAGTCGATCAGGGCGACGCCCAGCTCCCGCTCCTCGGGGGTGAGGACCGCCTCGGACGAGGCGAGGGGTTCCAAGACGATGTCCGCCACGTCCAGACCGGCGCGGTTGCACGACTTCATCAGGTTTTGGGCGCTGGTCACCGCGCCGGTAACCACGTGGACCTCCGCCTCCAACCGGCCGCCGAACATCCCCACCGGCTTTTCCACGCCGTCTTGATCGTCGACGATGTAGGAACGCGGGATCACGTGCAGGATCTCCCGATCCGCGCGGATGGTGACCGCCGCGCGCGCCGCATCCAGGGCCCGCTCCACGTCCCCCTGGGAGACCTCCTCCCCTTCCACCCGCACCGCCCCCTGGGCGTTGAAGCTCTCGATATGGCTGCCGGCGATCCCCACGAAACAGCGGGTGATCTCCTCCTTGGCCAGGCTCTGCGCCTCCTCCACCGCCCGCCGGATCGACTCGACGGTGGCGTCGATGTTCACCACCACTCCTTTGCGCAGGCCGGTGGAGGGGTGGGTACTGATGGCGACGATCTCGATCTCATCGTCGTCGGTCAGGTGACCCACCACCACGCAGATCTTCGTCGTTCCAATGTCGAGACCGACGATCGACTCACGCTTCACGACGCTCCTCCTCGTTCCAGCCCACAAGGCGCCGAGTATCGACCGGCCGCGGCCGGGCCGTCCACCAGGCGATCCTCGCCGCCGCGCAGATCGAGCAGGTCGTGACGCTGGTCCTCGACGGGGGGGACCGCGACCGGTTCGACTTGATCCTCGACAGCCACGTCGCCGACTACCGGGAGCAGCTCGACGCGGCCGGGCAGGTGGGTTTCAAGGGCAAGGCCAAGGCGTTCCCGCAGGCGATCCTCGCCGCCGCGCAGATCGAGCAGGTCGTGACGCTGGTCCTCGACGGGGGGGACCGCGACCGGTTCGACTTGATCCTCGACGGCCACGTCGCCGACTACCGGGAGCAGCTCGACGCGGCCGGGCAGGTGGGTTTCAAGGGCAAGGCCAAGGCGTTCCCGCGCACCTACGGCTTCCGGTCACGGCTCCGTGGCCATGGTGGCCGCGCCGGTCGAGGAGGAGCGGTCCCAAGCCCATCCTCGAGGCGGGCGATGGCCCGCTACCGGGTCGCGGCGCGGGGGGCCGCCTGCAGGTCGATCTCGCCGGTGAAGACCTCGGCGGTCGGGCCGGTCATGGTGACGTGGTCGTCCACCTCCGACCAGGCAAGCTGCAAGTCGCCGCCCGGGAGGTGGACGGTGAGGTCACGCTCGGTACGCCCCTCGAGCACCCCGGCGACGCAGACCGCCGCGGCGCCCGTGCCGCACGCCAGGGTCTCGCCGGCACCGCGCTCCCAGACCCGCACCCGCACCTCGTCCGGCGCCACCACCTCGACAAACTCGATGTTCGCCCGGCGCGGGAAGAAGGGGTGGTGCTCCGCCGCCGGGCCGAGGCGGGGGAGGTCCACCTCCGCCACCCGCTTCACAAAGCAGACGCCGTGCGGGTTGCCCATGGAGACGCAGGTGAACCGGTGCACCTCGCCCGCCACCGTCAGGGGGTGAGCGATCACCACCGCCTCGTCCGAGGCCACCGGAATCTCCGGACCGGCCAGCCGCGGCCTCCCCATGTCGACGCGCACCCGCTCGCCCGCCAGACGCGGGACGATCACCCCGGCGCCGGTCTCCACCCGGATCTCTTGCTTGGCCGTCAGGCCGCGCGCCGCCACGTAGCGGGCGAAGCAGCGGATGCCGTTGCCGCACATCTCCACCTCCGAGCCGTCGGCGTTGAAGATCTGCATGCGCAGGTCGCAGGTCGGATCGCGGGCAGGGAGGACCACCAAGAGCTGGTCGCAGCCGATGCCGAAGCGCCGGTCGCACAGGAAGCGGGCGTAGGGCGCCAGCGCCGGCAGGGTGCGCGACACCCCATCGAGGACGACGAAGTCGTTGCCGAGGCCGTGCATCTTGGTGAACGGAAGGCGCATGGGAAGAGGCTCTCGGCGAGGCGGGTGGGGAGAATCGCACCCAAGTTGACCGGGCCACAAGGCGCGGCGCGGGCGGCGGCGCGGGTTTGCGGCGCGGCGCGGGCGTCCCCTCCCGCCGCCCCTGCCTCCGGCGTACCCTGCCGCCACCGCCGGCGGCCGCCGGCGGTTGGATCTCTGGAGCCCGCCGATGGCCGATCTCCCCCCCCTCCACCCCGCCACCCTGGCGGTACGCGCTGGCCGCCACCCGACGCCGTTGCGCGAGCACAGCGAGGCGTGCTTCCTCACCTCCAGCTTCACCTTCGACTCGGCCGAGCAGCAGGCAGCGATCTTCGCCGGCGCGGAGAAGGGCTACCTCTACTCGCGCTTCACCAACCCCACGGTCAGCGCGTTTGAGGAGCGGTACGCCGCCTTGGAAGGGGCGGAGGCGGCGGTGGCCACAGCAAGCGGCATGGCGGCGATCGCCACCACCTGCCTGGCGCTCCTCTCCGCCGGCGAGCGGGTGGTGTGCGCGCGCGAGGTCTTTGGCTCCACCCACCTGTTCGTGGAGCAGTGGCTCAGCCGCTGGGGGATTGCGGCGGAGTTGGTTCCCCTCGCCGACCTCGCCGCCTGGGAGCGCGCCCTCGCCCGGCCCGCCAAGCTCTGCCTCGTCGAGACGCCGTCGAACCCGACCCTGGCGATGGTCGACCTGCGGCGGCTGTGCGAGATCGCCCACGCGGCCGGCGCCCTGGTGGCGGTGGACAACGCCTTCGCTACCCCGATCCTGCAGCGGCCGCTCGCCCACGGCGCCGACCTGGTGATCACCTCGGCGACCAAGTACATCGATGGCCAGGGGCGGGTCCTCGGCGGGGTGATCGCCGGCAGCGCACCCCTGGTGCAGGGGGAGATCTTCTCGTTCCTGCGCACCACCGGCCCGTGCCTCTCCGCCTTCAACGCCTGGCTGCTCCTCAAGGGGCTGGAGACCCTGCCGGTGCGCATGGCCGCCCACTGCGCCGGCGCCACCGAAGTGGCCACGTGGCTCGCGGACCGAACCGACCTCCCCGCGGTCACCCACCCGTCGCTTCCGAGCTACCCGTACCGCGCGGTGGCGGCGCGCCAGATGGAGGGGGTGGGCGGGCTGCTCACCTTCGATGCCGGCAACCTGGAGCGGGCGGTGCGGGTGGTGAACGGGGTGAGCCTCTTTTCGCGCACCGCCAACCTGGGGGACACGAAGTCGATCATCTCCCACCCCGCCTCCACCACCCACGCCCGCCTCACCGAAGAGGCACGCCTGGCGGCGGGGATCACCCCCGGCCTGATCCGCCTCTCCATCGGCCTCGAAGACCCGCGCGATTTGATCGCCGACCTGGCGCGGGCGCTGGCGATGTAGACCCTCGGAAGCGGGACCCTCCCGAGGGTCTGGAGGGCGGGCCACGGAGCCCACGCCATGCGCGGTGAAGGGGGGAGGAGGCTGGCTCGGCCGGCGAGGGGGGCGCCTGGCGGCGGGAATGGGAGCTACCGTGAACGCAGACCGAGCCCAGCAGAAAGGGGGTGGTTCGTTACCGCGGGGATGCAGCCTCTCCCCTTCTACTTCCTCCTGCGGGAGGGTGGCGCCCGCTACGCCGCGGGCGGTGGGCTGGGGTTGGCGGCTTGCGCCTTCTCCAGGAGCCACTGGCCCACCGAGTGGGCGACCGCCGGCGACATCACCACGGTGGCGAGAAGCTCACGCACCATCTCGCCGCCGCCGAGCCGCTCGGTCTCCGTGGGGCGGCCCTGCTCGTCAAGCTGCACCACCAGCCCCTGGGGGTAGGCCTGCTGCTCGAAGAAGAAGGTCGCCACCACCTCCCGCTGGGGGGTGATCCCGCCCCACACGCCGCTGGCGTGGTGGGTGCGATGGTCAGGCCCCTCCTTGAACCGGACATTGATCTGCGCCATGGCTGCTCCGTGGAATGGGTGGGGCGCGATCGTACGGGGTGCGGCGGGGGGGCGGCCAGGGTTGAGCCGAGGCGTGGCCTAGCGCCGGGCGAGTGGGCAAAATGGCCGTCTTGGGGTGTAGCCCCCAACCGCAACCGCAAGGAGCCCATCCGATGATCGCCATTACCGACCCTGCCCAGGTCCAGATCCGCGCCTACCTCGACGGCCACGCGGACGACGGCAACCACCTCCACATGGCGGTGCGCAACGGCGGCACGATGAACCCGGCGTACGACTTCGGGGTCCTCGGTGGCACCGGCGACCCGCGCGATCCGGTGGTGGAGTTCGACGGCTTCACCCTGCACGTGGACCACGCGAGCGTCGACTTTTTGCGGGAGGCGGTGGTCGACTTCGTCAACGGCGGCTTCAACATCACCGCCCCCCACGCCACCCCGCCCATGCCGCCGCCGCCTACCGGACCGGTGGGGGAGGCGGTGAAGCAGATCATCGAGACCCAGATCAACCCGGGCATCGCCGGCCACGGCGGCTTCATCCAGCTCGTCGGGATCGACGGCGACACCGCCTACGTGCGCATGGGCGGCGGCTGCCAGGGGTGCGGCATGGCGAAGGTGACCCTCAGCCAGGGGGTGGTGAAGGCGATCGTCGACCAGGTCCCGGAGATCAACAAGGTGGTCGACATCACCGACCACGCCTCGGGCAACAACCCGTACCACCAGCCGAGCGGCAA
>MNYW01000181.1 GCA_001873295.1 Nitrospirae bacterium CG2_30_70_394 | reverse complement strand
GGGGTGCGCCTTAGCCGGCGGTGGGCGGGGTGGCGGGGGGAGCCTCGCCGCCTTGGACATCGAGGCCGTGGCGTTCGAGGAGCTGGCGGGCAGCGGCCACTGCTGGGGAGTCGGGGTGGTCACCCTCGAGCTGGCTCAGCAGCGCCCGCGCCTCGCCCTCGTTATGGTTGGCGAGCGCCAGGCGGATCTGCTCCACCCGCGCCGCCTCGGCGAGGATGCCGGTGATGCCGGCGAGACGCTGGGTTGCCTCCTTCTCCTTGCCCTGGGCGATCTCCGCCGAGGCCAGCCCGGTGGCGGCGAGGTTGCGGATGAGGTCGTTACGGGCGTGGGCCAAGGCACCTTCGAACGCCTCGCCGGCGGCGGGGAAGTTTTTCACCTCCATGAGCATCTCGCCCTTGATGAGGTAGAGACGGCTGCGGTCGGTGCGGTCGGAGGTCGCCGCGATCAGGCCATCCATCTTCGCGATCGCCGCCTCCTCGTCCTTTGCGTCGAAGAGGGTCTCGCTCGCCGCCTTCAGCGCCTGGTACTCCTCCGCCTGGTGGCGCTCGACGCGCTTCTTGGCGTAGGTGGCGACGCCGTTGGCCAGGCCGACCACCACGAAGATCGCCACCAGACCGGTGACCACCGCCGGCCGGTGGTTGTTCGCCCACTCTTGGAACTGGCCCATGCGGGTGATGAACTCGTCGGGCCCCTTGAGCTCCCGTTCGAGCTCCTTGTCGAGCTTCGTCTTGGGTTTGGTCTTGGCCATGGTCTCGCCCTCCTCGGTCTGCGCGGTTACCCCCCGAGGACGCGCAGGTGGTCCACCACCCGCTGCCCCAGGGAGGCGGTGTTGTACCCCCCCTCCAGTAGGGAGATCAAACGGCCGCGCGCGTGGCGCTCGGCGACCGCGACGAGCTGCTCGCCCAGCCAGCGAAAGCCGGCGGCGCTAAGCCGCTGGCCGCCGAGGGGGTCGTCGTCTGCCGCATCGAAGCCGGCGGAGAGCAGCAGGAGCTCAGGCCGGAACCGCTCCAGGGCGGGGAGGATGCGGCTCTCGAAGGCGACGCGATAGGCCGCGTCGCCGCTTCCCGCGGGCAGGGGACAGTTGACCACGTTGCCCTCGGCTGGCCCGTGGCCGCGCTCACTGGTTGCCCCGCTCCCCGGATAGAAGGGGTACTGGTGGAGGGAGCAGTAGACCACCCGCGCCTCCCGCTCGAAGCAGTGCTGGGTGCCGTTGCCGTGGTGGACATCCCAATCGACGATCGCCAGCCGCTCCACGCCGAGGACCGCGAGGGCGTGGGCGGCGGCGATCGCAATGTTGTTGAACAGGCAAAACCCCATGGCGCGCGCCCGCTCCGCGTGGTGGCCCGGGGGGCGTAGCGCGCAGAAGCTCCGCACTGGGCCGGTCGCGCACGCCGCCTCCACCGCCACGATCGCCGCGCCCGCGGCGAGCAGCGCCACGCTGAACGAGTCGGGGCAGATCGCCGTGTCCGGGTCGAGGTGGTCGCGCCCCTTCAGACACGCCGCCTCCACCGCCTGGAGGTAACGGTGGTCGTGGACCCGCTCCACCTCCGTCCAGGTCGCCGGGCGCGGGATAAGTGGGGTGAGGTCGAGTTTCGCCGTGGTCACCGCCGCCACGATCGCGCGCAGGCGCGCCGCCGACTCGGGGTGGTCGCCGGTGTCGTGGTCGAGAAACCGCTCCGAGTAGACCCAGCCGACCGCCATGGCGCGAGGGTGAAAAAGGCGCGCCGGGGTGTCAACGCGAAGGCGCAGAGGGAGGAAGGTAGGAAGTAGGAAGGGGGTGGGAGGCTTCACCCCGCGGCGTCGAACCTGCGCGCTGCCCGCGACCGTTCGTCTCCTGTTTCGCGATCGCGCCGCGCCGTCGCGAGTCTGTTCCTCGCCGGTTCGCCGCTTCTCCACGCCCCTCTCGCGGCGCCGCCCCTTTCGGGTACCCTCCGCGGCCATGGAGAGCTACCTGGTGCTGACCGCGGTGGGCGAGGACCGGCCCGGGCTGGTGGCGCGGATCACCGGCCTGATCGCCGATAGCGGCTGCAACGTGGCGGACTCGCGCATGTCGGTCCTCGGCACCCAGTTCGCCTTCATCCTGCTGCTCGCCGGCGAGCCCGAGGCGGTGGCAGCGGTGGCGGCGGCGGTCCCCGGTCTCGCTGCGGAGCTTGGCCTCTTCGTCACCAGCCACCCGAGCGGTCCGCCCGCGGCGCGGGCGGTGGGTGACCGCATCCCGTACGAGGTGCGCGGGGTCTGCCTCGACCACCCCGGCGTCGTCCACGAGATCAGCCACTTCCTCGCCCAGCGCAACATCAACATCGGCGAGCTCACCACCCGCACCCACGCCGCGCCGGTGACCGGCGCCCCCCTGTTCTCCATGCGCTTGGCGGTGGAGGTCAGCGCGGACCAGGGGATCAGCGGCCTGCGCCGCGACCTCGAAGCCTTCTGTGACTCCCTCGGGGTGGACGTGGAGATCCGTCCCCTCGCGGGCTGACCCTGTTTTCCGACCCCAGTCCGTTGCTCACCCACCACCCCCTCCAAGGAGCCGCCATGGCGACGAAGAAAAAGAAGCCGACCAAGACCCCCCTCACCCCGAATGACGCAGCGCAGGTAGATGGCCGCCTGCGCCGGTCGCGCGAGCGGCTGACCGCCGCCCACGAGGCGGCGAACAAGGTGGCGGCGCGCCACGGCCGGCGCGGCATCCGGCGGGCGAAGCGTGACCAGCGGCGGATCGCCCAGATGGTGGCGGTGGCCGCCGCGGCCGCCGCGGCCGAGGCGAAGGCGGCCGCGGCTGCCACCGCGGAGTAGCGGCGGGTGGAGCGGCGCGGGGTCTACCCGGAGATTGAGCCGTACCGGTTCGGCTGGCTCGCGGTGGACGAGCCGCATCGCCTCTACTACGAGGAGTGCGGCAACCCGCAAGGGACGCCGGTCCTCTTCGTCCACGGCGGCCCCGGTGGGGGCTGCGACGGCTGGTGCCGCCGCCTCTTCGATCCGGCCGCGTACCGGATCTGCCTGTTCGATCAGCGTGGTGCCGGCCGCTCGACGCCCCACGGCTCCCTGGAGGCGAACACCTCCGCCGACCTGGTCGTGGATATGGAGCGCTTGCGCCGCCACCTCGGCGTGGAGCGGTGGGTCGTGTTCGGCGGCTCGTGGGGCTCGACCTTGGCCCTGCTCTACGCCGAGAGCCACCCGCAACGGGTGGCGGCGCTGATCCTGCGCGGCATCTTCCTCTGCCGGCCGCGCGACATCGCCTGGTTCTACCAAGACGGCGCGAGCCGCCTCTATCCCGACGCCTGGGAGGAGTTCGTCGCCCCGATCCCCGCGGTGGAGCGTGATGATTTGGTGGGCGCGTACTACCGCCGTCTTACCGGTGGTGACGCGGCGGTGCGGTTGGCGGCGGCGCGCGCCTGGTCCGTGTGGGAGGGGCGCACCTCGAAGCTGTGGCCGAGCGAGGCGTTGGTGGCGACCTTCGGCGAGGAGGCCTTCGCCACCGCCCTGGCGCGCATCGAGTGCCACTACTTCCACCACGACAGCTTCCTCGCCCCGGATCAGCTCCTTCGCGACGTGGGTCGCATCCGCGCCATCCCGGCGGTGATCATCCAAGGGCGCTACGACCTACCGTGCCCGATGGAGCAGGCGTGGGCCCTGCACCGCGCCTGGCCCGAGGCGGAGCTGTCGATCATCCCGGATGCGGTCCACTCCGCCACCGAGCCGGGGATCACCGATGGTCTGATCCGCGCCACCGATCGGTTCCGCGGCGCGCGGTGAGGGCGGCGGCGCCGAACGGTGGGATGGCGATGCGCCTGAGGGTGGCGGTGGTCATCGGGGCGGTGGGCGCGGCGCTCCTTTTGGGTAGCCCGCGGCGGGCGGCGGCGAGCTCGTGGGCCGAGGTGCGGGCGGCAATCCAGCAGCGCTTTCCCGCGGTGGCGTCGATCACCACCACCGCCCTTGCCGCCCGCCTCGCCGATCCGAGTGGGCCGCCGCCGCTCCTCCTCGACGCCCGCACCCCGGAGGAGTACGCGGTGAGCCACCTCGCCGGCGCCCGGCTCACCCCCGACTTGGCGGCGGCGCGCGCCGTCCTCGCTGGCCGGCCGATGGAGAGCGAGGTGGTGGTCTACTGCGCGGTCGGCTATCGCTCGGCCGCCCTCGCCGCGGCGCTGCACGAGGCGGGCTACGAGCAGGTGCTGAACCTCGACGGCTCGATCTTCCAGTGGGCGAACGAGGGGAGGCCGGTCTATTGCGACGGCGGGCGCGACGGCGAGGGAGACGAGCGGCCGGTGCGCGCGGTCCATCCGTACGATCGCCGCTGGGGGCTGCTTTTGCACCGGGACCTCTGGTCGTGGCGTCGCCCGCGGTAGGCGCGATCCCCATCCGTTGCCGGGGTCAGTTCTAGGAAGTAGGAAAGGGTGGTTCTCCACCGTGGCCGCGGACTCCCGCCCCCTTCCTACTTCCTACTTCCTACTCTCTACTTCCGCTTTCCTATGGAGATCCACCTCCCCCAGCCCCCCGGCCGGCCGCTCCACCTGGGCTACTGCACCAACGTCCACCCGGGCGGTGATCTTGTTGCCGTGCGCGCGGTGGTGGACCACGCCGCGGCGGTGCGCGAGCAACTCGGGGTGGCGCGCCTGGGCGCCGGCCTGTGGCTGAGCGCGCCGGTGGTGGCGGCGCTGGAGGGGGCGCCAGCGGAGGTTGACCGCCTCGCCGCTGGCCTGGAGGCGGCGGGCCTCTATTGCTTCACCCTCAACGGCTTCCCCTATGGCGACTTTCACGCCGAGGTGGTGAAGCGGGCGGTCTACACGCCGGACTGGACTGCCGCCTCGCGCGCCACCTACACGGTGGCGGCGGCCCGCCTGCTCCTGCGCCTGGCGCCGCCGGGGCTGGCTCATCTCACCCTCTCCACCCTGCCCCTGGGCTGGCGCGCCGGCTGGGACGCGGGCCGCACCGAACAGGCCTGCGATCGCCTGATCGCCACCGGCGTTGTGCTGCGCCGGCTCGCCGACACGGCGGGACGAACCGTGCGGTTATGCCTCGAGCCCGAACCGGGCTGCGCGGTGGAGACCACCGGCCAGGCGATCGACCTCTTCCACGGCGCCCTCGCCCAGGCGGCGCGGCGGGCCGGGGAGGGACAGGGGTTGATCGACGAGACCCTGGGGCTGTGCTTCGACTGCTGCCACCAGGCGGTCGCCTTCGAATCTCCCGAGGCGAGCCTCGACGCGTTGGCCGCGGCCGGGGTGGTGGTGGGCAAGGCGCAACTGTCGTGCGCCGCCGAGGTCGCCGAGCCGGCGCCGGAGGCGGCGCGCGCCGCCCTCGCCCACTTCGCCGAGCCGCGCTTCCTCCATCAAGTACGCGCCGGCGCGGGCGGTCAGGTGATGGCCTCGGCGGACGACCTCGGCGACGCCCTCGCGGCCGCCGCGGCGGGCCGCTTCCCGGTGGACCTTCCGTGGCGGGTCCACTTCCACTGCCCGATCCATCAACAGGCGGTGGGGCAAGTGGCCACCACCCAGGCGGAGCTGCGCCGCGCCATTCGCCACCTGGTGACGACCAGCGCGTGTGACCATCTGGAGGTGGAGACCTACACTTGGTCGGTCCTCCCCGAGGGGGAGCGGCCCACCAGCGACGCGGCCTTGGCTACCGCGCTGGCCGCCGAGGTGGGGTGGGCGCGCGACGAGATAGTGACGGCGGGGACGGGGCGATGAGCGCGACCCGGCCGCTGGTGGTGATTGACGTGGTGGGGCTGACCCGGGCGCTGATGGGCGCGGCCACGCCGAACCTCAACCGCCTCGCCGCGGACGGCTTTGGCGCGACCCTGACGCCGCCGTTGCCGGCGCTCACCTGCACCAGCCAGGCGACCCTGCTCACCGGCTTACCGCCGCGCGACCACGGCATCGTCGCCAACGGCTGGTACTTCCGCGACCTCGCTGAGGTCCTCTTCTGGCGCCAGGCGAACCGGCTGGTGCAGGGGGAGAAGGTGTGGGAGACGGCACGCCGGGCCCGCCCCACCCTCACCTGCGCCAACCTTTTTTGGTGGTACAACATGGGCTCGACCGTGGACTGGTCGGTCACCCCGCGCCCGGTCTATCCGGCGGACGGGAGCAAGATCATCGCCATCTACGGCGAGCCGCCGGTGCTCCCCGCGTGGTTGGAAGAGGAGCTCGGCCCCTTTCCCTTTTTCCACTTCTGGGGGCCGCTGGCGGGGCTGGCGTCGAGCCAGTGGATCGCCGCGGCGGCGCGTCTCACCTTCGATCGCCATCGCCCGGATCTCACCCTCGTCTACCTCCCCCACCTCGACTACGACCTTCAACGGTTTGGCCCCGACTCCCCGGCGGCGGCCAAGGCGGTGCGCGAGATCGACACGGTAGCCGGCGCGCTCATCGACCACGTGCGCGGGGCGGGCGCCGAGGTGGTGGTCTGCTCCGAGTACGGCATCGAGGCGGTGGATCGGCCGGTCTACCTTAACCGGGTGCTGCGTGAGGCGGGCTGGCTGCGGGTGCGCGAGACGGCGGTGGGAGAGCTGCTGGACCCCTTCGTGTCGCGCGCCTTCGCGGTCGCCGATCACCAGGTCGCCCACCTCTACCTGCGCGACCCGGCCGACATGGAGGGGGCGCGCCGGCTCCTTGGCCGGGTGGCGGGGGTGGAGCAGCTCCTCGATGGCGCGGGCCAACGCGCGGTGGGGCTCGACCACCCGCGCAGTGGCGAGCTGGTGGCGGTGGCCGCGCCCGGGGCGTGGTTCACCTACGACTACTGGCTCGACGACGCCCGCGCTCCGGATTTCGCCCGCACCGTGGATATCCACCGCAAGCCGGGCTACGACCCGCGCGAGCTCTTTCTCGACCCCACCCTGCGCCACCCGCAACTCCGCATCGCCCGCCGCCTTCTGCAAAAACGGCTCGGCATGCGCTACCTCATGGATGTGATCCCCCTGGATGGGACCCTCGTGCGCGGCAGCCACGGTCGCCTGCCCTCGACCCCCGCGGCCGGCCCCGTGCTGCTTGGCTCCAACCGCACCGGGGAGTGCGAGGCGATGGAGATGGCCGCGGTGCGCGATCTGCTCCTGCGCCAACTCGACGCGGGTTGAGCG
>MNYW01000052.1 GCA_001873295.1 Nitrospirae bacterium CG2_30_70_394 | reverse complement strand
TCGTCTTGCCGGCGCCGGGGTCGTCGGCGAGGAGGAAGCGCAGGGGCTGGCGCGGCAGCATCTCCTCGTAGACCGCGGTGATCTGGTGGGGCAGCGGCTCCACGAGGGAGGTGTGGACCGCGAGCAGCGGATCGAACAGGTGGGCGAGGCGGATGCGGTGGGCTTCAGCAACGAGGCGGAAGGCCGCGCCGTCGCCGTCGAAGCTCCACGGCCGGCCGACCTCGACGATCTCCAGGCGCGGCTCGTCGTCGCGGTAGAGGATCTCGTCCGCCACCCGCCCGTTGGGCCCGCGGTAAACGAGGGTCAACGCGTCCGAGCCGTGCCAGGAGACGTTGACGACGGTGACCGCCGCGTCGGGCAGAATGCCTCGGACGGTGGCGTCGGGTTGGAGCTCTTCGAGGCGGGCCATGGCTGGCGCGGAGTCTGCCGGACTCGGTCAATCGTGGCGAGGGAAGCGGCCTCGAATCCGGATCGGAAGCCGGCGGTCGGGCTACGCGGGGCGCACAACGCAGCGCCAAGCCCGATCCGAACCACGACCCCCGCCGGCGCCGCCCCCCGCGGGCGCCTCGTACCGCTGCCTCGCGGTCGAGCGGGACAACGCCCGACACGCCCCTGGCAACGGCGACGAAGCAGGGTCGGACGGGCTCCGTACCCCCACGCTACGCCCCCCCGCCACCCACCCGCCACGGCCTGCAACCCGGTCGTCCACTCGCCCGGCGCCACCCACCCAAGCGCCGAGCCGCGCGGCCCACTGCATCCTCCTCCGGAGAGTCAAAGCGCTCTCTGACCCACCACCCCGAGCTACGCTGCGGCCGCCGCGGCGCTGCCCCCACGCGCTGGATCCGGTAGAGGGTGGGGCGTGGGGGAAGAGAGGCGGGGTCAACCGGGAAGCCGGCGCGACTCTGGGAGAGCGGCACCGGACCAGCGCCACGCCGCCCGCCTGCGGCGGGCCACCCCCAGGGAAGAGCCCCGCCACCGGCTCGGCACGGAAGGGCGCGACAACTTTCCTCCCCTAAGACGCCGGAAACCGCTGGGAGATCGTGGAGCCGACGCGCGGACTTGAACCGCGGACCTGCGCATTACGAATGCGCTGCTCTACCGGCTGAGCTACGTCGGCTACGGGGGGGCGGGTTTATAACGCGGTGGGCGGCGCGGTGCCAGATGGAGGGGGGGCGCAGCCGCGGTCGGGCTCGACACCAATGGCGCGCCAGAGGGCGGTTTGGGCGGTCTGGACACGCGCCAACAGCGCTTGCTGCGCCGCCATCAGGGTGGCGATCGCGGGCTGGGCGCGCGCCACCTCCAAGGCGGCGGAGAGCCGCCCCGCCCCCTCGGCGGTGGGGTTGGCGGCGTAGCCACCCTGCGCCTCCAGATAGCGGCGCAGGCAGGCGGCGGCGGCCGGTTCGTTCTCCACCCGCGCCTCTGCCGCGCGCATCCGCGCCATCTCCTCGCTCCCCATCAGGGCGGCGACGAGGGCGGCGGTGTGGGTCGCGATGGGATCGGCCATGAGGCGGTCGGCGAGGGGTGATGGGCTATGGGCGCGGCCGGGGTGGGACCTCACGGCAAATGGAGGTCGCGCACCACCTGGCCGTGAGCGCCGAGGGGCGGGCGGCGCGTGCCATCGACGGTGAGGGCGATCCCGCCGGCGTTGCCCACCGTAAGGTCGAAGCCGGTGCGCGCCGTAAGCTGCACCTGCTCGCCCGCGGCGAGCATGAACTCCTTGGCGGGGGTGTTGTCGATCCGTACCGCCAGCCAGCTGCGCTCATGGGCGTCGATGACAATCCGGTGGCCCGCCGCGGCGGGCGGCGCCAGGGGCGGCGCGACCAGGGGCGCGGGGGCGGACGCGATGGGCGGACCAGGCGCGGCGAGGGGCGGCGCGGCGAGGGGCGGCACGGCGAGAGGCGGCGCGGCGGGAAGCGGCGGCGGCGCCACCCCGTCGCGCGGACCACCACCACCGAGCTCGTGGGCGGGCAAGGTGTCGAGGAGCGGCGCGGCGGCGGCGATCTCCCTGGGGGCGCGCACCGGCTTGGGGAGGTCGGTGGCCAGGGTGCGGGCCATGTTCTCCCGGTAGGTGATCACCTTCTCCTTGGGCGCCGAGACGAGCTGGGTGATGAGATAGATGCCGACCACCACCAACAGCCCGGCGCCGGCGATACTGCCCAGCAACAGGGAACGGCTGCGCACCCGGTTACGCCCCTGGTAGACCCCGAAGATGCCGCCCACGACGAGGTGTTTCCGCCGGTCGCGCATGCGCGAGTCGTCCGCCTGACGGAGGAAGCGATCGACGATCGCCCCGGGGCTGGGCGGCGGCGGGGGCGGCGCGGGCGGCGCCGCCTGGCGTTCGACCTCGGCGCGCTGGTCGAGGGCCTCCTGGTAGCGCTGCAAGACATCGCCCGCGTCCAGGCCGATGAAGGCGGCGTAGGAACGGAGGAAGCCGCGCACGTAGATCGGCGACGGCAAAACGGCGTGCTCCCCAGCCTCGATCGCCTCCAGGAAGGGGATCTTCACCTTGGTCTTGTCGCTCACCTGCGCGAGGCTCATGCCACGCAGCTCTCGTTCGCGGCAAAGGTACTGGCCGAGGGTGACCAAGGAGTCGGGCATGGGGCGACCGGGAGGGTGAGCGCCGGACCGGCGCTACTCGAGGATGTCGATCTGCTGCGCGATCTGCTCGCGCATGCCAGGTTCCTGAGCGAGCTTCTGCCCCTCCTTGAGGGTGCGCAGGGCGGCGCGGTAGTCGCGCGTTCGGATGAGGAGCTTACCCAAGGCGAGGTGGACTCGCGCACTGGCAGGAAACCGGGTCAACGCGCCCTCCAAAAGGGAGCGCGCCGCCGCCGTCTCGCCGCCGGCAAGCTGGAGATCGGCGAGGGCCAGGTAGGCATCCTCGTAGGCAGGGTTGGCCTCCACGGCGGCGCGCATCTCGGCGGCCGCGGCGAGCGCGTCGCCTTGGCGGGCGTAGAGCTGGCCGAGGTTGCCATGCGCCACCTCCGGGGTGGCGTAGCCCGGGGCGGCGAGCGCCGCATGAAAGGCGGCCGCCGCCTCCGCGTCCTTGTGCTGAATGGAATAGAGGGTGCCGAGACTGTTGTGCGCCGGCCCCATGTTCGGGTCGCGGGAAAGCGCCTCCTGGAGCGCCCTCTCCGCCTCCGCGTAGCGGCTGAGGCGCAGATAGGCGAGGCCGAGGAGGTGGTGGGTGGTCGCGTCGGTGGGATCGAGGTCACGGGCGTGGAGCAGGTCGTTCAGGGCCGCTTCGTCTTGGCCGATGGCCAGCTCGCGACTGCCGATGTCGCGGAACTTCGCCGCCACCGCGGCGTCCTCGCCCTTGACCGACACACCGGTGCAGGCTCCAGCCAGCGCCGCCACGACCACAACGGGGAGAAAGAGTCTGCGGATCACGGTTCGAGGACCACCGCCAGGGCGGCAAGGCGCGCCGGCGGGATCGACTCCTTGGGGGTGAGCAGGGCGGCGGAGGCCGCCCGGGCGCAGGCGCACGGCCGCGCCTCCACGTCGCCTTGAATCAACTCAAGAAGCAGGGCGCGGGCGACCGCGACGTTCGCCTGCAACGTCGCCAAGACGTCCGCCGCCGCCACCGCCTCCTCGGCCACACGCCAGCAGTCGTAGTCGGTGGCCATCGCCAGGGTTGCGTAGCACAGCCCCGCCTCGCGGGCGAGCTTCGCCTCGGTGGCGTTGGTCATCCCGATCACGTCCATCCCCCAGCTCCGGTAGAGGTTGGATTCGGCGCGCGACGAGAACTGCGGCCCCGCCATCCCGAGGTAGGTGGCGTTCTCGTGGCAGGTGGCGCCAGCACCACGGGCGGCGACGGCCAGCCGGCGCGCCAAATCTGGGCAGACGGGATCGGCCATGGAGACGTGGCCAACGACGCCGTCGCCGAAGAAGGTGGCGGTGCGGCCGAGGGAGCGATCGACGAACTGGGAGACCACCACCATGTGGCCCGGGACGATCTCCTCCTTCAAGGAGCCCACCGCCGAGATCGACACGACCCGCCGCACCCCGATTTGCTTGAGGGCGCAGAGGTTGGCGCGATAGTTGATTTCGGAGGGTAGCAGGCGATGATTGCGCCCATGGCGCGGCAGGAAGCAGACGTCGATCCCGTGCAACCGCCCGCACAGGAGATCGTCCGACGCCGCGCCGTACGGCGTCGCCACGCGCTCCCAGCTCGCCCCTTCGAGCTCTTCCAACTGGTAGAGGCCGCTACCGCCGATCACCCCGATCATCGACCCGCATCTCCTACCTCGCGCCGCTGGAAAATCAGCGGGGTGCGGAGGCGGCAGGGTACCACCCCCACCTCCGGGTGGCCATGATCCTCACCGCCGACTGGCTGTGGGCCGGCGCCGGCCAGGCCCAAGCGGACGCCGGGGTGCGAATCGCCGGCGGGATCCTCCAAGCGGTGGGGCGGCGGCGCGAGCTCGCCCCCCTCGCCGAGCCCGGCGAGACGGTCCGCCACCTCGACTCCGCCTGCATCCTCCCCGGGCTGATCAACGCCCACACCCACCTGGAGCTCTCCGCCCTTAGGGGCGAGCGGCCGGTCGCCCACGACTTCGTCGACTGGCTCCTCGGCCTGGTGGAGCTCAAACGGCGCATGGAGCCCGCCGAGGCCAAGGCGGCGGCGGCCGCGGCGGTGGCGCAGCTGGTGGCGACCGGCACCACCGGGGTGGGCGACATCGCCTCGGTCGCGGTCGCCCAGCCACCGCTTCTTGCCTCCGGCCTGCGGGTGCGGATCGATGTGGAGCTCCTCGCCCTCGACCCGGCGCGCGCCGACCTCGCCCTCGGCCGCCTGGCCGACCGGGTCCAGGCGATCACCGCCGCCCACCCCGTTGCGCCGCTGACCCTCGGCGTCTCAGCCCACGCCCCGTACACCCTCTCCGACCGCCTCTGGGACCGCCTCGCCGCCTGGCGCCGCGGCCACCCCGTAGGGCTCACCGTGCATGTCGCCGAGTCGGACGCCGAGATCGCCCTCTTCGCCCACGGCAACGGCCCCCTGGTGGAGCGGTTTTTCCCGGCGGTCGGCTGGGGCGGTCTCCCCCTCCCCGCCGGCCCCTCCCCCCTCGACCCCCTCGCCCGCCACGGGGCGCTGAACAACGCCCTCCTCATCCACGGCTGCCACCTCACCGCGACCGAGGCACGCCGGGTCGCGGCGGCGCACGCCACCCTCTGCCACTGCCCGCGCTCCAACGCCTACCTCGGCCAGCCACCCGCGCCGGTGGCGCGCTGGCTCGCCCTCGGGATCCCGGTGGGGCTCGGCACCGACTCCCTCGCCTCCTGCCCGTCGCTGGATCTGTGGGAGGAGCTGGCCTTTGCCTACCTCTGGCATCGCACCACCCCCGAGCCGCTCACCGCCGAGCAACTCCTCACCATGGCCACCGCCGGCTCTGCCCGCTGCCTCGGCTGGCAAGCAGTGTGCGGCACCCTCACCGCCGGGCGGGCGGCGGACGTGATCGCGGTGGAAATCGACAACGGACCCGTCGCGCGCCTTCCCGAGCGGCTCCTGTTCGACCGCGGCCGCCTGCGCCTCGCCCTGGTCGCGGGAAGCGCCCTGACCCCCACGGAGGCCGGATGAAGGCGAGCGCCGATGGCTCCGCGCCGCGACGCAGCCTACGCAGAGGTCCATTCGCTCCGCGCGCGCGGGCGTGGCTGGGCGAGATCAGCCAGCGTCACGCTCAGGGACCCATTCGCTCCGCGCGCGCGGGCGTGGCGATCCGCCGGCATCGTGGACGCGGGGAGGGTGGGCATTCGCTCCACGCGCGCGGGCGTGGCGATGCGTCGGCGACGGGAGAGTCGCTCGATTTCCCATTCGCTCCACGCGCGCGGGCGTGGCGGCGCGGGCGATCGCACCGAGCAGCGCCATCGCTGGCAAGATCCCGCGGACTCCACGGAACCCCACGGAGGGTGCGACCCCGCCGGCGGGAGGTGGGCACACCGGCGTCGGGCCTACCCCAGCCAGCCACCGTGCATCACGCCCTCTACGCCGCCGCGCGAAGTCGGCCTTTCCGGCCGCCTCCCCCCTCCCCGACCCCACCCATGACACGACCGTGGCGGTTTCCGTAGGGTGGATCTTCCCCTTCGTGTCCGCCTCTCCCGCGTGGTTGGACCCACCGCCCCTTACGCCATGAACGAGACCCTCGCCACCACCCTCACCCTCGCCGTCTGCCTCGCCCTCTCCGCCTTCTTCTCCTCCTCCGAGACCGCCCTGTTGGCGGTGCGCCGCCTGGAGCTCCGGCGGCTGGCGGCGGACGGCCACGCCGGGGCGCGGCGGATCGAGAGGCTGCGCGCCGACCCCGAGGGGATGCTCGGCGCGATCCTCATTGGCAACAACCTGGTGAACGTGGCGATCACCGCCCTCGCCACCGCCCTCTGCCTCCACCTCTACGGCGAGGCGGGGGTGGCCTACGCCACCGTCGCGGTGACCGCGGCGCTGCTCTTGTTCGGGGAGATCACCCCGAAGGGGATCGCCGCCCGTTACCCCCTGTCCATCGCCCTCTTCGCCGCCCGCCCCATCGACACCCTGCGCCGCCTCCTCTTCCCCCTGCTGCGCCTGTTCACCGCCCTCGCCCACCTGCTCACCGCCTGGCTCCCCAGCCGCGGCGAGCAAGAGGGGTTCGTCACCGCCGCCGAGTTGCAGAGCCTCATTACCCTCGGCGCGGCCGAGGGGGCGCTGGCGGCGGAGGCGGCGGATCGCCTGCATGGCGTCTTCGCCCTCGCCTCGACCCGGGTGCGCGAAATCATGGTGCCGCGCGGGGACATGATCACCCTCGACGCCACTGCCCCCGAGGCCGTGCTGATCGAGGTGATCCGCACCCACCCCTTCCGCCGCTACCCGGTGGTGGGAGAAGACGGCAAGATCCTCGGGGTCGCCACCGCCGCCGGCGTCCTCCTCGCCCTCTCTGGCGGCGGAACCGTAGACTGGCCCAGCCTGCTGGAGCCGCCGTTGTTCGTCCCCGAGTCGAAGGCGGTAGGCACCCTGTTGGAGGAGCTCAGGCGTGACGGGAGGCGCATGTCGATCGTCGCCGACGAGTACGGCGACATCACCGGCCTGGTGACCTACATGGACATCGCCGAGGAGATCACCGGCGGCCTTGGCGAGGAGGGGGAGGAGGAGATCGTCCCCCACGCCCACGGCGCCTTTCTCCTCGACGGGCGGCTCGACATTGGCCAGATCAACCGCCGCCTCAACTGGACGATCCCCGAGGGGAGCGGCAGGTACGACACGGTCGCCGGCTGGATCATCAGCCGGCTGGGCCACCTGCCGCGCGAGGGCGAGAGCGCCACCTTCGACGGCTACGAGGTCCGGGTGGTGACCGTCGACGGCCAGCGCCTCCGCCGCGTGTCGGTCCGGCGCGGGGGGTGATAGGGGGTAGGGGTGGATGGCCGCTTTCGCGGCCAGAGGGTCCTTGGGGGATGGCTGCCCTCGGCATCGTCGCCCACCCGCCGGGCCGTCCTCCCCTATTTCCTACTTCCTATCCCCCGCCCCCGCCGCGCCTTGTGGCGCGCCGCTGCCTCCGGGAGAATCGCCGCCCCCGGCGGTGGCGTGCCACGGGAGATGGGAGGCGCGAATGCTCGACCTGAAGATCCTGCGCGACGAGCCGGAGCGGCTCCTCCGGGCCCTCGCCGAGCGTGGTGCCACGGTCGACGTGGTGCGCCTCCAGGGGTTGGAGTTGCGGCGGCGCGAGCTGCTCGCGGCGGTGGAGGAAAAGAAGGCGAAGCGCAACGAGGCGTCGAAGGAGATTGGCGAGGTGAAGCGCGCCGGCGGCGACGCGAGTGCCGCGCAACAGGCGGTGCGCGCCCTGGGCGATGCGATCGCCACCCTCGACGCGGAGCTGGCCGAGACCCTCGCCGCCCTCGACGCCCTCTGGCTCACCGTCCCCAACCTCCCCCACCCGGCCTGCCCGGTGGGAGCGGACGAGGCGGCCAACCCGGAGGTCCGGCGCTGGGGAACGCCCCCCGCGTTCCCCTTCGCGCCGCTCCCCCACTGGGAGCTGGGCGAGCGCCTCGGCCTGCTCGACTTCGAGCGGGCGACCAAGCTCTCCGGCGCGCGCTTCGCGGTCCTCTGGGGGCCAGGCGCCCGGCTGGAGCGGGCGCTCATCGCCTTCATGCTCGACCTGCACACCGGCGAGCACGGCTACACCGAGCTCCTTCCCCCCTTCCTGGTGAACGGGGCGTCGATGACCGCCACCGGCCAGCTCCCCAAGTTCGCGGAGGAGCTGTTCGCCTGCCGCGACGACGACCTCTACCTGATCCCCACCGCCGAGGTCCCGCTGACCAACCTGCACCGCGACGAGATCCTCGCAGAGGGCTCCCTGCCGCGCCGCTACTGCGCCTACACCCCGTGCTTCCGGCGCGAGGCCGGCGCGTCCGGCAAGGACACCCGGGGGCTGATCCGCCAACACCAGTTCGACAAGGTAGAGCTGGTGCGCCTCGAGGAACCGGAACACTCGTACGCGGCGCTGGAGGAGCTCACCGGCCACGCGGAGCAGGTGCTCCAGCGCCTCGGCCTCCCCTACCGGGTGATCGAGCTATGCACCGGCGACCTGGGCTTCTCCGCCGCCAAGACCTACGACCTGGAGGTGTGGCTGCCGGGCCAGGGGTGCTACCGGGAGATCTCGTCGTGCTCCTGCTTCGAGGACTTCCAGGCACGCCGCGCCCAGATCCGCTACCGCGTCCCCGGCCAGAAAAGGCCGCGCCTGGTCCACACCCTCAACGGCTCGGGGCTGGCAGTCGGCCGAACCCTGGTGGCGGTGCTGGAGAACTACCAGCGCGCCGACGGCGCGGTGCGCATCCCCGACGCCCTGCTCCCCTACATGGGCGGGCTGACGGTGATCGAGCCGAGCCGGTGAGCGACCCCCACCCCACCCCCCTGCCGGAGATCCGGCTGCGGCCGGGCGAGGCGCGGCGCCTCAAGCTCGGCCACCCGTGGGTCTTCTCCAACGAGGTGGCCACGGGACTCCAGGAGGTGGCCCCTGGGGCGGTGGTGCAAGTAGTCGACCCCCGCGGCGGACCCCTCGGGGTGGGGACCGCCAACCCCCACTCGCTGATCTGCGTCCGCCTGTTCAGCCGCGGCCGCCACCCGATCGACGCGCAACTCTTGGAGGGCCGGTTGCGCCAAGCGCAGGCGGTGCGCGCGACCCTCGAACTCGGCGACACCTACCGCTGGGTCCACGGCGAGGGCGACCGCCTGCCGGGGTTGGTGATCGACCGGTACGGCGACGGGGTCGTGGTCCAGCCCCTCACCGCCGGCGCCGATGGCCTGCTCCCCACCCTCCTGCCCTTGCTGATCGCGCTCGCCGCCCCGGCGTGGGTGGTGGTGCGCGCCGACTCGCCGGTGCGCGACCTGGAGGGAATCGGGTCGCGGGTGGAGATCGCCCACGGCACCCTGCCGCCGGCGCCGGTGGTCCACGAGCAGGGGATCGCCTACCGCTTCGACCCCCTCGCCGGCCAGAAGACCGGCTTCTTTCTCGACCAGCGCGACAACCGCACCCGCTGGGCGAAGCTGGCCGCGGGCGAGCGCTGTCTCGACCTCTTCTGCCACACCGGCGGCTTCGCCCTCGCTGCCGCCGCCGCGGGTGCGGCCGAGGTGGTGGCGGTGGACCGCTCGGAACCGGCCTTGGCGTTGGCCGCGGAGAGCGGTGCCGCCAACCACCTCGCCAGCCGCCTGCGCTTCGAACGCAGCGACGCCTTTGCCTTCCTCGAGGCGGCCACGACGCGCTGGCCGCGGATCAACCTCGACCCCCCCGCCTTCATCAAGAGCCGCAAACGGCTGCGCGAGGGGATCACCGGCTACGAACGACTCCACACCCTCGCCCTCGCCCGCCTCGCCCCGGGGGGGCTACTGATGACCTCGTCGTGCTCCCACCACCTCGACCTGCCCACCTTCTTGCAGGTCGTCGCGCGCGCCAGCGCCCACGCCGGCCGGCCGGTGCGCCTCCTGGCGGTGAGCGGCGCCGGCCCGGACCACCCGGTCTTGCCGGTGCTCCCCGAGTCGGCCTACCTGAAGTGTCTGCTCCTCCAGGCGGACGGCTGACCGTGGCGCGAGGGGTGGGTGCGGCGCCCCTGGGCCACAGCGGCTGGCCATGGAGGGCGGCCGGGGAGCGCGGGCAGGGCCGGGATCGCTGGTTTCCAGTGACGACAAACCAACAATCGCACGACAAACTGCCCGCATGGCTCGGTCCCACGCGAGCTGGAGGCCACCCTCCGCACCGGGATCACCGAGCGGCCGATCGCTGCTCACCGGTGCCCACCAGGCGGGAAAGGCCAGGGCTCAACCTCTTCGAGTGCCAGTGGAGTAGCACCGCGAGGGGGCGAACGCCGGGCCTCGATCTCCTCACCCGCCTGCTGGGCGAGGAAAACGTCGTCTCCCGGAACCTCGTGACCTCAAGCCGGCAGCGGCGCGTACTCCCCAAGAGCGGCGTGGTCATGGAGGATAGTGGGGGGGTCGCGAGCCTCGCGTGAGGCTGCGACTTTCGCATCGGTGGCCATCCCGCGGGGCCGACCTCCCCTCGTTTCCTATTTCCAATCCTCGTCCCATGCGCCTCGCCGATCCCCTCGCCCTGTGGCTCCTCGTTCTGGCGGTGGCGGCGGTGGCCGGCGGGTGGTGGGGCGGCCGCGGGCGGCGGCGCGGGGTGGGGGTGGCGGGGCTGGCGCTGGTGGCGAGCGAGCTACCCGCCACCTGGCGGACGCGGGCGCGGGCGGCGCTTGGGGGGCTGCGCCTGCTCACCCTCGCGACCCTGATCGTGGCGCTGGCGCGCCCCCAGTCGGTGGCCACCGCCGAGCGGGTCTCCTCCTCGGGGATCGACATCGTCCTGGCGCTGGATACCTCGGGCTCCATGCGCGCCGAGGACTTTCAGCCGGACAACCGGCTGACGGTCGCCAAGCGGGTGATTCGCGACTTCATCCGCCAGCGCCAGGCGGACCGCATCGGCCTGGTGGTCTTCGCCGGCACCTCCTTCACCCAGTGCCCCCTCACCCTCGACTACCCGATGCTCGACACCCTGCTCGCGCAGGTGGACTTCGACCTCCTCGAAGACGGCACCGCGATCGGCACGGCGATCGCCAACGGGGTGAACCGGCTCGCCGACTCGCACGCCAAGTCGCGCATCCTGATCCTGCTCACCGACGGCGAGAACAATGCCGGCCCCATCGACCCGATGACCGGAGCCAACCTCGCCAAGGCCCGCGGGGTGCGGATCTACACCATCGCGGTGGGCAAGGAGGGGGTGGTGCGGATGGGGGTCCCGACCCCCCTCGGGCTGCGCTACCCGCAGGTGGAGAGCCACATCGACGAGGCGGTCCTGAAGCAGATCGCGGAAGCCACCGGCGGCCGCGCCTTCCGCGCCGACGCTCCCGATACCCTGGCGGAGGTCTTCGCCACCATCGACCAGTTGGAGAAGAGCGAGGTGGCGGTGAAGCAGTACCACCGCTACGGCGAGCTCTTCCCGTGGCCGCTCGCCGCTACCCTCCTCCTCGTGCTGGGGGAGATCGTCCTGCGCGCCGGACCGCTGGCGGTGGTGGGATAGGGGATAGGGGATAGGGGAGGACGGCCCTGCGGGCCCGAACGACGCCAGAGGGCAGCCACCCCCCAAGGACCCTCTGGCCGCGAAAGCGGCCATCCACCCCGATCCCCTATTCCCCCCTATTCCCTACCCCCGCGCGCATCGCGCGCCAGATACCGCCGCCACTGCTCTTTCTCGTAGGCAAGCCAGCGGGCCACGTCGAGGCGGCCGCCGGGATGGCCACAGCGGGTGCGGACGCGGTCGCCCGGGGACTCGGCCGCGGCCGCGTCGGCGGCCAGGGGGGCGAGGAGCGCCGGGTCGTCGCCGAGGCGCGCGAGGCCGGCGCTGGCGAGGGCCACCAGCTCGCGGGCGAGATCGCCAACCGTGTGGGTATACGCCACCGCCGCCAGACCGCCGGCGATCGCCCGCCGGTCGAGGGCGTCGAGGGTGGCGAAGTCCACCGGGCCGAGGAGCTGCCACGCCGCGCCACGCGCTCGCTCGTCGTAGAGCAGCCCGACCCAGAGGGCGACCAGGGGGAGGACCCGGTCGACCCCCGGGTGGTCACAGACCCGGATCTCGACGAAGTGCTTGAGGCGGATCTCGGTGAAGATGGAGGTGGCGTGCAGTTCCCAGTCGGCGGCGGTCGCCTCGCCCGCCGCCAGTAGGTCGGCGAAGGTCCGCCCGCCGCCGTCGCCCCACGCGCCGGCGCGCCAGCGAAAGCACAGGGGCAGCGCCAACAGGTGGCGGGCGTAGTCGGCAAAGCCGTAGGCGGGATCCGCGTGCGGGCCGGCGAGCAGGCCGCAGCGCGCCGGATCGGTGGCGCGCCAGATGTGCCGCCGGTAGTCGTTCACCCCCGCCGGGCCGCCGGCGCAAAAGGGCGAGTTCGCCACCAACGCGCCGATCACCGGCGCCACCGCCTGGGCGGTGCGGAAGAGGTCGATCGCCTCCCCCTCGTCGCCATAGTCGAGGGCGACCTGGACGCCGGAGGTGAGCTTCATCATCCAGTGGCCGAGGGTGCCGGTTCCTGCGAGGTGGCGGGAGAGGTAGCGGTAGCGCCCCTTCGGGACCCACCCCACCGCCGCCGGCGTGTCCAGGGGATGGACGGCGAGACAGGTCCACTGGATCGCCAGGGCGGCCGCGACCTCGTCGAGCTCGGCGAGGAAGCGCACGTAGTCGAGCTCCAGCTCGGCGAGGGTGGCGCGCGGCGCGGTGGAGAGCTCCACCTGGCCACCCGGCTCGAGGGTGACCGTGGCGCCGTCGCGCGCCAGGGCGATGAGGGCGTCACCCTCGACCTGGCGCTGCCAGCCGTGGTGGCCGGCAAGGTAGGCGAGGACCGCCTCGATCCCCCGCTCGCCGCCGAACCCCAGGCGGTGGCCGGCGGTCGGATCGACCCCCTGGATCTCCACCTCCATGCCGATCCGCCGCGCCGCGCGCGGTGTGCACCCGCCCACGAACGGGGCGAGGAGCCAGGCGGGCAGGTCAGCGTCGCGGGCCATGGGCGCCAGGGTACTCGGCCCCCCGCACTCCGCAGCCGGCGCCAAACGCCGGCCGCGGGGTGGGACGGAACAGGGAAAACCCCTTGCGCCTTTGCGCCCTGGCGCCTTGGCGTTCGGCAGTACGGAGAGGACGGCTGAAGGACGGGGGCCACGGAGTCGTCCACCGGCCGGCAAACGACTCAACGCAAGGACGCAAAGGCGCAAAGGGGGGCGGCCGGTCGTGACCTCGGCGGTGCCGGGGTGGACTCCGGGCGCCACCGGTCGCCCACTCCAGCGCGTTTTTCGTTTGCTCCCCCGCCACGCTTCGCGGCCAATCGCGTTCATTGGCGGCGAGAGCACAAAGCCATTTTCCAATGCGTCCGCCGCTGCCGGTCGTCGGCAGGACCGCCTGCACCCCAACCGCCTGGCCCGATCCCCGTGCCGCCCGGCTGACCGACTCCTAGAGGATCGGCACCCGCCGTTCACCGGCGGGGCTACCGCCCGCCGCGGCGGCGGGCGGCGCCTCCTCGCTCGGCTCGTGGCCGGCGATGAAGCACTCCATCCGCGCCCCCGCGACCTCCCCCGCCCGCGGCAGGAGGCCGCTCTTCGTGTCGACCCGCCGCCAGCGCACCTCGGGCGGCACGGTGAAGGGGCGGCGTGGCTTGCCCGCGAGGGCCGCCTGCATGAACTCGGTCCAGATGGGCGCGGCCGCGCGTGCCCCGGTCTCCCGCTTGCCGAGGCTCTTGAGCTCGTCAAAGCCAACCCAGACGCCGGTGGCAATCTGCGGCGTGTAGCCAAGGAACCAGGCGTCGTTGTAGTCGTTGGTGGTGCCGGTCTTGCCGGCCACCGGCCAGCCGGCGAGGGCCTCGCCCACGCTCCGGCCGGTGCCCCGGCGCACCACGTCGCGGAGTATGTCGGTGACCACGTAGGCGACCGCGGGCGGGATCACCTGTTGCGGCACGGGCCGCGCCTCGAAGAGGAGTTTGCCGCCGGCGCTCACCACCCGCTCGATCGCCGTCGGCTCAACGTGCAGACCGCCGTTGGCGAAGGTGGCGTAGGCAGAGGTGAGCTCCAGGGGGGAGACCACCGACGCCCCGAGGGCGAGGGAGAGGTCCGCATCCAGCGGTGAGGTGATGCCGCAGCGGCGGGCAAAGGCAACGGCGCGACGGACGCCGATGTCTTGCAGGAGGCGGATGGTGATCACGTTGCGTGAGTGGACCAGCCCGTCGCGCAGCGGCGTGGGGCCGTAGAACCGCTGCTCGTAGTTTGCCGGCCGCCAGGAGCGGGCGAGACTTTCGTCGTCGTAGATGATCGGCGAGTCGAGATAGATGGTCGCCGGCGTGCGCCCCTCGGCGATGGCGGCGCCATAGATGAAGGGCTTGAAGGAGGAGCCGGGCTGGCGTCTCGCCTGGACCGCGCGGTTGAACTCGGAGGCGGCGAAGTCCTTGCCCCCGACGAGGGCGAGGATGGCGCCATCGGCGGGACGCAGGGAGACGAGGGCGGCCTCCACCGCGGGGAGTTGGGCCAGCTCGTAGACCGCCTGTTTCTCCCCGGGCCGGCGCCGCACCAGAACCTCGTCGCCCACCGCGACCACCTCAGCGGGCCGCTTGGCTTGCTCGAAGGTCACCACCTCCGGCCGGGTGGGGTCGACGACCCGCCGCCCCGCCCAGTTGAAGGTGGCGAAGGGGAGCCGCGCCTTGTTACCGGCGACCCAGACGGTCACCCCCTGGTCATCGACGCCGGTCACGACCGCCGCTAGGTGGCCCCAACTATCGGGTTTGTCTTTGGTGTGGTCGCGCTCAAAGAGCTCGATCTCGGCGCGCGTGTGGTGGGCGAGGGGACCGCGGTAGTGGTGGCGGCGGTCGTAGGTAACCACCCCGTTGCGCACCGCGCGGAAGGCCGCCTTCTGCAGGGCGAGGTCGAGGGTGGTGTAGACGTCGAGCCCCTCGCGGTAGACCGCCTGGTGGCCATAGAGCTCGGTGAGGCGGCGGCGGATCAGCTCAAGAAAGTCGTCCACCTCTCCCATGGAGTTGGCCACCGATGTCAGGTGGAACGGCTCCGCCTCCGCCAGCCGCCGCTCGGTGAGGGAGATGTGGTGCTCGTCGTACATGCGCGCCAAGACCACCGCCCGCCGCGCCCACGCCCGTTTCGGGTCTAGCCGCGGGTTGAAGGCGGTGGGTGCCTTGGGCAGACCGGCAAGGGTCGCCATCTCCGCCAGGGTGAGGGCCGCCGGCGTCTTGCCAAAGTAGGTCTGCGCGGCGGAGGCAATGCCGTACGCGCCGGAGCCGAAGTAGATCTGGTTGAGGTACATCTCCAGGATCTCTTCCTTGGAGAACTGGTGCTCGATCTTCACCGCCAAGAGTGCCTCCTTGATCTTCCGATCGAGGGTCCGCTCGGGGGTCAGGAGGAGCACCTTGGCGAGTTGCTGGGTGATGGTGGAGCCGCCCTGGGCGACGTGGCCCTCGGTAACGTTGGCGACAAAGGCACGGGCGATCGCCTGCGGGTCGATGCCGTGGTGGGTGAAGAAGCGGGCATCCTCCGTGTCGACGAAGGCCTGGCGCAGCCGCTCGGGGACCTGGTCGATGGCGATGGGGATGCGCCGCTCGAGGTAGAAGCTGCCGATCTCTTCACCGCCGGCGGCGAAGACCCGGGTCATCCGGCTCGGCGTGTAGCGGTGCAGCGGCTCCACGTTGGGCAGGCCGCTCATGTAGTGGCGATACCCCCACACCCCGACGCCGCCAACGAACAGGACCACCAGAAGGGTGAGGGCGGCGAGGATCGCCGCGATGGCGCGAAGGAGGGTGCGAAACATGGGGCGTGGGGGTGGTCAGGGGGGCGGAGAATACACCGAGACACGGCCGGCGTGGCCCATTCAACCGCACCTCGACCACCGTCGATGAGAGAGCACAGGGTCGGCCTAACGACCCCCCGGAGGAACCGCTGCCATGGATATCGCCACCCTCATTGGTCTTGTCCTCACCTTCGTCTTGATCGTCGGCTCGATCCTCCTCGGCGGCTCGATCATGGCCTTTGTCGACGTTCCCAGCCTCCTGATCGTGGTCGGCGGGGTGATCACCACGACCCTGATCATGCAGAAGCTGCCGGTGGTCCTGGCGACGATGAAGGTGGTCGTCCAGTCGTTCTTCGACCACGGCACGCCGGAGGCCGTGCTGGTGGAGAAGATCGTCGAGCTCGCGGACAAGGCACGGCGCGAGGGGCTCCTCGCCCTGGAGTCGATCGAGATCCCCGACGCCTTCCTCAACAAGGCGATCAAGCTGGCGGTGGACGGCACCGAGCTCGACGAGATCAACCAGGTCCTCACCGCCGAGGTCAACTCCCTCAAGACCCGCCACGGTCAGGGGCAGGAGGTCCTCGAGTTCATGAAGGGCAACGCCCCCGCCCTAGGAATGATCGGGACGCTCATCGGCCTGGTGAACATGCTCCAGCACCTCTCCGACCCGACAACCCTTGGCCCGTCCATGGCGGTGGCGCTGATCACCACCTTCTACGGCGCCATCCTCTCCTTCATCATCTTTGGGCCGATTCACGACAAGCTGAAGTCGCGCACCGCCGCCGAGGTAAATCGGATGGAGATGTGCATCCTCGGGGTGAACTGCCTGAACAAGGGCGAGCACCCGCGCCTGGTGAAGGAGAAGCTCCTCGCCTTCCTGCCGCCGCTTCAACGCGCGGCCCTGACGGAGGCGAAGTAGATGGCCAAGGAGTGCAACTGCCCGCCCGCTGGGGCACCCGAGTGGATGGCAACCTTCGCGGACATGATGTCCCTGCTCCTCACCTTCTTTGTCCTGCTGCTCTCCTTCGCCAACATGGACGTGCAGAAGTTCAAAGAGGTGATGGCGTCGGTGCAGGGCGCGTTGGTGGGCAGCCAGCCACCAAGTACCTCCATGGTCCCGCTCTCCGATTCGACCAGCGGCGCCGCCGCCCCGCCGGTGGACACCACCCCCGGCTACACCCCCCGCGGCGCGGCAGAGGAACGGCCCGACAGCGAGACCGTCGCCAATGGCCGGCGCGACCTGGAGGCCCTCGCCTCCCTCCAGGAGGTGATCGCCGACGAGGGGATGGGCGACAACGTCGAGGTCGAGACCACCGCCCGCGGCCTGGTGGTGCGGGTGAAGGGGCAAATCTTCTTCACCGGCGGCGGCGACTCGCTGCTCAAGGGCTCGACCAAGGTCCTCGACGAGATCGCCGCAATCCTCGACGCCTACCCGTACGACCTCACCATCGAGGGCCACACGGACGACACCCCGATCCACACCGAGCGCTACGCCTCCAACTGGGAGCTCTCCACCAGCCGGGCGATCGCGGTGATGCGCTACCTGCAACAGACCCAGCACGTCGCGGCCGCACGGATGGCGGTGGCCGGCTACGCCGCCACCCACCCCCTTGCGGCCAATGACAGCGACGCCCACCGCACCGCCAATCGGCGGGTGGAGTTCGTCTTTCACCACCCCGAGCAGGGACCCAAGGTGGTGGAGTCGCCCCTGGCGATCTCCCTCACCAAGTAGCGCGGCCCGCGCGTGGCCTAGGCCGCGAGCGCGCGGCAGGGCGTGGGTCCGCCGGCTACGACGGGCACCGACCACCGCGGCCGACCCGTGGCGAAGGCGGCCCGATGCGGCTACGTTGTCCGGGTCGAGTGTGGCCCGGGTAGCACGCCACCGGGGCCAGGTTCATCACCCCTCTCGGAGGAGACTCCCGTGACCCGCCCCGCCCTCGCTGCCCTCGCCCTGGGGTCCGCCCTCTTCACCCTCGCGCCGCTCGCGGTCGCCGGGGAGACGTACATCATCCCCTTCCCCAAAGGGGTGGACGGCTCCGTCCTCGCCCTCCCCGAAGACAACCCGATGACCGCCGCCAAGGTGGCCCTGGGCAAGCAGCTCTACTTCGACCCGCGCCTCTCCAAGGACGCCACGGTGAGCTGCGCCACCTGCCACGACCCGGCCAAGGGGTGGACCGACCAGCGCGCCGTCTCCACCGGCGTCGGCGGTAAGCACGGCACCCGTAACGCCCCCACGGTCCTCAACTCCGCCTTCAACTACCTGCAATTCTGGGACGGCCGCGCGGCGTCGCTGGAGGCCCAGGCGGTCGGCCCGATCGAAAACCCGCTGGAGATGGCCGACAGCCTCACGCGGGTGGTCGCGTGGCTCAACTCGGTCCCTGGCTACCGCAGCCAGTTCCAGCAGATCTTTGGCGGCCCGGCCACCGCCGACACCCTGGCGAAGGCGATCGCGGCCTTCGAGCGCACGGTCTACTCGGGCAACTCGCCGTACGACCGGTACACCCAAGACAAGGACGAGACCGCCCTCACCCCGGCGGCGAGGCGCGGGCTGGCGCTCTTCGAGGGCAAGGCGCGCTGCACCCAGTGCCACGTGGGCTTCGACCTTAGCGACCGCGTCTTCCACAACCTCGGCGTCGGGATGGACAAGAAGGAGCCCGACCTCGGCCGCTTTACGGTCACCCACGAAGACAAAGACAAGGGGGCGTTCAAGACCCCGATCCTCCGCGACCTCACCAAGACCGCGCCGTACATGCACGACGGCTCGGTGGCGACTTTGGAAGAGGTGATCGACCTGTACGTGGTGGGCGGCGAGGCGAACCCGTGGCTGGATCCAAAGATGCAGCCGGTGGAGCTCAGCGACGCGGACAAGGCGGACCTCCTCGCCTTCCTCAAGGCCCTCGACGGCGACACGCCGGTCGTCACCCCGCCCGCCCTCCCCGCCGCGCCCTAGACCGCGCCCACCCGCCTCGCACGCCGCTCACCCTCTCCACCGGGCGGAAGAGCCCGTCGATCCAGATCACCCGTCGCCCCCACCCGGCAGGGCGGTCACCCCCCCCCACCCCGCGCGCAGGAGAGTGGGGGGGAGGGTGACCCGGTAGCGCTCCCCGCCGTCGTCTTCGAGGAGGTAACGGCCGCCGACGCTCGCCCCCTCCCCCTGGCCGCCGAGGAAATCCAGACGGAGCGGGGTGACCGTGCCGCCGCCCCGCCCCGCCTCCTGCCACTGGCCACTCACGAGGTGGGCGGTGGGGTCGACGGCGATGGTCAGGGTGAGGGTGATCGGCCGGTCGTCGGGCCGCACCACCTGCACGGTCGCCTCGGTGCGGTAGCCGTCCCGCCGGCCGGAGGCCACCACCTCCACCACCGGCCGCTGCTCCCACCCCGTCTCCGTGTGCACCTCCAGGCGCGCGCCGCCACCCTGACAGGCGAACAAGACGACCGCCGCCACCCCCCACGCCACCCCCCCGCCGCGCCACGCCGCCGCCCAGAGTTTGCTCACCATGGCCCACCCTACCGCACGCCGACCCACCACTCGACGGTGGCTTGCGGCGCGCGCGGGCGCCGCAACACGCGCAGAGATCCGGCTTGCAAACTTGCAAGTTGTCGCGGGCGATAGGGTGGGCGACCGGCGGCGCCTTGCGGGGGCGGGCACACACGAAGACGCGAAGGGAGGGCAAGCTCCGCAGCTCAGGCAACGCGCACGGCGCGGGTGGGCGATATCGGCCTTGCAGGCGCAAAGAACTTTGGAACCCGCGTGGGCGCGTTGGGCGCAGGCTTCGTCTCGCTTGTCTCTGGAGTCGGGGTCACACCGCCGCCACTTTCTGAACGCGGTGCCGATCCGCTTGGGCGATCGACGTGCAGGCGCGGGCGCGCCAGCGGATGGGAATCGATTCGAGAGGCAGGGTCGGGCTCGGCAGCAACCCATGGCGCCCGATCCGGCCACAGCTCCGGGCCCAGGGTTGCTGAGTCGTCATCGTTCACCCCGACCGGCCGGCGCCTTGTCCACCCGGCGCCACGTTGTGGTCCCCCCGCCCGCTCCCTATCCTCCCGCCCCCCACCTCGGTGGGAGACCCCATGGCCCTCCCCCTCATCGCCATCGTTGGCCGCCCGAACGTGGGCAAGTCGACGCTGTTCAACTGCCTCCTCGGTCGCCGCCGCGCGATCGTCGAAGATACCCCGGGGGTGACCCGCGATCGCCTGATCGTGCAGGCGCGCCTCGGCGACCACACGGTGCTGCTCGCGGACACCGGCGGTCTCGGCGGCATGGACGACCCCTTGGAAGACGACATCGCCCGCCAGGCAGAGGCGGCTGTCGAAGCGGCCCATTTGATCCTCCACGTCCTCGACGCCCGGGAGGGGCTGCAACCCGGGGATGAGGCGATCGCCCACCGCCTGCGCCGCGCGAGTGCGCCGGTGGTCACCGTGGCGAACAAGTGTGACGGCGTGGACCCCGCCCAGATCCTCGCCGACTTCGCCCCCCTGGGGGTCGATGAGATCCTCCCCATCTCCGCCCTGCACGGGATCTCCACCCAGAAGCTTGTGGAGCGACTTGGGGCCCTGCTCCCCGCCGGGGGCGGCGAGGCAGTGCGGGCCGACCTCTCCCTGGCGGTGGTGGGCCGGCCGAACGTGGGCAAGTCGAGCCTGGTCAACGTCCTCGCCGGCGAGGAGCGGATGGTGGTGAGCGACCTGCCGGGCACCACCCGCGACGCGGTGGACACCACCTTCGCCTGGCAGGGCAAACAGATTCGGATCTGCGACACCGCCGGCCTGCGCAAGAAGCACGTGACCCGCTCTGGCGTCGAGCGGTACTCGGTGCTCCGCGCCCTGAGCGCCATCCTCGAGGCGGAGGTCACCGTGCTGATGATCGACGCCACGGTCGGCTGCCAGGAGCAGGAGCAGAAGATCGCCGCCTACCTCGCCGAGCACCACCGCGCCTGCGTCATCGCGATCAACAAGTGGGACCAAGTGGCGAAATCCACCCAGACCCACGACGAGTGGGTGGAGGAGGTGAGGAGCCGCATCCCGTTTTTGAGCTACGCGCCGGTGGTGACCCTCTCGGTGCGCGACCACCAGCGCATCCAGCGCCTGCTGGAGAGCTGCTGGGCGGTGGCGGAGCAATACCGGCGCCGTCTGCCCACCGCGCGGGTCAACGCGGTAATCGAAAAGGCGGTGGCGGCCCAGCCACCGCCGCGGGTGCGCGGCAAGCGACCGCGGATCTACTACGCCAGCCAGACCGGCGTCGCCCCGCCGACCGTGGTGTTGTTCATGAACCGGCCGCAGGACCTCTCCCCTACCTACCGCCGCTACCTCCTCCGCCACCTCAACGATGGCCTCGACCTGACCTTGACCCCGATCCACCTGGTCCTGCGCCAACGGCAGTAGGCGACCCGCGCGCTCGAGCGCAAAAAACGCTCCGACCCCTCCACCCACACCGCCGCCCCGGCGCCTCAGCCCCACACCGCCGCCCCGGCGCAGATCCGGCGGGAAGGGGGCGGCCCCGGCGCCTCAGCCCCACGCCGCCGCCCCGGCGCAGATCCGGCGGGGAGGGGGCGGCCCCGGCGCCTCAGCCCCACACCCACGGCGGAGCCGGCTCCTGGGGGCGATCCGGCCCATCGGGCCGGCCGCCGCCGCGGATCACGCGGGGACTCGCTCCTCCCCGTGTCTCCGCAGCCCGGCGGGGCCTGCCTCTTCTCCCCCCCGGTGGACCCGGCGCCGCCTCTGCCGGCGTGGCCGACCGCAGGTTGGCGCGCCTACGATCCGGCGTTGGCCACCACGAGCATCTTGTTGAGCAGCTCCCGGTTGCTCTTGTGCTCGCTGAGCGCCTTGAGGAGCGACTCCATCGCCTCGATCGGCTGCATGCGGGTGAGGTGGCGGCGGATCGCGTGGTGCGCCTTGAGCATCTCCTCGGGGAAGAGGCGCTCCTCGTTGCGCGTCCCCGAGGCGCCGATGTTGATCGCCGGGTAGATGCGCAGGTCGGAGAGCTTACGGTCGAGGACCAGCTCCATGTTCCCGGTGCCGCGGAACTCGTGGAAGATCACGTCGTCCATGCGCGAGCCGGTCTCGATCAGGCAGGTGGCCATGATGGTGAGCGAGCCGCTCGGCTCCAGCTTGCGTGCCGAGCCAAAGATCTTGCGCGGGATCTCCATGCCGCGCGCGTCCATGCCGCCGCTCATGGTACGGCCCGACCCCTTGGTGCCGACGTTGAAGACGCGCCCCAGGCGGGTGAGGGAATCAAGCAACACCACCACGTCCTCGCCCACCTCCAGCCAGCGGTGGGCGTACGCCATGGCCAGTTGGGAGACGCGGGTGTGCTCGCCGATGTCGCCATCGTTGGAGGAGGCGTAGACCTCCGCCACCCCTTCGAGCTTGCGCCGGAAGTCGGTGACCTCCTCGGGCCGCTCATCCACCAGCAGGGCGATGATCCGGACCTTCGGGTAGTTCTTGCCGAGCGACCGGGCCATCTGCTGCAACAAGACGGTCTTGCCAGACCGTGGCGTGGCCACGATCAGGCCGCGCGTCCCCTTGCCGATCGGGGAGATCAGGTCGATCACCCGCATGGAGTAGTCCTCGGGACCGGACTCCAAGACGTACTGTTCGTCGGGGGTGAGGGCGTCGCGATCGCTGTAGTCCTGCACCGTCATCCACTGCTCCGGCGGCAGGCCGTTCACCTTGAGAATTTTCTTGATCTGCGCCTGGCCGCCCTTGCCGGAGTCGACCACCCCCTCGATCCAGTTGCCCGGCCGCAAGTTGAACCGGCTGATCGCACCGTGCGAAACCGCCGGGTCCTGCGGCGAACGCCGGAAGCCGACGGTCGCCGCCCGCAGCACCCCGCGACCCTTGCGGGTGAGCTCCAGCACCCCGGCCACGACCTCGCCGCCCCGCTCGTCAAGGGGCTGGCCCTCTTGCTCGTCCACCACGACCTCGTCTTCGGTAACCAAAACGACTTCCTCCTGATGGTCCGTGGCGATGCCCGGTGGCAGCCACGACCGGCCGTTGCTCGGCCGGATGAGGGGGGGTGATACCGGGGGAAGGAAGTGGAAATGTTCCCCCGCGAGTAGAAACCCCATGCTGAAGTTCGACCTACCCTGCGCCTAGCCTCCGTCCCGCACCCCACCCGCAACCGCAATGGACCACGCGGTGCCTATGCCAACCGTGGAGCGCCCGAGCGCTTACCGAAGAGGCTCTCCGAATGCGGATCCCCTTCCCCGATCCCGCCACCGGCCCCGCACCCCGTGCTGAATGCGAAGACCGACAACACTCTATCGGCAAGGATGCCCCCTTCTTCCATATTGGACAACCCCTCTCTTCTCGCCCCCGTGGCGGGCGCGCCCGCGGTCGGTGGGGAGGTAGAAAGCGGGAAGTCGGTGGGGAGGTAGAAAGCGGGAAGAAGGTGAAAGGTAGAAAGGGGGGCCCACGCGAAGGCCGCGGTGAGGCTCCCCCCTTTTCTGCTTTCTACTTCCTGCCTTCTACCTTCGCCTTTCCCCGTCCTTCGGCGGGCCGCCCCTTGAACCGTCCAAGTTCGCCCACCACCCTGCGTCGGCGCGGCCACCCACGTGGGCCGGCCCCCCCCCATGGAGCCCCTGCAACTCGCCACCGCCATCGTTGGCCTCCTCCTCCTCGTCGGCGGCGCCGAGGCGCTGGTGCGCGGCGGCTCCCGCCTGGCACGCCACCTCGGCGTATCGCCAGTGGTGATCGGCCTGACGATCGTCGCGGTCGGCACCTCGACCCCCGAGCTGGTGGTGAGCCTCAACGCCGCGTGGCGCGACCAGGCCGATCTGTCGCTCGGCAACGTGGTGGGCTCCAACCTGGCGAACATCGGTCTCATCCTCGGCGTCTGCGGCCTCCTGCGGCCGCTGCCCGTGGCCCTGCGCCTCCTGCGGATGGAGATGCCGGCTTTGGTGGCCACCACCTTGGTGTTCGCCGCCCTCTGCCTCGACCACACCTTGGGACGCGGTGACGGCGCCCTCCTCTGTCTTGGCCTCCTCCTCCTCACCCTGATGAATCTGCGCGGCGCGCGGCGCGAGGGGCCGGAGGTGGTGCGGGAGTTCGACGCCGTCTTTACCAATGACCATGGGGTGGTGGGCGACTGCCTGTGGGTGGTGGGGGGGCTCGTCGCCTTGATCACCGGCGGCCACCTCCTGGTGAGCGCCGCCACCGCCATCGCCCGTGCCTTCGGCGTTTCGGAGCTGATCATCGGCCTCACCCTGGTGGCAGTGGGCACCTCGCTGCCCGAGCTCGCCACCTCGCTGGTGGCGGTGGTCCGCAACGAGATGGACATCGCGGTGGGCGACGTGGTCGGCTCCAACCTCTTCAACATCCTTGGGGTCGCCGGCCCCACGGCGCTGGTCAGACCCCTGGGGGTGAACGACCACCTCCTTGCCCTTCAACTCCCCTGCCTCGTCGCCATCACCGTCGCTTTGTGGGCACTGCTCCACACCGGCCACACCCTGCAGCGATGGGAGGCCGCGGGCCTGCTCATCCTGTACGCGGCAACGATGGTGGCGTCGGCGGGATTGCCCGGATTGCTCGCCGGGTAGGGCGCGTCCGTGCGGCGATGGGCGCGGGCTGCTGGCTGGCCCGCAAGGCTGAACCCCTAGGGGTCTGGCGGACTTGGTCGATGGTGGCGCAAGCAGCGGGATCGAGTCCGGATCGGGACCCGTGTGTAGAGCGACGTGGGGCTCAGCGACGAAGAACGGTCCACGACTCCTGGCCCACGAGTCTTGGCATGGGTCCGCTTCGCTGCAGTCGATCGGGTCCAAGTCTGCCAGGCTCCTCGCCTCCTGGCGGTCGGTCGACGACACGGGCGAAAAGACCCTTCGCCGGTCCGTGGAGGTGCGCTGGCGTAGGCGCTCCCCGGTGCGACCACCCACCAAGGCAGGGCGCGCGCGGTGCACAACCACCACCGCGCTGCCCTCTGCCGCGCACCCGCCGCACGACCGGACAGCGCACCTAAAGGCGAGGTGCAGCGGCGCGGCAACCTTCCTAAGACTGTGGGGTCGCCACCGCCACTTGGGTCCCCACCGGGACCCGCGACCAATCGTGCACCTGGTCGCCTCGGACCGTGCGCCCATCCGGGAAGGTGTAGCGGGTGGTCGGGCTGTCGTAGTCACCCCGGGCGATCTGCCATGGGGTGCGCTCCTTGGTGACCGTCGCCACCGCCTTCGCCTTCGCCGGCGGCGCTTCTACGCTCAGCGGGGTCGCCTGCGGCTCCGCCTGCGGCGACGCCCGCAACGTCGTCCCCTCGGGCTCTCCCCCCAGACTCACCTTCGTCCCCTTGGGAATCCGTGACCAGTTGCGGATCTGATCGCCACGCATCTGCCGCCCGCCCGGAAAGATGTAGGTCGTCGTCGGCTGGTTGTACGCCTTACCGGCCACATTCCAGGCGCTCTGGGTTGACCCCAGGACGAGGAGGCGACGGTCCACCGCGGGCGCCACCGTCCCCTTCGGCTTCTGCCGCCACTCGGCCTGCGCCAGGACCACCTCGGGGTCGGCGAGCAGCCTGCCCGCGGCCACGTCCGGGTCGACCTGCGGCTCGCGATTGGTCAGGCCGGCGAGGACCCGGGAGAAGTTGTTCACCCCGGGATCGCGCTTGCGCCCGCGATGCGGCCGCCGGATCCAGGAACTGGACCGGCTATAGGCGACGCGGTAGTGCTCCAGCACCCGCTCGTCGGGAATGCGGTAGATCTGCTGCAGCTCCTCCAGCAGCGCCTTGAGAGAACGGTACTGGGCAGCGGTGAAGGGGCGCGTGTGGTAGCCCTCCAGCTCGATCCCCACCGAGTGGTCGGAGAGGCGGGTGATGCCGTTCCACACGGAGACCCCGGCGTGGTTCGCACGGTACGGGTGGGCGACGATGCAGTAGACGCGCCCGTCCCGCGCCACCAGGTAGTTCGCCTTCCCGGCCCGCGCCAGGGTATAGAGCGCCGAGGTAAGCCCCGACTCGGTGGAGTGAATGATGATGAAGCGAGTGTCGGGACGCCGCACCTTGGAGTAACGCCACAGGTGGTGCTGGTAGTCGATCGCCTCCAACCCCATCGCCACCTCGGGGGCCAGGAGAGCGAGGAGCACCACAGCCAGGGCAACGACCCCCGGCCGGCAACCGGGGCGGCCGGCGACCCCGCGTTGTTCACCGGCCGCCGGCGCACCGTGGGGCGCGGGCGCGTCGATGCAGGGTGCGCGCCGGGTGCGGATGCGCGAGTCAAGCGATCCGAGGAGTCCGTCGGACTGGGTCGATCGCAAAAAGAAGCAGCAGGCTCGAGCCCGGATGGGGAGCCATTCAAGCAGCCGGGTGGGGCGATGCGACGAACCACAAACCACGATCCGGGCCCCGCTCCGCATCGTCGCCTCCTGCCGCTTCTTCGCAGTCGCGCGGAACAAAGTCCGGCAGCCGTCTAGGCCGACTGCTCGGATCCAACGCAACACCGCGCCTACGCGCCGGGCCATGGCTCGCGCAAAGGGCGGCTGAACAATGGGGGCTACCCAGCCAGACATTGGGATTGGGCCAAAACCTGGGATTCGGCCAAAACCTGGGATTCGGAAGGGGCAGCGCAGGCGGACGCCAGCGCCGAGGGAGGGGGGAGGAACGAGTGCCGGTCGAAACCTTACAAAAACATTGTCGTTCTGCAAAGGGCTACTCGACGCCGACAATGGTGAACGGTAAACCATCTTTTGAACGCGGACGGAGAGTCATCACCTTCGGCCGCCACGGACCACCCACCATTCGGGGCGCGCCATTCGCGGCTCTTTCCAACGCGCGTTTGGGTTTGGCCATTTGCTAACCATCCGTCTGCCGCGACATTCTCCCCAGCCACTTTCATCGGCTACTCGGCCCGCCCCCTTGCCCTCCCTCCCGCCCACCCCCCTCGTCCCCGGCAGCCGCATCCACGTGAGTGGCATCTGCGGCACCGGCACCGGCTCCCTCGCCTGTCTCCTCACCGACATGGGAATGGCGGTGCGCGGGTCGGACGACCACGTCTACCCGCCGATGAGCGACTACCTCGCGGCGCGCCAGATTGAGGTGCGCCACGGCTACGCCGCCGCCAACCTTGCCGACCGGCCGGACTGGGTGGTGATCGGCAACGCCTTGTCCCGCGACAACCCGGAGGCGACCGCGGCCCGTGACCTGGGCCTTTCCACCACCTCCTTTGCCGCCGCCTTGGAGCAGTGGGTTCTGCCCGGCCGTCTCTCTATCGTGGTCGCCGGCACCCACGGCAAGACCACCACCACAACCCTCACCGCCCACCTCCTGTGCGAGGCGGGCCTCGACCCGGGTTGGCTCATTGGCGGGATCCCGTGCGGCCTTCCCGGTCCCTCCCACCTCGGCGCCGGCACCCCCTTCGTCACCGAGGGTGATGAGTACGACACGGCGTACTTCGACAAGGGATCGAAGTTCCTCCACTACCGGCCGCGGATCTGCATCCTCACCTCGGTGGAGCTCGACCACCTCGACATCTTCGCTGACCAAGCGGCGGTGGACCGCGCCTTCGGCCAGCTCCTGGCGCTGCTGCCGGCCGATGGCCTGCTGGTGGCGTGCGGTGACGACCCAGGGGTGCGGCGGGTGGTGGCCGCCACGCCGCCGGCGTGCGCGGTGGTGTGGTATGGCCTCCGACCGGGCGCCGACGTGCGCCCGCGGGCGGTGGTCCAAGAGGGGATGGGGCGGCGCTTCGACCTCACCCTGGGCGACACGGCGCACACCTTTCACCTCCCCATGAGCGGCGACCACAACGTCGCCAACGCCACCGGAGCACTCCTCGCCGCCCACCGTGCGGGCGCCGACCCCACGGCCCTGACCCAGGCCCTGAGCCGCTTTGCAGGGATCCGCCGCCGCCAAGAGGTGGTCGCGGAGGTGGCCGGGATCACGCTGATCGACGACTTCGCCCACCACCCCACCGCAGTCGCGGTCACCCTCGACGGACTCGCCCACCGCTACCCCGGCCGCCGCCTCTGGGCGGTCTTCGAGTTCCGCTCCGCCTCGGCAATCCGCCGCTGCTTCGAGTCCGCCTACGCCTCTGCCCTCGCGCACGCGGACCGGGTCGTCCTTCCACCGATTCTCCGCCACCACCGCCTCACCGCCGACCAACTCCTCGACCCGCAGGCGGTGGCGCGCGCCCTCAACGCGGCGGGCACGCCGGCGCGCGCCTTCGCGGAGCTCGATGGCCTGGTCACCCACCTGCAGGCGGAGCTGCATTCCGAGGACGTGGTAGTGGTGATGTCCTCGGGCGGCTTCGACGGCCTTTTGCCCCGCCTGACCGCCGTCCTTGCCCACCGTTCGCCACCCCGCAACCGGCAATGCGACGATTACGGTAAGGGGGCTTGAAGTCGCACCCGGCCATCGTTACCTTCCGCGTTCTCGATTCGCCCATGCCGAGTGATCGGGTGCGATTAATTTCATCCCAGGAGTGACCCATGAATCGCCGTCTGCTTCTCCTCGCTGTTACCTCCCTCACCGTGGTTGCCCTCGCCGGCTGCGGTAAGAAAAACATTCGCGACACCGGCGCCCCGAAGGAGGTCGCGGCCAAGGCAGATCAGGGCGAGCTGTTCGCGGTCAACCCGAACGGTTCCGCCGAGGGCGAACTCGCCGAGGGCGAACTCGCCGGTGGCGAGGAGGCCGCGGGCGCGGCGGGATCCTCCCTGGAGGCCCTCGGAATCAATGACGTCTTCTTCGCCTTCGATTCCTCCGAGATCACCGCCGAGGCGCGCGCCGTCCTCGCCAAGGACGCCGCGGTCATCACCCGCATCGGTGGCCAGTACCAGATCGAGGGCCACTGCGACGAGCGCGGCTCCTCCGAGTACAACCTCGCCCTCGGTGACCGTCGCGCGCGTTCGGTCCGCGACGCCCTCGCCGCCGTCGGTATCGATGCGGCCACCCTTTCCACCATCTCCTACGGTGAGGAGCGTCCCTTCGCCCAGGGCCACGACGAGTCCGCGTGGTCCCAGAACCGTCGCGGTCACTTCAACAACCAGTAAGCGAGAGCGCGTCGGGACGCCCGGATGAGGTCGTAAGGTGTCTCCTCGCCAACCCTTGTTTTACCGCAGCGCCGGCCGCCCCACCGCAGCGGCGCTCGCAATCCTCCTCGCGGCGGCCCCGGGGTGTATCCCCGGGCCGCCGCAGGAGCTGACCTGGATCCGGCAGGACATCAAGAGCCTCCAGGACCAGGTGCGTACCCTGCGCGCCGAGGTGCAACGGCCCGAGCTCGCCGCACAGGTGAAGACGCTCGATCAGCGCCAGCGCCACGGCCAGCAGGAGCTCACGGACCGCATGGGCGAGATCGAGGGTCGTCTGGGGGATCTGAACCGGAAGATGGAGCAGGTCCAGACGACCGCCCGCACCAGCGAGGGGGTGAGCAAGGACAACGCTGCCCTCGCCACGCGCCTCACCGCCATCGAGCAGCAACTCCACGCGACCCCTCAAGACGGGGGGGACGGGCAGAGCCCGGGTGCGCTCGACGCCCACCTCACCGCCTTGCAGGCCGAGGTCGACGTCCTGGCGAAACAGGTCAACGCCCTCCTCACCCGCCCAGGAGCGGCGCCGGTCAAACCATCCGCCGCCGATGCAGCGAAGGCGGCGAAGGCCGCACCGAAGAAAGAGACCAAGGCGCCCGCGAAGGAGACGCCCGCCGCGCCGGCAACGGCGGCCAAGGCCACCCCGCCCCCAGCCAAGGCGGCCAACGCGGAGACGAGCGAAGCGAGCGACGTCACTCCGGAGGTGCGGGCGGCCTACGAGACGGCCCTGAAAGAGATCCGCGAAGGCGACCGGAAGGCGGGTCTCGTCGCCATGGAGGCGTTCGCCAAGGCCAACCCCCACACCAGCCTCACCGACAACGCCTACTTCTGGATCGGCCAGGCGTACTACGAGGCGGGCGACTACAAGCAGGCCGCCTTCCGCTTCGAGGACGTCCTCCTCCACTTTCCCAAATCGGCCAAGGCGCCGGGGGCGCTCCTCAAGGAGGGGCTCTCCTTCCTCGCCCTCGCCAAACAGGGCAACGCCGACATCACCCTCGACGACGCCCGCCTCGCCCTGCAGCAGGTGGTCCACGACTACCCCGGCTCAAACGAGGCCAAGGTGGCCGAGCAGGAGTTGGCCAAGCTCCCGGCGAAGTGAGCCCCGGGCCGAGCGCCAGGGGAGTCCGCGACGTGGGTGAGGCCCGCGACCCAACCCCACGCACGCCGGGCGCTACGCCGCCGCTTTTGGAAGTCCGCGGCCTGACCAAGGAGTTCCCGGTCCGTTCCAGCCGCGCCACCCTGCGCGCGGTCGACCGCCTCGATCTCGACCTCGCCACCGGCGAGACCGTCGGCCTGGTCGGGGAGAGTGGTTGCGGCAAGTCCACCGCCGGCCGCTGCTGCCTGCGCCTGATCGAACCCACCGCCGGCACGGTCCGCTTCGCCGGCGTCGACCTTCTTGCCCTGCGCGGCGGTGACCTACGCCGCTTCCGCCGCCACCTCCAATACGTCTTTCAGGACCCGTACTCGTCGCTCAACCCGCGCATGCGGGTGGCGGAGCTCATCGGC
The DNA here is from genome assembly GCA_001873295.1 of Nitrospirae bacterium CG2_30_70_394. Taxonomy (GTDB): domain Bacteria; phylum CG2-30-53-67; class CG2-30-53-67; order CG2-30-70-394; family CG2-30-70-394; genus CG2-30-70-394. Next base: position 1,357 of record MNYW01000052.1, on the reverse strand, counting down.
GAGGCGATCCGCGTCCACCGCCTGCGCCCCAAGCAACAGGTGCGCGCACGGATCATCGAGCTGCTCGACGTGGTCGGCCTCGGCCCCGATGCCCTCGACCGCTACCCGCACGAGTTCTCCGGCGGCCAGCGGCAACGGATCGGCATCGCCCGCGCCCTCGCCGTGGAACCAAGGCTGATCATCGCCGACGAGCCGGTCTCGGCGCTGGACGTGTCGGTGCAGGCGCAGGTCCTCAACCTGCTCACCGACCTCAAGCAGCGCTTCTCCCTGACCTACCTCTTCATCTCCCACAACCTGGCCGTGGTGCGCCACATCAGCGACCGGGTGGCGGTGATGTACCTCGGCCGGCTGGTGGAGGAGGCGCCCACCGCCACCCTGTTTGCCACCCCCGCCCACCCGTACACCCGGGCGCTGCTCGCCTCCGAGCCGATCCCCGACCCCAGCCGCCGCACCATCGCCACGCCGCTAGCCGGCGAGATCCCGAGTGGGGTGGCCCCCCCCCCGGGCTGTTGCTTCCACCCGCGCTGCCCGGAGGCGCTGGCCGAATGTCGCCACGCGGTTCCCACCAACACCACCCTCGGCGCCGGCCACCGGGTGCGCTGCCACCTCTACGCCCGCGGTGGGTGAGCACGCGCGCAAGGAAGTCGGTAGTAGGAAGTAGAAATGGAGAAAGGGGCGGGAGGCTTTACCCCCCGGTAACTGCCTCCGCGCGAGCTCGCCTTCAAGGCCCGCACCTCGCCCGATCGCTGCGCCTGCGACCTCCATTCTCTCCCCCCGCGCCTCCCCGCCGCGCCTCCGCGTCTCTGCGCGAAACCCACCTTCCAGCCCCGCACCGTTTTCCGGTGGCTTCACCGGAGGCGCCACCTCCCTCCCCCCGGCGTTGTTGTCTCCACGAGAGCCCGCCCACCCACCGCCGGCGCGGGACGCACACGAAGGCACGAAGACACGAAGAGACGGAGGGGGGGAGGCGCTGGGGTGCACTCCGTGTGAAGCTACCCATCCACCGCCGGCGCGGGACGCACACGAAGGCACGAAGACACGAAGAGACGGAGGCGCGGATAGGATTGGGGTCAGGCTTTCATTATTTCATTCTCCTCGCGGCAGCCTTTACCCCCTACGGTAAACAATGAAAGAAACGAAGCCTGACCCCAATCCACACGAAGGCACGAAGGCACGAAGGCACGAAGAGACGGAGGCACGAAGGCACGGGGGGGGGAGGCGCTGGGGTGCACTCCGTGTGAAGCCGCCCACCCACCGCCGGCGCGGGACGCACACGAAGACACGAAGACACGAAGAGACGGAGACACGAAGAGACGGAGGCGCGGATAGGATTGGGGTCAGGCTTTCATTATTTCAT
>MNYW01000162.1 GCA_001873295.1 Nitrospirae bacterium CG2_30_70_394 | reverse complement strand
AACCCGTGTGAGGGGCTGGAGACCCTCTGCCCGGTGACCCGCTACCTGCCCACCGAGCGGGCGGCGGAGCTCACCCGGCTGCTCGTCCGCCACTATCGGCTCCCCGAGGGGGAGGCGCCGGACATCGTCAAGAAGGCGGGCTACTGCCTTGTCCAACCCGGCGAGGATGTGGAGCCGGCGGTGGCGCCGCCGCCGCCAAAGGAGCGGTAGGCTTCAGCCGCGGGATCGACGGGGGCGGTTCGTTCGCAGTCGGGGCGCCAGCGGCGACCGCCCAAGCGGTAGGGAGGGGGGAGAGAAGCGCGCCGCGGCCGTGCCGGTGAGCTCCTGCCAGGGCGGAGCTGCCCAAGCGGTAAGAAGCGGGGGGCCGCGGCGGCGGGCGCAACCGATCCAGCCGGAGCCGTGGCCGGGGGGCGAGGGAGGCGCGTGGCCGCCGGTTTCCGAACCGCCTCCCATCTGCTACACCTCCGCGCCCTACTTTGCCCCGCACCATGGCCGACCTCGCCCCCTGTCTCCTCGTCCACTACGCCGAGATCGGTTTGAAGGGGCGCAACCGCCCCCTCTTCGAGCGGCGGCTGATCGGTAACATCGAGCACGCCCTCGCCCGCCTCGCTACGGTTCGGGTGCGCCGCCTCTACGGCCGGATCATGGTGGAGCTGGAGCCGGGCAGCGAGCCGGCAGCGATGGCGCGCCTCGGGCGGGTCTTCGGGATCGCCTACTTCGCCCCGGCCCTCGCCTGTGCGCCGGAAGAGGGGGCGATCCGAAGTGCGGCCTTGCAGGTGGTTGCTGGCCACGGCGCGGCGAGCTTCGCGGTGCGGGCGAAGCGGGCGGACAAGTCGTTTCCGCTCTCTTCTCAGGGGCTCAACCAGACGGTGGGGGCGGCGGTGCAGGCGGCGACCGGCTGGCCGGTGGACCTGGAGGCTCCCGCCCTCACCCTCCGGATCGAGGTGGTGGACCGGCGCTGCTTTGTCTACTGCGACCGGATTGAGGGGCGGCGCGGGCTACCGGTGGGGGTGAGCGGCCAGGTGGTGGCCCTGCTCTCCGGCGGCATCGACTCGCCGGTCGCCGCGGCCCGGATGATGCGCCGCGGCTGCCGGGTGAGCTTCGTCCACTTCCACAGCTTCCCGTACACCAACGCCGCCTCGCAGGAGAAGGTCGAGGGGCTGGTGGGGCTGCTCGGCCGTTATCAGGGGCCCGGCGAGCTGCACCTGGTGCCACTGTTGGAGATCCAGCGCCACATCGTCGGCCACGCCCCCCCCGCCCTGCGCGTCCTCCTCTACCGGCGGGCGATGATTCGCCTCGCCGCCGAGATCGCCCGCGATCTCCGCGCGCCCGCCCTGGTCACCGGCGAGTCCCTCGGCCAGGTCGCCTCCCAGACCCTGAGCAACCTCACCGCGGTGGACCGCTGCTCCCCCCTCCCGCTCCTCCGGCCGCTGCTCGGTTGGGACAAGGAGGAGATCATCGACGAGGCGAAGCGGCTCGGGACCTTCGACCTCTCCATCGCGCCGCACGAGGACTGCTGCTCGTTTCTCGAGCCGAAGGCGCCGGCGACCCGCTGCACCGATCACAAGCTCAGGGCGGTGGAGCGTGACCTCGCCCTGGAGCCGCTGCTCGCCGCCGCCTTGGCGCAGGACCAGCGGCGGGTGGTGGCGCCGGTGGAAGAGGCGGCGAGGGGGCTGGCGGAGTAAGGCGAGCGGGCGAGGTGGGGGGGGGCTAGGGGTCGGATGGGGAGCGTTCGGCGCACGCCGTGGCCCTAGGGCCACGGCGCGCCACGCTCGCTCGGGGTGAGCGCCACCGCTACGGTCGATGGTGGCTCCCTCCGCCCGGCGAGCAGGGCGAGGGAGGGGCGCGAGACGGCGCGACGGCGGGGTGGAGCGCGGCGACGGGGAGGGGGGGCGCGGCACCTCTCCCGCCCCCCCGGTGCAGCGCGCGCCGGCGCGGCGGGCACCCTGTCCGAGCGAGGGCAAGCGCGATCGCCCGCGCTCGGGTGGCGCCCCCTGGTGGTGTTTCGCAACGACCCCATCCGCACCATCATCAGGTCGCACGCCCCGCCCACCCCCCATCCCCATGCGGAGAAGAACCGGGGTGGGGGGTGGGGTTGCGGGGAAGGTAGACCCTGGCCCGATGATGGGGCCGCGCCACCCCCCTCCAACCCTCCAACCCCCCCAACCCCTCATCCCCCGCCCACCGGTGAGGGGTGGGGGGGTGGTGCCGGCCCGCGGCCGGCATGGATGATTAGCGCCAATTGTCACCCTGGTCATGATCGCCGGCCCGCGCCGTCCACCCCCCCTAGCGCCCCAAGCCCCTCTTCCCGCCCATGGACCCCGCTACCTTTGCCGCACGCCGTGCCGCCTTCATGGCCCAGATGGAGGGGGGGGTCGCCCTGCTCGCGGCGGCGCCGGTGCAGGCGCGCAACCGCGACGTGGAATACCCGTACCGTCCCGACTCGGACTTCTTTTATCTCACCGGCTGCGCCGAGCCCGAAGCGGTGGCGCTGTTCGTGCCGGGCCGGGAAGCGGGGGCCTTCGTCCTCTTCCTGCGCGACCGCGACCCGGCGAAGGAGCAGTGGGTCGGTACCCGCCTCGGGCTCGACGGCGCGCGGGCGGTGCTCGGCGCGGACGAGGCCCACCCGATCGGCGAGATCGACAAGCTCCTCCCCCCCTACCTGGAGGACGTGGCGCGCCTCTACTACCCCTTCGGCCGCCAGCCCACCTTCGACCGGCGGGTGGCCTGCTGGCTCAACCAGGTGCGGGCCAAGGCGCGCGCCGGGGTGCGGTCGCCGCGGATGGTGGTGGACGCGGCGGCGATCCTCCACGAGCTACGCCTGATCAAGGGGGAGGAGGAGGTGGCGGCGCTGCGGCGTGCCTGCGAGATCACCGCCGAGGGCCACCTGGCCGGGATGGCGGCGACCGCGCCGGGGCGCTTCGAGTACGAGGTGCAGGCGGCGATCGAGAGCGCGTTCTGCCGCCACGGCACCACGTGGTCTTACCCCACGATCGTCGCCTCGGGGGGCAACGCCTGCACCCTCCACTACGTGGACAACCGGCGGCAGATGGCCAGCGGCGAGTTGCTGCTGGTGGACGCGGGGGCGGAGTTCGACCTCTACGCTGGCGACGTGACCCGCACCTACCCGGTGAGTGGCCGCTTCACCGCAGCGCAGCGCGATCTCTACGAGATCGTCCTCGCCGCCCAGGCGGAGGCGATCGCCCAGGTGCGCCCAGGCGGCCGGTGGGATGGGCCGCACCGGGCGGCGGTGGAGGTCCTCACCCAGGGGATGGTCGACGTTGGCCTGCTTACCGGCGCGGTGGCGGAGCTAATCGCGACGGAGGCGTACAAGCGGTTTTACATGCACCGCACCGGCCACTGGCTCGGGATGGACGTCCACGACGTGGGCGACTACCGCGATGACGAGGGGTGGCGGAGGCTCGCGCCGGGGATGGTCCTCACCGTCGAGCCGGGCCTCTACATCGCCCCTGGCGACGGGGTGGCCGCGGAGTTCGCCGGGATTGGCATCCGCATCGAGGACGACTGCCTGGTGACCGCCGCGGGCTGCGAGGTGCTCACCGCGGCGATCCCGAAGGCACCGGAGGCGGTGGCGGCGGCGGTGGGCGATTGCCGGTGAGCGTGGCCGGCGCGGGAAAGCCGCTGTAGTGCGCCGCCGCCGGGGTGGCAGGTCGGGGCGCGTGGCCGGGGGGAGCGACGAAGGTTGTCCGAGGCGGTCCGCCGACCCCCTTGTGTGGCGCGCGCGGCCTTCTTGCTTGACCTTCCGGAGGCCCGGACGCTAGCCTCCCCGGCCCTTTTCCCGAGGGAGCGTTCCTCTATCTGCGATCCGCGACCCTCTCTTGGGGCGTCGACAAGTGGTAAGTCACAGGGTTTTGATCCCTGCATCCGTAGGTTCGAATCCTACCGCCCCAACCAGCGCCCCATGAGTGACAAGTTGAAGATCTTTTCCGGGAGCTCCAACCTCCCCCTCGCCCTGGAGGTGTGCGAGGAGGTCGGGGTCTCCCTCGCCGCGGCGACGGTCAATCGCTTCTCCGACGGCGAGATCCAGGTGGCCCTCGGGGAGAACGTGCGGGGCTACGACTGCTTCGTGGTCCAGTCCACCTGCCACCCGTGCAACGACAATCTGATGGAGCTGCTGGTGATGGTGGACGCCCTGAAGCGGGCCTCTGCCCGCCGGATCACCGCGGTGGTGCCGTACTACGGCTACGCCCGCCAGGACCGCAAGGTGATGCCCAGGGTGCCGATCACCGCCCGTCTGGTGGCCGATCTGCTGAGCGTTGCCGGCATCGATCGGCTCCTTACCATGGACCTGCACACCGGCCAGATTCAGGGGTTTTTCGATGTCCCGGTGGACAACGTCTACGCCGCGCCGATTGTCATCGATCACCTGCAGGGCCACACCTTTCACAAGTTGGTGGTGGTGTCGCCCGACGCCGGCGGCGTGGAGCGGGCGCGGGCGGTGGCGAAGCGGATGGATGCTGCCCTGGCGATCATCGACAAGCGGCGCGATGGCCCGAACGTCGCCAAGGTGATGCACATCATCGGCGACGTGGGGGGGCGGGACTGCCTGATCGTCGACGACATGATCGACACCGCCGGCACCCTCACCGAGGCCGCCGGGGCGCTCATCGCGCAGGGGGCGAAGCGGGTGGTCGCTGCCTGTACCCACCCGGTCCTCTCCGGTCCCGCCTTTGCGCGCATCGCCGCCTCCCCCTTGGAAGAGGTGGTGGTGGCGAACACCATCCCCCTGCCAGACGGGGTGGAGCGGGCGAAGATCACCGTCCTCTCCGTAGGCCGTTTTCTTGGCCGCGCGGTGCGCAACATCCACGAGGAGACCTCGGTCTCCACCCTCTTTTCGTAGCGCTGTTCGTCGTCCTTGTTCGTAACCTGGGCGGTCGCCGCCCCGAGCCTGTGAATCGCCATGCCTGCCACCGTTGCCCTGCCTTGTGAGTCCCGTCCCGCCACCGGCAAGTCCGCCGCCCGCCGCATGCGCAAGGAGGGCAAGCTCCCCGCCATCCTCTACGGCGATGGCCGCGGCGCTACCCCCTTGGCGGTGGCGAGCCGTGACTTTCTCGACTTCCTCCGCCACCACCCGCGCAACACGGTGGTGGAGCTGCAGATTGATGGGGTGACGCGCCGGGCGGTGATCAAGGAGCTCACGGTCCATCCGGTGAAGCGTCAGGTGGTCCACATCGACCTGTTGGAGATCACCGCGGACCGGCCGATCACCCTCGAGATCCCCCTGGTGGTGACCAGCGGCGACCCCATCGGGGTGCGCCATGGTGGCGTCCTCCAGGTGGTGCGGGATCGGGTGCGGGTGCGCTGCCTGCCCGGCGACCTGCCCGACTCGATCACCGTCGATCTCACCAATCTCGACTCCGAGGAGAGCCTCACCGTAGCGGACTTGCACATCGGGGTGAAGATCCTTGCGCCGCCCGACACGGTCCTCTTCAAGATCCTGTCGCCGCGCCTGATCGCGCGCGGTGTCGCCCGGGCCGAGGGTGCGGCGGAGGGTGCGGCGGAGGCCGAGGGTGAGGGTGAGGGTGAGGGTGAGGCGGCGGAGGCGGAGGCCGAGGGGTAACGACCGCTGGCGGTCCCGCCCTCCCCTTGGCACCTCCTCCCCTCGACCCCCGCGGAGCGCGCGCCGGTGGAGTGGGTGGTTGTGGGCCTCGGCAATCCGGGGCCGCAGTACGCGGCCAGTCGCCACAACGCCGGCTTCTGGGTGGTGGACGAGCTCGCCAGCCGCGCCGCGGTCACCCTGGCGAGGGATCGCCACGGAGCCTGCTCCGCGGTGGCGCGCCTCGTCGGCCGCGCGCTGGTCCTCGCCGAGCCCCAGGCGTACATGAACTTGAGCGGCGGGCCGGTCCAGTCGCTGCTCCACTTCTACCAGTGCACCGTTGACCACCTCATCGTGGTCCACGACGACATGGACCTGCCCCTAGGCCAACTGCGGGTGAAGCGTGGCGGCGGCCACGGTGGCCACAACGGCCTGCGCGACCTCCACCAGCGGCTGGCGAGCGGCGACTACCTGCGGGTACGGGTCGGGATCGGCCGCCCCGCGGGTGGCCGCGACGCGGTGGCCCACGTCCTCGGGCGGATCTCCAAGGCGGAGGGCGAGCTCCTCGGCGCGGTGGTCGGCCGCGCCGCTGACGCGGTCGAGGCGATCCTCTCCGATGGGGTGGAGGCGGCGATGGGGAGGTTCAACGGCGGCTGACGGCGCGCCTCCGTTGCGAGCGGACCGCGGACCGCGACAACCGCCCCCCCTTCAGGAGAGACTTCTGCGCAGCCGTTCCCACGACCTCGACCACGACCTAGTTCCGAGCGGATCGCGGAGGGGGAACGCCCACCCCACCGTTCGCCACTCGCCACCGCCAGCCCCCCCCTCCCTTCGCCCCTATCGACGCTACCCCCTCCCCTCGCTCACCGTGGCCGGCGGATCGCTGGTGTCGGTGGGCTGAAAGCCAACCGACACCATGGGTTTCCAAGCCGGCATCGTGGGGTTGCCCAACGTGGGTAAGTCGACCCTGTTCAACGCCCTCACCCGCGCCCACGCCGCTGCCGCCAACTACCCCTTCTGCACCATCGACCCGAACGTCGGGGTGGTACCGGTCCCCGATCCGCGCCTCGACCGGCTGACCGCGATCTACCGGCCGAAGCGCACCGTCCCCACCCAGATGCGCTTCGTCGACATCGCCGGCCTGGTCGCCGGGGCGAGCCGCGGCGAAGGGCTTGGCAACCAGTTCCTCGCCCACATCCGCGAGCTCGACGCGATCGTCGAGGTGGTGCGCCTGTTCGCGGACCCGAACGTCGTCCACGTGGCCGGCCGCGTCGACCCGGGCGCGGACGTGGCGACCATCGACACCGAGCTGCTCCTCGCCGACCTCGATACCCTCGGCCGCCGCCTCGAGAAGCTGCGCCGGCAGGCGAAGGGCGACCGCGGCGTGCTCCCGGAGGTTGCCTACCTGGAGCGGCTGGAGGCGACCCTCGCTGCGGGTTCGCGCCCCCCCCCGCCCGCGGGGGAGAAGGAGGGCGGATGGCTCGCCGACTGCCGGCTCCTTACCACCAAGCCGATCCTCTACGTCGCCAACGTCGACGAGTCCCAGCTCGCCGACCCCGACACCGCCCTGGTGCCCCTGCGCGCGGCGGTGGGTGACACGGAGGTGATCCCGGTGTGCGCGGCGGTGGAGGCGGAGCTTGCTGACCTCGACCCGGCGGATCAGCGCGAGCTGTTGGCCGCGTACAACCTCGCCGAGCCGGGCCTCGCCCGCCTGATCCGCGCCGGCTACCGGCTCCTTGGTCTGATCACCTTCCTCACTGGCGGCGCGGACGAGGTGAAGGCGTGGACCGTTCCGGCCAACACGACGGCGCCGGTCGCCGCGGGGACCATCCACTCGGACATTGAACGCGGCTTCATCCGCGCCGAGGTGATGCGCTACGCCGACCTCGATCGTTTGGGGAGCGACCAGGCGGTGAAGGAGGCGGGATTGCTCCGCCTGGAGGGGCGCGACTACCTGATCGAAGACGGCGACGTCGTCTACTTCCGCTTCAACGTCTGACCCGGAACCGTCCCACGCGATCACGGCGCCGTGGCGGCGCCTCCGGCATGGTGGGGCGGGCTGCAGGGCTGGAAGGCAGGCGCGCGCAGAGACGCAGGGGAGCGGAGGGGGGCGGCCGGTCGTGACCTCGGCGGCGACGCTTGGGTCCATTCCCGGTGCAGCCGTTCGCCCACGCCAGCGCGTGGGCCGTCTCCTCCCCCTTCCCGATTCGCGCCCATTCGCGGCCCTCTCTACAAAACATCTTCCCATCGTGACCTCGGTGTCGCCGGCGGTTGGGCCGCGCACCGCGGAGTGCGAGCCGGGGCGCGCTCCGCCTTGCGCAAGGGGCGGCGCGGCGGGGTGACGGAGGGCGCGGCCCACCAGCGATTCCCCGACGCCGGAGTGGCCGAAGAACCGTTACCTGCCTTCCAACCCTTGATCTGCCGCGACGGCGTGCGGTGGTGGTAATCCGGGAGGGGGCAGGGAAAGATGGGCCGATCATGCGTCGCCACCTCGCCTCCCTGGTCCTCGTGCTGCTCCTTTGCGCGCCTCTGGCGCGGCCGGCGGCGGCGGCGCCATTTCAGATCCTCGGGCCGCGCGCCCTGGCGATGGGCGGGGCCGGGGTGGCGGCGACCGACGGGGTGGAGGCGGCGTACTGGAACCCCGCCGCCTACGGTCTCTACCGCGAGCGGCCGGTGGTGGGGGATGGGCCCCCGCCCCACCCTTTGCGGGCGCGCACCACGCGCGATCCCCTTGACGCCCTCCCCGCCGCCACCGGCCTCGGGGTCGGCGGCGGGATCATCGGCCGCGAGTACGGCGACATCCTCTCCGCGGTGAACTGGTTCCTCGACCTGTCGGAGACCTGGAAGGACCCGAGCTTCGGTCTCGTCCTCTCGACCCTCCGCGATTTCCGCGGCGACGGCCGCGACGAGGTGCGGAGGCGGGTTGCCGATCTGAACGTCGAGGGCGGCGGCCTGGAGACCCAGGCGAACCTCGGGGTGATGGTCCGCCACGACTGGTGGGGGATCGGCTACCGCCAGCTCTTCGACCTCACCGCCCAGGCGGTCGCCTTCGATACCGGCCTGGGGCTTTCGGGGCTCAACCGCGACGCCCTCACCGTGCTCTTCCGGCAGCTCCCCGATCGCGCCGCCGCCGTCAGCCCGTTGTTGACCCGCAATGATGCGGAGATGTTCACGCCGCTGGCCGAGCTCCGCGCCACGGTCGCCGCCGCCCACCGCAAGGTCGCCCGCGCCCGCTTCCGCGCGGTCACCACGCCGGCGCGCCAGGTGCCGGGGCTCAAGTCGGTGGTCGATTCGGTGTGGCGCACCTACGACGCGGTGGATACGGGGCTGGCGGTCGCCGCCGAGGCGAACCATCCCGACGGCTCGTTTGCCGACAACCACTCCTTCGTCCGCTGGCGCGGGGCGCAGATCGACGAGGTGCCCCTCACCGCCGGCCTGCCGCTCACCGCCCACTGGCTGGTGGGCGGCAACCTCAAGTGGATGGAGGCGACCACCTACTTCGAGGAGCTGGAGGTCTTCAACCGCCATGACGACCTCAACGTCGGTGAGTACGACGCGCTTACCGGCAGCGACTCGGACTTCGGTGTCGACCTGGGCGTGCTGTACGTCGCCGAGGGGTGGCGCGCCGGGGTGTTGGCGCGTGATGTGAACTCGCCCTCCTTCGCCTACCCGCGCCTCGGCGGGATCGACCGCGGTGGTCTGACCCTCGACCCGCAGGTGCGCGCTGGGGCGGCGTGGCTGCCGTGGCGGCGGCTGCTGGTGGCCGCGGACCTCGACGTCACCCGCAACCACTCCAGCCTCCCGAACGTCGCCTCGCGCATCCTCTCGACGGGGATCGAGTACACGCCGTGGTCGTGGCTGGCGCTGCGCCTCGGGATCATCCACGACGCGGAGCAGAGCGCCACCGGCTACTCCGGCGGCATCGGCCTGTCCACCGGCCACCTCGCCCTCGACCTCGCGCTCGCCGCCAACGTCAGCCAGAGCCAGATCCACAAGGACCTCGTCCCCAAGGACTTCTTCCTCAACGACAAGTCGATCCCCTCGGACGTGGCCCTCGACGCGGCGCTCGCGTACCGCTTCTGAACGCGACACCACGCGGTGGGTGGCCACCGCCGGTCCGTGGCGCGCGCGGCCGGACGCGAGGCCAGCGGCAAAGGTGGGCGGCGCGGCCGGTAGCCCACGGGCCAGGCGGTGGGCGGCGCGGGGCGCTGGCGGCCTCAGCAGATCCGTGGCAACGGGTCGTCCTCGAGCTCTTCGAGGAACCGCTCGCCGCCGAGGTCGGTGGTGAGCATCAGGCGCGGCGGGGTGGCCACCACCGTGCCGATGATTGCCGCGTCCGCGCAGCCGGCCGAGCGCAGGGCGGCAAGGGCGGCTCCCGCCGCCGCCGTGGCCACCACCGCCACCAGCCTCCCTTCGCAGGCGAGGTAGTACGGGTCGTAGCCGAGCATCGCGCACACCGAGGCGACCGGCGGGCGTACCGGGATTGTTGGGCCGTGGAGGCGCACCCCGTGGCCGGTGGCGCGCACCACGTCGTGACAGACGGTGGCCAGGCCGCCGCGGGTGGGGTCGCGCATGAAACGCAGGCCGGCGACGGCACGCAGTGCGCGGCTGGCGGCGAGCAGCGGTGCCGAGTCGGAGTGCAGGTCGCCGCGCAGGCCGAAACTTTCGCGTGCCAGCATCACCGCGGTGCCGTGGTCGCCGACGCTGCCGCTCACCAGGAGCTGGTCGCCGACCTCGATCGCGCCGAGGCCGAGATGGAGGGTGGGGTCGCGCACCCCGACGCCGGTGGTGGCGAGGTAGATCCCGCCCCCCTCGCCGCGCCCCACCACCTTCGTGTCGCCGGCGACCACCGGCACCCCGCACGCCGCCGCCGCCGCGCCAAGGGCCGCGGCGACCCGCTCCACCAGGGCCACCTCGACCCCCTCTTCGAGGATCGCGTTGACGGTGAGGGCGACGGGTTCGGCGCCGGCCACCGCCAGGTCGTTCACCGTGCCGTGGACCGCGAGGGAGCCGATGTTGCCGCCGGGGAACTCGATCGGCTGGACCACGAAGCCGTCGGTGGTGATCACCACCTCGCCAGCGGGAAGGCGGATGGGGGCGGCGTCGAGGTCGGTGTCGAGGCTCGCGCCCAGGTAGCGGCGGAAGCAGTCATCGATCAGCTCGCGCATGAAGCGGCCGCCGTTGCCGTGGGCGAGGGAGACGTGGGTGGCGTCCATGGCCGGTATCTACCAGGAATCTGTGGCCCTGTCCCGCATGGCGCGGGCGCGGGCGCGGTGCGCGCGGGCCGGCCGGGGTTCACCCCGGCCACGACCTCCTGCCTCTTCGCCCGCCCTGGTCGAGGGCCCGCCGCGGCCGGGGGCCCGCCGCGGCCGGGGGTCTGCGGCGGGCGGTGGTTCTGCGCCGGGGCTTAGTCGTCGTCGTCGCGGAGGGCGAGGTCGGAGGGGGGGCGGGGGATGGGGAGGTTCTTGCCGGCGGCGAGGTCGCGGTAGACGCGCTCGAGGACCGCGCCCGCCTCCGAGCGCATCTCGGCGAGCTGGCGGCGCATGTGCAGGATCACCTCCACCCCGGCGCGGTTGACCCCGAGCTCGCGGGTGAGGTTGAGGATGATCTCCAGCTCCTCGAGGTTTTCGTCGGTGTAGCGGCGGGTGTTGCCGGCGCTGCGCTCGGGGATGATCAACCCCTGGCGCTCGTAGGCGCGCAGGGTCTGGGGGTGGATGGCGAACCGCTCCGCCACCACCGAGATCGAGTAGCCGGAGAGGCGCGCCATTACCGTTCCTCCGCCCACGCCAGGTCGCGGCGCGGGTCGTACGGGGCGAGCCGCGCCACCTCTTCGAGGCGCGCGCGCGCCGCGTCACTCAGGTTCTTGGGCGGGACGATCTTGATCACCACGAACTGGTCGCCCCGCCCCGTAGCCTTGGCCCCCGGCAGCCCCTTGCCGCGCAGGCGCAGGCGGGCGCCGGAGGCGACGCCCGCCGGGACCTTGAGCTGGGTGACGCCGTCGAGGGTGGGGATGCGCAGGGAGGTGCCGAGGGTCGCCTCGGTGAGGGTGAGGGGGAGGTCGAGGTAGATGTCTTGGCCGTCGCGCCGGAAGTAGGGGTGGGGCGCCATGCGCACGCGCACGAAGAGATCGCCCGTCGGGCCGCCACCCGGGCCGGGTTGCCCCTTGCCGGTGACCCGGATGCGGGTACCGGTATCGACCCCGGCGGGGATCTTCACGTCCACCCGGCTACCGTTCCCCAGGGTGATCCGCCGCCGGCTGCCGTGGGCCGCGTCGTCGAGGGTGAGGGTGACCTCGGTCTCCAAATCGGCGCCGCGCTGCGGGGGGCGCGCCCGGCCACCGCCGAAGAACTGGCCGAAGAGGTCGCCGAGGTCGGCGCCGAAGGGGGCGCCGCCCCCCCTGCCCCCGCCGGCGAAGGGGGGGACCCCTTCGAAGCCGCCGCGGAAGCCGCCGGGGAAACCCCCCGCGCCGCCGGTCGGCCCCGCCCCCTCCTGAAACCCTTCACTCAGCCCGGCCTCGCCGAACCGGTCGTAGAGGTGGCGCTTCTTCTTGTCCGCCAGCACCCCGTAGGCAGTGGCGATCCGCTTGAACCGCTCCGCCGCCTTGGCGTTGCCCGGGTTGACGTCTGGGTGGTATTTGCGCGCCAGGCGGCGGTAGGCGCGCTTGATCTCCTTCTCCTCCGCGTCGCGGGCGACGCCCAGCTCTTTGTAGTAGTCGGTGGCGGCCATGGCTCACCGCCTCAACCCAAAGCGAGGGCGGGCGCCAGGGGGGCGAGGGCGGCGCCGAGTTGGCGCTTCAGCTGCTCCTCAATCTGCCGCACCCGCTCCCGGGAGATGTGGTACCGGTCGCCGATTGCCGCCAGGGCGAGGGGCTCGTCGCTCATCAGCCGCTCGTCGAGGATGGTGCGCTGGCGCTCGTTCAGGCTCGGGCGTAGCCCCTCCACCACCTGCCGCACCCGGGCCTCGAGCTCCTCCCGGCCGCACTGCTCGTCGGCCGGCTCCTGCTCGCTGGGGAGGAACTCCAGCAGGGTGGCGCCGTCGCCGTCGTCGCGGCTGGAGGGCAGATCGAGGGAGAGGTCGCGCTGGCGGACCCGTGCGGCGAGGGCGCGGGCGATCTCCTCCTCCACCTTGCTCGTCGCGGCGAGGCTCTGGTACGCCTCCGCCGTCCCCGCCCCGCCGGCGTGGGTGTCGAGGTGGAGGAGCTGGAAGAAGAGCTTCTTCTGCACCCGCGCCGAGGCGAGCTTCACCATCGACCAGTTGCGGATGATGTACTCCTTCATGAACGAGCGGATCCAATGGACCGCGTAGGTCAGGAGGCGGAAGCCGCGGTAGGGGTCGAACTTCTTCACCGCGTGCATCAACCCGATGTTGCCTTCCTGGATGAGGTCCAACAGCGGCAGGGCGAAGCGCGAGTATTCCTTTGCCACCTTCACCACGAAGCGGAGGTTGGCGAGGACCAGGCTGCGCGCCGCCTCGACGTCGTGGTCATCGTAGACCCGCACCGCCAGGTCGTACTCTTGCTGCTTGGTGAGCAGGGGGTAGCGGGCGATCTCTTCGAGATAGCGGGTCAGGTCGGTCGGCTGGGCGACGAGGGAGTAGGCGGTCATGGGGGCTCCTTACTTGGGGGGACTCTGTAGACAAACGATAGAATCTTAGCCGTGTCGTGTAAATGTTTCTTCGGCGCCATTCGCTTAGAGCTGCGCCTGTGAGACGCAGATCGGTTCTTGCCCCCCCGCCCCTGCGCCCCCCCCCTCCCCAGAGGGGGGCGCGCCCCGCCCTTAGCTCTGACCCGCGCCGAACGGGGGCTGCCCCACCTCAGATCCGCCGCGCCCCGAGCGTAGCCAGCCCCGCCTCCCACACCGCCACCGGCTGGACCCCTTGCCAGGCCTGCTCCCCCATCACCACCGCCGGGAAGCCCCGGAAGCCCATCGCCGCCACCGCCTGCAGGCGGGCGGTGATCAGGCGGGCGAAGCCGTCGCGGTCGTCGAGGAAGCGACCGATCGCCGGCCGCGGGATCCCCAAGGCGCGGACGATCGCCGGCACGGTCTGGTTGTCGCCGAGGTCGCGTCCCTCTTGGAAGTAGGCGTGAAAGGTCCGCTCTAGGTAGGCGTCCAAACACCCTTCGCGCCGGGCCAGCTCCGCCATCCGGTGGGCCAGACCGGAGTTGGCGAGGGTGAGGGGGAGGTTGATCTCCACCCCCTCCTCCTCCGCCAGGGCGACGATGCCGCTGGCCGCGCGGCGCAGTAGCTCGTCGCCGAAGCGGGCGATCGGCGCGCCGGTGCGCGGGGTCTCCGGGTGGATCTGGATTCCCTCCCAAGCAAGGTCGAAACCCCACCGCTGTTGGAGGCGGCGGAGGCGCAGGCCGCCGAGGTAGCAGAAGGGGCAGATGAAGTCGAAGTAGACGGTGACCGTGGGTTGGGTTGCTGGCGTCGCCATTGATCCAACATAGTGCGCGGCTCGTCCTCTTTGCCAAGCGAAGGAGCCCCGATGGTCGACCACCTCCTGATCCGCGCCGCCTTTCGCCAGCCCGTGGAGCGCACCCCGGTGTGGATGATGCGCCAGGCAGGCCGGTATCTGCCGGAGTACCGCGCGGTGCGCGACCGGGCGGACTTCCTCACCATGTGCAAGACCCCGGAGCTCGCCGCCGAGGTCTCCCTCCAGCCCTTGGAGCAGGTGGACGTGGACGCGGTGATCTTCTTCTCCGACATCCTCACCATGCTCGAGCCCATGGGGCTGGAGCTCACCTTCGGCGCGGGTGAGGGGCCGCGTTTTCCCCACCCAGTGCGCAGCGTGGCGGACATCGACCGCCTCTCCGTGATTGACCCGGCCGACCGCCTCGCCTTCGTCGGCGAAACCCTGCGCTTGTGTCGCCAGCGGATCGCCGGGAGGGTGCCCCTGCTCGGCTTCACCGGCGCTCCCTACACCCTCGCCACCTACGCGGTGGAGGGGTGCACCGGCAAGAACTTCCACCACATCAAGCGGTGGTACTACCGCGAGCCCGAGACCCTCCACCGCCTGCTGGCGAAGATCGCCGACCAGGTGACCGTCTACCTCAACTACCAGATCGAGAACGGCGCCCAGGCGGTGCAGCTCTTCGACACCTGGGCCGGGGCGCTCGCCCCTGCCGACTACCGCGAGATCGCCGCCCCCTACACCCGCCGGGTGATCGAGGGGCTCAAGCGGGCCGGCGTGCCGGTGATCCTCTACATCAACGGCGGCGGCCACCTCCTCGACGAGATGGCGACTCTCGGCGCCGACGTCTTGTCGCTCGACTGGCGCACCGACATGGCGGCGGCAAGGCGCAAGTACGGCGCCACCCACGGTTTGCAGGGCAATCTCGATCCGTGCGCCCTCTACGGCACCGAGGCGTCGATCCGCCGTGAGGTGCAGCGGGTCCTCGACGCCGCCGGGCCGGTGGGCCACATCTTCAACCTCGGCCACGGCATCCTCCCCGACGTGCCGGTGGCCAACGCCCGCGCCCTCATCCGGGCGGTGAAGGAGCTGGGGCAGCACCGGCCGTAGGCCGGTACCGCGCGGGATGGGATGGGGGATGGTGTGGGCCGGTGGCGCGCCGGCGCGGAGGGTTCGGGCCCGCTTTGCAAGTCAGGATCTCCAACCCGCAGGGCGGCCCCTGCGGGTTGGAGATTGGGGGTTGCGGGATGGAGTCGGCCGGCGGCCGGCGAAGATGGTTTGGGCTCTCTTCCCCCCGGTAGGATCGCCAACCCGCCGACCGACCTCCCCCCCACCCCCCACCCCCCCCCGCGAGCGAAGCGCGCCATGACCGACTGCGATTGCCTCATCCTCGGTGGTGGCGCGGTGGGGCTGGCGTGCGCCTCGGTCCTCGCCGCGCGTGGGATCGACGTGCAGGTGGTCGACCCGCGCCCCGCCGCCGGCGGGGTGATGCAGAGCGAACGGGTTGATGGCTACCTCCTCGAGCGTGGCCCCAACTCCACCCTCAACACCTCGCTGCGGGTGGAACGGTGGCTCGCCGAGCTCGGGACCACGGCGGCGCGCTGCTTCGGTCCGGCGGCGGCAGCGCGGCGCTACATCCTGCGCGCCGGGGGCCTCTGCGCCCTGCCCACCTCTGCCGCCGCCTTCCTCCGCACCCCGGCGTGGTCCTTCCGCGGCAAGCTCCGGCTGATGGCCGAGCCGCTGATCCCCCGCAGGCGCGCCACCACCGAGGAGTGTCTCGCCGACTTCGTTCGCCGCCGTCTCGGCCAAGAGGGGCTCGACTACGCCCTCGACCCCTTCGTCTCGGGGGTGTACGCGGGCGACCCGGCGCGGATCGCCATCGACGCCGCCTTCCCCATGATGGTCGGCTTCGAGCGCGACCACGGCTCCCTGGTGATCGGGATGATCCGCACCGCCCGAGCGCGCAGGGCCGACCCCGACCGGCCCGCCAACCGCGCCCTCTACGCCTTCCAAGAGGGGATGCAGCAGCCGATGCATGTGGCCGCCGCGCGCCTCGGCGAGCGCCTCCACCTGGGCCAGCGCGCCGAGCGGGTGGTGGCCGAGGGGGCGAGGCTGCGGGTCGAGGGCGAGGGGTTCACCCTCACCGCCCGGCGGGTGGTGTGTGCCACCCCCGCCTACGTGGCCGCGGAGCTACTCGCGCCGTTGTCGGCGGAGGCGGCGCGGTGGCTGCGCGAGATCGAGCACAACCCGGTGGCCCAGGTCTACCTCGGCTACCGGCGCGCGCAGGTGGGCCACCCGCTGGATGGCTTTGGCGCCCTCTTCCCGTCGAAGGAGGGCAAACTCACCCTCGGCTCCCTCTGGTCCTCCACCCTCTTCCCGGGCCGGGCGCCGGCGGGCCACTGCCTGCTGACCAACTTCGCCGGTGGCGCCCGCCATCCGGAGATCCGCGACCTGGCGCCGGCCACGATTCAGGAGCGGGTGGTGGAGGAGCTCACCCCGTTGCTGGACCTCCGCGGCGCGCCGGCCTTTGCCCAGGTGCAGGTGCTCCCCCGTGCCATCCCCCACTACACCCTCGGCCACACCGCCCGCATCCAGGCGATCGAGCGCGCCCTCAGCGCCTACCCCACACTCCATCTCACCGGCAACTACCTGCTGGGGATCTCCGTCTCCGACTGCTGGAAGCGCGGCCTCCTCCTCGGCGACCGCCTGGCAGGGTAGACCCCAGGGAGCGACCGGCTCTCCGGGGTTGGCGGGCGAGGGAGGAGCGCGCCAGCCACTCACGGAGTACCTCCCTACCCGCTACCCCCTCCTCCGCCATTGACCGCGGCGGAGCCGGCACCGCACAAAGCCGGGCGTGGCCTTTCTCGCCGATCTGCACGTCCACTCGCGCTTTTCGCGCGCCACCAGCCGGTCGCTGGACCTGCCCCACCTCGCCCTCTGGGCGGCGAAGAAGGGGCTTGCGGTGGTGGGGACCGGCGACATCACCCACCCGGCGTGGCGGCAGGAGGCGCGCAGCCAGCTCCTGCCCGCCGGTGGCTCCCTCTTCCGGTTGCTGCCCGAGGGTGAGCGGGAGGTGGCGCAACACCTGCCGGCGGCGTGTAGGCGCACGGTGCGCTTCATGCTCACCGCGGAGATCTCGACGATCTACAAGAAGGGCGAGCGGACCCGCAAGGTCCATCACCTGATCCTCTTGCCCGGCTTTGCCGAGGTCGAGCGGCTGGCGGCGCGGCTGGAGCGGATCGGCAACCTGCACGCGGACGGGAGGCCGATTCTCGGGTTGGACTCGCGTGACCTGCTGGAGATCTGTTTGGAGGCGGGCGAGGGGGTGACCCTGATCCCGGCGCACATCTGGACGCCGTGGTTTTCCGCCCTCGGGTCGCGCTCCGGCTTCGATTCCATCGAGGCGTGCTACGGCGACCTCGCCCCCCAGATCTTCGCGGTGGAGACCGGCCTCTCCGCCGACCCGCCCATGTGCTGGCGGCTCTCGGCCCTGGACCGCTACCGCCTCGTCTCCCACTCCGACGCCCATTCGCCCGATCGCCTCGGGCGTGAGGCGTCGCGCTACCACACGGAGCGCGACTTCTTCGCCATGCGGAGGGCCCTGGAGACTGGCGCCGGCTACGGCGGCACGGTGGAGCTCTTCCCCGAGGAGGGGAAGTACCACCTCGACGGCCACCGCGCCTGCAACCAGCGCATGACCCCGGCGGAGACGCGCGCCGCCGCCGGCCGCTGCCCGGTGTGTGGCAAGGGGGTGACCGTCGGGGTCCTGAGCCGGGTGGAGCAGCTCGCCGACCGGCCGGCGGGGGTGCGGCCGGGGGTGGCCGCGCCGTGGACCTCCCTGGTGCCGTTGGCTGAGTTGCTTGGGGAGATCGCGGGCGTGGGGCCGCGCACGAAGCGGGTGGCCGCGGAATACGAGGGGCTGCTGGAGCGGCTCGGGCCGGAGATCCCGATCCTCGAGGCGTTACCGATCGAGACGATCCGCGCGGCGAGCTCGCCGCTCCTGGCCGAGGCGATCGCCCGCCTGCGCGCCGGCGAGGTGGTGCGCGCGGCGGGCTACGACGGCGCGTACGGCACGGCCCGCCTCTTCGAGCCAGGCGAGCTGGCGTGCGCGATCCACGTCGCCTCCCTCTTCCCGTAGTGGGCCTTCGAGCCACCGGCTGGCCCGCGCCCCGCGCTGGCTGGGGCGCCACCACCGCCGGAACTCGTCGCGGTCACGCGGGTCGAGCCGCCTCCCCCTGCCGTCCCCCGGCCGCAGGCCGCCGCCTTCGGCCTCGACCCGGAGCAGGCGCGGCGGTCCACCACACGACCGGGCCGCTGCTCGTGATTGGGGGCCCCGGGAGCCCCAAGACGCGCACCGTAAGTTGGCGCATCGCCGCTTTGATTCGCGACCAGCAGGTACCGCCCGAGGGGTGTCTGGCGCCCACCTTCACCCGCCGCGCCGCCGCCGAGCTCGGCGAGCGGCTGGCGACCCTCCTCGGAGCGGTGGCGACGCGGATCACGGTGACCACCTTCCACGGCCTCGGCCGCGCGATCCTGCGCGCCCAAGTTCGCGACCTCGGTCTCGACCCGGCGGTGGCGGTCGCCCCGGAGGGGGAGCGCGTCGCCTGGCTGGCGGCCACGCTACGGGTCTCCGAGCGGCGGGCGGCGCGCTGGCTCGCGGCGATCTCCCTGCACAAGCGGTGTGGGACCCGGCCCGCGGCGGACGGTGAGCTGGCCCAAGCCGATCGCGCCTACGAGACGCTCCTCGCCGCGCACGGTGTTGTCGATCTCGACGACCTGGTGGCGCGCCCGGTCGCGCTTTTCGAGGGGGGGGGCCGGACCTCGCCGCGGCGTGGGCGGCGCGCTACCCGTGGATCTCGGTCGACGAGGATCAGGACGTCGATCCCCTCCAGTACCGCCTCCTGCGCGCCCTCGCCCCGGGGGCGGCGAAGCTGACCGTGGTGGGCGATCCGGACCAATCGATCTACGCCTTCCGCGGCGCGGACGTGGCCTTCTTCCTCCGCTTCCGCGACGACTATCCGAGCGCGCGGGTGGTGGAGCTAAGGCGCAACTACCGCGCCACCGCCACCCTCGTGGAGGTGGCGGCGGCGGCGATTCGCCCGGCGAGCCTGGTCCCGGATCGGCGCCTGCAGGCGATGGCGGAGGGGGGCGAGGCGATCACCGTGGTCGCCGCCGCCACCGCGCAGGCGGAGGCGGAACAGGTGGTGGCGACCGTCGGGCGGCTCACCGGCGGCCCCACCTGCTTCTCCCTGGATTGCGGCCGCGCCGGCTCTGGCGAGCCAGGGTACGGCTTCTCCGCCATCGCCATCCTCCATGGAGAAGGGGGCCCGGCGGGTTGGAGGCGAGGGGGGGGGTGGGCCTTCCCTTGCCCCTCCGGCCCGATTCGAAGGGGGGCGAAGGGTGCGCCGGGGGTCGCGGTGGTCGGGGAGAGGGGGTCTTGCGGGGTGCGGGGAGCGATCCGCGGGGCAGTTGGCCGGTGTCTCAATCTGATACAGTCGGCCACCGAAGAGGGTGGACGGCTCCTTGGTGGCACCGCCCGCCCCGCGCCTCGATTCCATGGCCCTCACCTCCCCGCCGCTGTCTCTCTGTGCCCCCACCGCGCTGGCCGTGGCCGCTCCGGTCCAGGCGGCGTGCCGGGCGTGGCTCGCGGGGAGTCCGGCGCGCCTGGCGCCGGTGGCGGCAGATCCGATCCTGTTTTGCCTCGCCTGGCAGGCGGGGGGGCGGGAGGCCTCCCTCGCCCGCTGGCCCGAGGTGCTGACGGCGGAGCGGTGCGCCGCCCTCTCCCCCCTCCTCGATGGGTTGCCTGCGACGGAGGCGGGGGTGGTCCCGATGCTCAGCGAGTGGCGCCACGCCTACGGCTGCGCGGTGGCGGCACGGCGACTGATGATGTGGCGGGGGGAGGAGGGGGAGGAGGTGGCCTACGCCGCTGGCCTCCTCCACGACCTCGGCCGGCGGGTCCTCTACGCCGCCCTCCCCGATCGCCTTACCGAGGCGCACGCGGCGGGCGGGGTGCGCGGTGCGCGGCCGCGGGAGGCGGCGGCGTGCGGGATCGACCACGCCGAGGTGGGCGCCCAGGCGCTGGCGGCCTGGGGGCTACCCGCGGTGGTGGCGGACGCGGCGCGCTTCCACCACCCGGGGCCGCCCGCCGACCACCCGCAGGCGGGAGTCTTGGCGGCGGTGAGCGTGGCGAACCGCCTCGCCGCACTGTTCTACGGCGACGGCACGGGAGACCACACCAACCTGTACGCCATCGAACGTTTCGGGCGGCGGCTTCTCGGCCTTTCGCCGCAGGTCCTGGAGGAGGTGGTGGCGGGGATGGCGTCGGCGGTCCAGGAGGCGGCCGTGGACCTCGGACTGGAGCTGGATCTGCCCGCTGATCACACCCGCCGGTTGGTGGAGTCGAACCTGAAGGTGAGCCACATCCACCTGAGCTTGGAGCGCTCGCGCCGGACCCTGACGGAGCGGCTGGAACAGGTGCGGCTGCTCGCCGAGGTGAGCGAGCGGATCCAGCGCGAGGAGGATCCGGAGATCCTCTGCCGCGCCTTGGTGGAGCCGATCGCCCGGCTGATGCGGGTGGAGCGGGTGTCGCTGTTTTTGCGCGGTGACCATTTGGAAGGGGAGATGGCGCTGGTGGCGGGACGCGGCCTGCCCGAGGCGGCGTACGCCAGTGGGCCGGTGCTCGACGGCCACGGCATCTCCGGCTACGTGGTCGAATCCGGCGAGCGGCTGGTGGTTCGCGACCTGGCCACCGACGAGCGGTTCGACCTCTCCGACCACGCTGCGGACTATGCCTCCGCCAGCTTCGTCTCGGTGCCGATCAACGTCCGCGAGACCACCGTGGGGATCCTCCACGTGAGCAGCCGGCGCGGCGCCCCGGAGTTTGCCGAGGCGGACGTGGAGCTCCTCACCACCATCGCCCACCAGCTCTCCATCGCTTTGGAGACGCGCTGCCTCCTGCAGCGGTTGGCGGAGCGCAACCGGCGGTTGGAGGAGGCGAACCGCGAGATTCAGGCGGTCACTCGGGCGGTGGACGAGGGGCGCAACAAGCTTGCCTTCATCCTCCGCTCGATGGGGGAGGGGGTGGTGGTCTGCCGGTCGGATGGCGAGATCTCCCTGGTGAACGGGGCCGCGGAGGCGATCGTCGGGCGGGAGGCGCCCGATCTCGTGGGGTGCAACCTCAGGGAGTGCGGCAACCCGATTCTCGAGCAAGCGGCGACCCTGCTGCCCAGGCTGCACGGCCAAGGCGGCACCGCCCTGGAGGAGACGATCGCCGCCGGCGGCCGCACCTTCCGCATCAACCTGGCGCGCATCTACGACCCGCAGGGAAAGGGGAACCGCGGGACCGTCTTGCTCCTCCAGGAGACCACCCGCTTGGTGGAGGCGGAGCGGACGCGCAACGAGTTCGTCTCGCACGTCTCCCACGAGCTGCGCACGCCGTTGGTGTCGATCAACGGCTTCGCCTCGACCATCCTCCGCGATCCGGAGATGGACGACGGAACGCGCAACGAGTTCCTTCAGATCATCGTCTCCGAGGGTAGCCGCCTCACCCGCCTGATCGACAACCTCCTGGAGCTCTCCCGCGCCGAGCAGGGGTCGTTCACCCTCCATCGCATCCCGGTGGACCTGCGCAAGCTCATCCCGACCGCGGTGGAGGGGTTGATCAAGGTGGCGGAGGAGCGCCAGTTGAAGCTCGACGTGGCGGTGGCCGAGGGGCTCCACGAGGTGGAGCTGGACGAGGACCGGATTCGCCAGGTGTTGGTGAACCTCCTCGGCAACGCGATCAAGTTCGCGCCGCTCGGCTCCACCGTGGTGGTATGCGCCGAGGTGGGGGACGGCGAGGCGGTGGTGTCGGTCTCCGATCAGGGGCCGGGGATCCCGCCGGAGCTGCGGGAGCGGGTCTTCGACCGCTTCTTCCAGGTGCGCACGAAGGACAAGGCGACCCAGGGGACCGGCCTCGGCCTGGCAATCGTGCGCGAGATCGTCGAGGCGCACGGCGGCCGGGTTTGGGTGGAGGAGGGGGTGGGTGGCGGCGCCTGTATCCGCTTCAGCCTGCCTTTGCAGGTCGAGCCGCCGCCGGTGGCGGAAGCGCACTAGATTTCCAAGGAGTCCGAAATGGAGACGGCAGGTCGAATCTTGGTTGTCGACGACGAGCCCCTCATCGTCAAACTGCTCAAGCACAACCTGGAGAAGGTGGGCTACACGGTCTACTCCGCCAGCAACGGCCGCGAGGGGCTGGAGCTTCTCGAGGCGGAGCCGGTGGACGTGGTCCTCCTCGACATCATGATGCCGGAGATGGACGGGATGGAGGTCCTGCGCCGCCTGAAGGCGGCGGAGCGGCCGCTGATGGTGATCATGCTCACCGCCAAGGCGACCATCGACACGGCGGTGGCGTGCATGAAGGAGGGGGCGCACGACTTCCTCTCCAAGCCGTTCGACATGGACCGGCTGCAGATCACCATACGCAACGCCCTCCAGACCCTCTCCCTCAGCCGCCAGGTGGAGCACCTGCGCTCGGAGGTCGCGGAAAAGTTCCGATTCGACAACGTGATTGGGAAGTCGCGCGGGATCAAGCAGGTGTGCGGCCTGGTGGCGAAGGTGTTGGAGGTGGATATCACCGTGTTGGTCACCGGCGAGAGCGGCACCGGCAAGGAGCTGATCGCCCGCGCCATCCACTACCGTGGCAAGCGCAAGGATGGCCCCTTCATCACGGTCAACTGCGCGGCCATCCCGGAGAACCTGCTGGAGAGCGAGCTGTTTGGCCACGAGCGCGGCTCGTTTTCCGGGGCGGTGGCGCAGCGGGTGGGGAAGTTCGAGCAGGCGAACGGCGGCACCATCTTCCTCGACGAGATCGGCGAGATGGACCTGGCGTTGCAGGCGAAGATCCTGCGCGTCTTGCAGCAGCGTGAGGTGGAGCGAGTCGGCGGCCACACCACCATCCCGGTCAACGTGAGAGTCCTCGCCGCTACCAACCGGAACCTCGAGGAGCTGATCAAGGAGGGCAAGTTCCGCGAGGACCTCTACTACCGCATCGCCGCCTTCCCCATTGATGTGCCGCCGTTGCGCGAGCGGCGCGACGACATCCCCCTCCTCGCCCACCACTTCCTCGAGCAGTCGGCCGGCGATTGCAACAAGCGGCTCACCGGCTTCACGGACCGGGCAATGGAGGCGCTGGTCGCCTACGGCTGGCCGGGCAATGTCCGCGAGATGGAGAACGTCATCGCCCGCGCGGCGTTGCTCGCCACCACCGAGGAGATTACCTGCGACGACCTCCCCGCCCTCCAGCACGGCCTCACCACCGGGCCGGCGCCGAGCCTGTTGGCTGCCGAGTCGATCGTCGATTTGTTGCCGAAGGAGGACATCCTTCCCTTCGAGGTGGTGGAGGAGCGGATCATTCGCCACGCCCTCAACATCGCCGCCGGCAACGTCACGGTCACCGCCAACCGGCTGCAGATCAGCCGCGCCACCCTCTATCGCAAGCTCAAGGCGTACGGCATCGAGGCGTAAGGGGGCGCGCCGCCCGCCGGGGTGGCGCTTGGCTGGGGTAGGGGGGGGGTCGGCGGCCGGTGGCGAGGATCGTTCGGGGTACGGCTTGACTTGGGGTCGCGCTGTGCCGATGCAGAAGAGAACTGCTTACCCCTTTCCGGAGCGCGCTCCATGCCCCCGGTCGCCAATGCCGAAGACGTCATCGCCCAGGTCGACTCCCTGCCCCCGTTGCCGGCGGCGACCCAGCGGTTGTTGATCCTCACCAGCCTGCCGCCGGACCGCGCCGACGTGGTGGAGATCTCCAAGGTCATCACCCACGAGCCGGCCCTCGCCGCCCTGGCGCTGAAGTGGGTGAACTCGCCGCTCTACGGGGTGCGGGTGGAGGTGCGCAATGTCCACCAGGCGGTGTCGCTCATGGGGCTGCGAGTGATCCGCCAGATGGTCCTCGGCTTCGAGCTGCACTCCCGCACCAGCCAGGGGCTCTTCGGCTACGGCATGTCGGCGGCGGTCTTTTCCGAGCACTCCCTCGCCACCGCCACCGCCTGCCAACTCCTCGCCGAGCACTACATCCCCACCCTCAAGGACGAGGCATTCACCCTCGGTCTGCTGCACGACATCGGCATGCTCCTCCTCGATCCCCTGGTGAAGGAGCATCGTGACCTCTTTGCCGCCGCCTTGCGCGGCGGCATGGCCCAGGAGCAGGCGGAGCGCGACCTCTTCGGCATCGACCACTGTGTTCTCGGCGCCAAGATCCTCCAGGCGTGGAACCTGCCGGCGGACACGGCGGAGCAGATCGCCCTTCACCACACCCCGGTGGAGGAGGGGACGCCGCCTTTGGTGATCCTCTTGCACGTGGGCGACTCCCTCACCGAGATCCCCTTTGCCCAGCGCCTCGGCCACCCGGCGAAGGTCGACGAGGCGGCGTGCCGTGCCCTCGGGATTTCGCAGGATGGCCTCAAGACCCTCTCCGCCCACCTCGAGGCGTCACGCGAGGGCGCCGCGTCGCTGTTCACCGGCTGAGGATTGCCCTACCCGCGGGGCGCTGTGGGGATCGTCCGCGCTTGCTCTGCCACCCGCGGCGGCCGGCCGTGGCCTCGTTGGACGGGTCGGCCGGCTCCACGGTGGGTGGCGGGCCCGCGTTGCGGAAGGACGACCCCCTTCGCCTGGGCGTACCGGTCACGCTGCTTCCGGGTGCGCTTCGTTACCGCTCCTCGGCCAGCACCTCCAAAGCACGGGCGGCCGCCTCCTGCTCCGCCCCCTTTTTGCTCCCCGCCGCGCCGTCGGCGAGGTGGCGGGCACCTAGCCACACGGCCACCCGGAAGTGCGGGGCGTGGTCCGGGCCGCTCGCCTCGACCACCTCATAGCGCGGTAGGAGGTGGTAGCGGCCCTGGGTGATTTCCTGCAGCCGTCCCTTCGTGTCCCAGCCGCTTGCGGTCACCTCGGGGTCGGCAGCGGGGGAGGCGAGGTGCTGGAGGACCAGGCGGCGCGCCGCCTCCATGTGGCCATCGAGGTAGAGGGCGCCGACCACCGCCTCGTAGACCGCGCACAGGAGCGACCCCTTCTCGCGCCCGCCGCTGCGCGCCTCGCCCGCGCCGAGGACAAGTTCGTCGCCGAGGCCGAGGGTGGTGGCCGCCGCCGCCAGGCTGGCCTGACAGACGAGCCTAGAGCGCCAGCGCGACAGCTCGCCCTCGCTGGCGTGGCCATGGCGGGCGACGAGGAGGTCGGAGACGATGAGCTGGATCACCGCGTCGCCGAGGAACTCGAGCCGCTCGTTCGTCTCGTCCGGCGCGAGTTGCCGTTCGCGGGCTGCGGAGCGGTGGGTGAGGGCGCGCACCAACAACTGCGGGTCGCGGAAGTGGTGGCCGAGTCGCTCCTCGAGCCGTCGCGTGGGGGGGGTCACCGCCGCGCGCTCCGCCTCCAGACAACCCTCACACCCGGCGCAGGGCGACGCAGGCGTTGGTGCCGCCGAAGCCGAAGGAGTTGCTGATGCCGACCTCGATGGCGAGGTCACGCGCCTCGTTCGGGCAGTAGTCGAGATTGCACTCGGGGTCGGGGTGTTCGTAGTTGATCGTCGGCGGGACCTGCCCCTCGGCGATCGCCTTGGCGAGGATCACCCCCTCGATGCCGCCGGCGGCGCCGAGGAGGTGGCCGGTCATCGACTTCGTCGACGACACCACCAGCCGATCCGCTGAGCTGCCGAAGACGGCGCGAATGGCGCGCGTCTCGTTTTTGTCGTTCGCCTGGGTGGAGGTGCCGTGGGCGTTGATGTAGGTCACCACCGCCGGGTCGAGGTTGCCGTCGCGCAGGGTCGCGCGCAGGCAGCGCTGGGCGCCCTCGCCGTCGGGCGCCGGGGAGGTGATGTGGTAGGCATCGCCGCTCATCCCGTAGCCGGCCACCTCGGCGTAGATCCGCGCGCCGCGCGCCTTGGCGTGGTCCATCTCCTCGAGGACCAAAACCCCGGCGCCCTCGCCCATGACGAAGCCGTCGCGCTCAGCGTCGAACGGGCGGCTCGCCCGCTCCGGTTGGTCGTTGCGGGTGGAAAGGGCCTTCATCGCACCAAAGCCGCCGAGGCCGAGGCGACAGACCGGCGCCTCCGCCCCGCCGCAGATCATCACGTCCGCGTCGCCGTACTGGATCAGCCGGGCGCCGTCACCGATCGCGTGGGTGCCGGTGGCGCACGCGGTCACCGGCGAAAGGTTCGGGCCGCGGGCGTTGAAGCGGATCGAGATGTGGCCCGCCACCAGGTTGATGATCGACATGGGGATGAAGAACGGGGTGATGCGCCGCGGCCCCTCGGTGTGGACCACGTGGCCGTAGTGCTCGATGGTGGCCAGGCCGCCGATCCCCGCCCCGACGCACACCCCGGCGCGGTCCGCCAACTCCCCTTCAAGGGTGAGGCCAGCGTCCGCCATCGCCTCGATCGCCGCCGCCATGCCGTACTGGATGAACAGGTCGACCTTCTTCTGCTCCCGCTTCGGGAAGTAGAGGTCTGGGTCAAACCCCTTCACCTCGCCGGCGATCTGGCACGGGTAGTCCGCCGGGTCGATGCGCGTGACCCGACCGATGCCACTCTGGCCGGCGAGGAGGGCGGCCCACGACGCCGTCACCCCGATACCTACCGGGGAGACGATGCCGAGGCCGGTGACGGCGACACGGCGACGCATGAGCTACACCCTACTCGTCACCCTTGTGGGCGGCGACGTAGTCGATCGCGTCCTGGACGGTGGTGATCTTCTCCGCCTCCTCGTCCGGGATCTCGATCCCGAACTCCTCCTCCAGGGCCATCACCAACTCCACGGTGTCGAGGGAGTCGGCGCCGAGGTCGTCGACAAACGAGGTCTGCGGCTTCACCTGTTCGATGTCGACACCAAGTTGTTCCGCGATGATGGACTTTACCTTGTCTTCCATGAGGTTCTTCTCCGCGCACGGCGATGGGTTTACGGCAGCGCCGGGGAGGGTAAAGGCGGGACGATGGAGGGTCAATCCGGTTTGAACCACGGCGCGCGCGCCGCCGGCGATCGCCCCCCC
>MNYW01000002.1 GCA_001873295.1 Nitrospirae bacterium CG2_30_70_394 | reverse complement strand
CCCCGGCCAGCGCCCCACCCGCCCCCGCCGATCCAACTTCCCCCAAAGGGCCGGCTCGGTCTGCGTTGGCGGGTGGCGCATCCTAAGGGTGGCGGGAAGCGACCCACCGTGAAGGTCGACCGCGCCCAACGGCCCGCGGTGCAGGGGCCGCGCAGGGACGTGGCCCGCCGGCTTCGCTCCCCCCCTCTGGCCGCAGCAGGCCGCCTCCCGATTTGCCCCGGCCCGCAGGCCGGGCGGCGAGGCGTGAGTGGCCATACGTTGAGGATCCCCGACGGGATGCGAGCGAAGGATGGTGTGGCGGGCCGGGGCGCTGTCGTCTCCAGAAAGCACCCCATGCGCCCTTTAGTAGGCCGCGCCAAGTACGCCCGATTTGCCCCGGCCCGCAGGCCGGGCGGCGAGGCGTGAGTGGCCATACGTTGAGGCCCCAGGCCGAGGACGGGGTGCAAAGGTGGCGTGGCCGGCGCCGCCGTCTTCTACATGTACATGCCGCCGTTGACGTGCACCACCTGGCCGGTGACGTAGCCTGCCGCCTCGCTGGCGAGGAAGGCGACGGTGGTGGCCACGTCCTCGGGGCTGCCGAGGCGCTGCATGGGGATCTGCGCCAACAGCGCGGCGCGGATCTCCTCGGTCAGCGCCTGGGTCATCGCCGTGTCGATGAAGCCGGGGGCGACCGCGTTGCAGGTGATCCCGCGGCTGGCGTACTCGCGCGCCACGGTCTTGGTCAGGCCGATCAGCCCCGCCTTGGCGGCGACGTAGTTCGCCTGGCCAATGTTGCCCATGGCCCCGACGATGGAGGCGATGTTGACGATCCGTCCCCACCGCCCCTTTGCCATGAGGCGGGCCGCCTGTTGGGTGCAGAGGAAGGCACCCTTCAGGTTCACCGCCAGGACCTGGTCCCAGTCCGCCTCCTTCATCCGCAACAGCAGGCCGTCGCGGGTGATCCCGGCGTTGTTCACCAGGATGTCGACGGAGCCGAAGGCGGCCACCGCCGCCTCCACCATCTGCTTCACGGAGGTCGCGTCGGCGACGTTCGCGCCGACCCCGAGGGTCTCGGTCTCGTAGGCGACGCCGATCTCCGCCGCCGCCTGCTCGGCGCTGGCCCCGTCCACGTCGGCGACCACCACCCGGCAGCCGCCGTCGGCGAGGCGATCGGCGATCGCCCGGCCGATACCGCGGCCCGCGCCGGTGACCAAAGCGACACGATCATGGAGGGACATGGGGGCTCCTTGGTTCGCCGGCCCGGGGCCGGGGGTAAGCCATCAGCGATCAGCAGTCCGCGGTCGGGGAGCGACCAGGGTCGGGCGAAGTTCCTACCCGGCGAGGGCCTTGTCCAGACTCGCCGGGTCGGAGACGGAGACCGTCTGGATGCGTGAGTCGATGCGGCGGATCAGGCCGGCGAGTACCCGGCCGGGGCCGAACTCGTAGCCACGGGTCACCCCCTCATTCGCCAGCCGCTGGACCGACTCGACCCACAAAAGCGGCGAGGAGATCTGGCGGACCAGGGAGGCGCGGATCGCCTCCGGGTCGGTGAGCGGCGACGCCTCGGCGTTGTTGAGCAGGGGACAGCACGGCGGGCGGAAGTCGATCTCGGCGAGGGTGGCGGCGAGCTTCTCGCCGGCGGGCGCCATGAGCGGGGTGTGGAAGGGGCCGGAGACCTGCAGGGGGAGCGCCTTCTTCGCGCCGGCGGCCAGTGCCGCGGTGCAGGCCGCCGCGACCGCCGCGGCGCGGCCGGCGATCACCGTTTGCTCGGGGGAGTTGAAGTTCGCCGGCCAGACCTCGCCGGCGACGCCGTCGCACACCGCCTCCACCGCCCGCCGGTCGAGGCCGATCACCGCCGCCATCGCCCCCGCGCCGGGGGCGACCGCCTCGCTCATGAAGCGGCCACGGGCACGCACCAGGCGCACCCCGTCAGCAAAGGTGAGGGCGCCGGCGGCCACCAAGGCGGTGAGCTCGCCGAGGCTGTGGCCGGCGACGAAGCGACAGGCCACCTCGCCCCCCGCCGCCTGGAAGGCGCGGTAGGCGGCGATGGAGCAGGTGAGGATCGCCGGCTGGGTGTTGTCGGTGCGCGCGAGCTCCTCCACCGGCCCCTCGAAGCAGAGGCGGGTGAGGTCGAAGCCGAGGGCGTCGTTCGCCTCGGCGAAGGTGTCACGGGCGGCGGGGAAGGTGGCAGCGAGGGGCTGGCCCATGCCCACCGCCTGGGCGCCTTGGCCGGGGAAGAGGAGTGCATCCATGGTCGGGTGGGGTCCGAGGTCGGGGGGTACGCGGGTGCGGCGGGGGAGTCTGTCGAACTTTGGCGATCGTGGCGAGAAGAAAGCGGGCGTGGGCCCGGATCGGGAGCGGTTCGTGGCGCTACGTGGGGCGATGCGACGAAGAACGGCCCACGAGTCCGGGGCCACGAGTCCGGGGCCACGCCCCGGCCATGGGCCCGCGCGCTGCAGTGGATCGACCCACTCCGCCAGCCTCCCAGGGAACGAACCACGGACCACGATCCGCCCCGATCCCCCTCGCCGCCGCGTGCGGCGCGCTGGCGTCGATCGACCCGGTCCGCCAGCCTCCCCGGCTGGGTCGATCCGGCGCGCTCTCCCGGCCGGCGCTCACCAGCGCATCACCACCGCCCCCCAGGTGAGGCCGCCGCCGAAGGCCTCGAGTAGCACCGTCTGCCCCTCCTGCAGGCGGCCGTCGCGCGCCGCCTCGTCGAGGGCGATGGGGATCGAGGCGGCGGAGGTGTTGCCCACCCGGTCGACGTTCACCACCACCTGCTCCATGGGCAGGCCGAGGCGCTTGGCGGTCGCCTCGATGATCCGGATGTTCGCCTGGTGGGGGATCAGCCAGTCGACGTCCGCCGGCACCATCTGGTTGGCGGCGAGGGCCTCGCCCACCACCTCGCCGAGGGTGCGCACGGCCACCCGGAAGGTCTCGTTGCCGCGCATCTGGATCAACTCGCCCTCGATGGCGAAGACCTCGCCGGTCCCCGGGTTGCGCTTGCCGGGGGCCGCCACCATCAGGAGGTCGGCGAGCTTGCCCTCCGCGTGGAGGTGGCAAGAGAGGATGCCGTGGCCGGTGTTGGAGGCCTGGAGGATGACCGCCCCGGCGCCATCGCCGAACAGGACGCAGGTGGTGCGGTCGGTCCAGTCGACGATCCGGGAGAGGACCTCGGAGCCGATCACCAAGACCGTGCGCGCCGCGCCGCCGCGGATGAACTGGTCGCCGACGGTGAGGGCGTAGACGAAGCCGGAGCAGGCGGCGGAGAGGTCGAAGGCGGCCACCGGCCCACAGCCAAGGGCGCGCTGGACCAGACAGGCGGTGGAGGGGAAGGCCATGTCTGGGGTGGCGGAGGCGACCACCACCAGATCGATCTCTGTCGCCGCAATCCCCGCCGCCGCGATCGCCCGCCGGGCAGCGGCGATGGCCAGGTCGGAGCACTGCTCGGTGGCGGCGGCGATGTGGCGCTCGCGGATCCCGGTGCGCTCCACAATCCAGGCGTCCGAGGTCTCCACCTTGCGTTCGAGGTCCTGGTTGGTGAGGACCTGTTCCGGCAGGTAGGAGCCGGTGCCGATGATCCGGGCGCGGGGCATGAGCATGGCACGCTAGGCGTGCACCGGAAGGCGGGTGGGGGAGGGGCCGAGGGCAGGTCGGATGGGGCCGCGGCGGGCGAAGAGGCGGTCCCCCGGCGGGGGTCCGCTACCGGATCGGCGACCCCGCGTGCGGACTGGCCGCCATCCATGCCCCCTCATCCGCCGCTCCGAGGTCCGCGCTCAGCCTAGAACGACTCCACCTCGATCACCTTGCGGCCGCGGTAGGAGCCGCAGTGGGGGCAGACGATGTGCGGCTGCTTCGCCTCCTTGCACTCGGGGCAGATGGAGAGGGCAGGGGCGGTGAGGGCGTCGTGGGTGCGCCGCTGGTCACGACTACAACGCGAGGTCTTACGCTTGGGAACGGCCATGATCGACTCCTGGAGGGGATTCTTGGCGGGGGGGCTCCCCGCGCTTCGTTCGTAGGGTCTTCAAGATTTCGAAGGGTGAACCGGCGGCTGTCGGACAGTGGCAGGGAGCCTGGTTGAGGTCGGTCCCGCAGGTGGGACAGAGCCCCTGGCAATCGGGACGGCAGAGGGTCTGGATGGGAAGCTCCGCGAGCAACTCGCCAACGATCTCCGCCTGCGGGTCGAGACGATCCCCCTCCACCAGCCGCTCCACATCGGGGTCGTGTTCGAGGTAGTCATGGGTCAGGGCGTAGGTGCAGTCGATCGCCGCGGTGAGGCCCATCTCGAACTCGGCGAGACAGCGGCTGCAGTGCAGCAGAACCTGCCCCTCCACCCGCCCCCGCAGGGAAAGCCGCTCCCGGTCCGCGTGCGCGACCACCGCCACATGCACCGTGTGCAGGCCACGCAGGCCGCTCTTCTCTTCCAGCGTCAGGTGCGGCCAAGTCTCCTCAAAATCGCGCCCCTCGGGGGGCAAATGGTGAACCGGAATCTCCAAGCTAACGCCTCCGCGCGGCAGACGCCGGGGAAGCGGGGCATGGTACGGGGGGCGGGGGTCGGGGTCAAGAAAGGGGATAGGGAATAGGGGAGGTTGGCCCTGCGGGCCAGCGAACGTACCGGGGGGAAGAGAGCCCAAACCCTCTTCGCCGGTCGCCGGCCGGCTCCGTGTCGCTACCCCCTACTCGCCAATCCCCAACTAGAGTGGCCCGGTGCGCGTCGCCCTGTGCTCCACCTACGACCTTGGCCGGCAGCCCTTTGGCCTTGCCGAACCCGCGGCGTGGTTGCGTCGGGCGGGCTTCCCGGTGGCGTGCCACGACCTGGCGCGCGAGCCCAAGGGCGAGGCGGCGCTGGCCACCGCCGATCTGGTTGCCTTCCACCTGCCGATGCACACCGCCACCCGCCTGGCCGTCGCCGTCGCCCGCCGCCTGCGGGCGGCGCGGGCCGGCCTGCCGCTGCTCTTCTACGGCCTCTACGCCCCCCGGTGCGCGGCGACCCTCGAAGCCCTTGCGCCGCCGGTGGTGGTGATCGGTGGCGAGGTGGAGCAGGCCCTGGTGGAGGCGGTCACCGGGCTGGCGGCGGGGGCGGCGCCGCCTTCGCCACGGACCCTTTTGGAGCGGCTCACCCTCCTGACCCCCGACCGGCGCGACCTGCCGCCCCTGGCGTGCTACCCCGCCCTGCGTTTGCCGGATGGGAGCGCGCGGGTGGTGGGCTACACCGAGGCGAGCCGCGGCTGCAAACATCGCTGCCGCCACTGCCCGGTGGTCCCGGTCTACGACGGCCGGGTGCGCCTGATCGACGCGGCGGTGGTGGGGGCGGACATCGCCCAGCAGGTGGCGGCGGGGGCGCAGCACATCACCTTCGGCGATCCCGACTTTTTCAACGCCCCGGACCACGCCCTCGCCATCGCCCGGAACCTCGCTGCCGCCCACCCGGGCCTCACCTTCGACGCCACGATCAAGGTGAGCCACCTCCTCGCCCATCCGCGCGCGGTGGCGGAGCTCGCCGCCTGCGGCTGCCTGTTCATCACCTCCGCCTTCGAGTCCTTCGAGGCGACGGTCCTCGACCGCCTCGCCAAACAGCACACGGTCGCTGACCTCGCCGCCGCCGTGGCGGTGGGTCGCCGGGTGGGGGTCACGATTACCCCGACCTTCGTCCCGTTCACCCCGTGGACCACCCTCGCGGGGGTGGTCGCCCTGTTCGAGCAGGTGGCGGCGCTCGATCTCGTGGCGGCGGTCGCGCCGGTCCAGTACACCCTCCGCCTGTTGTTGCCGCCCGGCAGCCTGCTCCTCGACGACCCCGCCTGCGCCCGCCTCGCCGGGCCGTTGGACGAGGGAGCCCTGGTCCACCCGTGGCGCCACCCGCAACCCGCTCTCGACCGCCTCCAGCGGCGCCTGACCGAGGCGGTGGTCGCGGGCAGCCGCGCCGGCTTTTCGCGCCCGCTGCTCTACGCCCGCCTGCGGGCGCTGGTGGAGGAGGCGGCCGGGCGGGGCGGCAGTGAGCCGGTGCGCCAGGCGCGCACCGCGGTGCCGTTTTTGGAGGAGCCGTGGTTTTGCTGAGCGGAACCCACCCCGGAGCAGTTGGCTTCGGTCTAGGGGGTGGTCGGACTTTGGCGATCGGGTAAAGCGGCAAGGGCGCTGGCGTCCGGAAGCGGTCGCGGGTCCCGGAAAGAGCGGGCCGCGAATGGACGCGCATCCACGCGCATGAACGCGAAGGGGGATGCTGCCCACGGTGGAGCGCGCCCCTACCCGCGCATCCATGCGCATGAACGCGAAGGGGGGGTTTGCCGCCGGGGGCTGGAGGTCACGAAGGAGGGTCGCAAAGAAGAGGGGGAAAGTAGAAAGGGGGTGGGACGGTGTGTTTCCACCGTGCGGATGCCACCGCGGCGTGCAATCTCCCCTGCCCAAGGGGGGGGCGGCGGGGCCACACTACCGGTCCATGGTTGCGCGCCGCGCCGCGCCGGGGCGGCGCGGGCCGCCTCTTCCCAACCCCTATGTCCAGCGCCGCCACCGTGACCGACCTCGGGGAGCAGGGGGTGATCGACCTCCTCGCCCACTACTGTCCGACCACGGGTGAGGGGGGGGTGTTGGGGATGGGGGACGATGCGGCGGTGGTCGCCGGCGGGGGGTGGGTGGTGACCACCGACATGGTGGTGGAGTCGACCCATTTCGATTGGCGCTACTCGTCGCCCGCGGACGTGGGCCACAAGGCGTTGGCGGTGAATCTGTCGGACGTGGCGGCGATGGGTGCCACCCCCGGTCCCTTCTTCCTCACCCTCGGTCTGCCGGCCGGGGCGGCGGTGGCGGCGCTCGAGGGGTTTGCCGCCGCCCTCGGGGCGCTGGCTGCCGCCAGCGGCGCGTGGCTCGCCGGCGGCGATACGGTGGCGTCGCCCGCGGGGTGGGTGGTGTCGATCTGCCTCCTTGGGAGGCCGGTGGGCGAGCCGGTGCAGCGCGCCGGCGCGCGGATCGGCGACTCCCTGTGGGTGAGCGGCACCCTGGGGGGGGCGGCGGGTGGGTTGCGCTGGCTCGCCGAAGGCGGGTCGCCGGAAGGGCAGGCGGGGCTGGTGGCGCGCCATCGGCGGCCCGCGGCGCGCCTGGCCCTCGGGGCTTGGCTCGCGCGTGAGGGGCGGGTGTCGGCGATGCTCGACCTCTCCGACGGTCTGGCCACCGACGGCCCGCGCCTCGCCGCCGCCTCCGGGGTGGGGCTGGCCATCGACCTTGACACCCTGCCCGTGGACCCCATGCTGGAACCTCTCTTTGGGAGCAGCGCGGCGCTTGGCCTGGCGCTCACCGGAGGGGAGGATTTCGAGCTGCTCTTCACCGTTCCACCCACCGCCCGCCCGTGGCTGGCCGCCGCGCCCACCCCCGTGTCGTGCATCGGCCGGGTGACCGCGGCGGGGGTTGTCTGGACCGCCGGCGGCCGACCGGTTGCCGCCCCCACCCCTGTGGATCACCACTTTCCTCGAAGGTCGCGCCATGAGTGAGTCCAACCCCCGCCCGCTGGTAGACGAAGAGCAGGAGCCCGCCTTCAAGCTCCCCGAGACCCTGCCACTCCTGCCGATCCGGGACGTGGTGGTCTTCCCGTACATGATCCTGCCGCTGTTCGTGGGGCGGGAGGCGTCCCTCGCCGCGGTGGAGGAGGCGATGGCCGGCGAGCGGATGATCATGCTCTCCACCCAGCACGACTTTTCGGAGGAGGAGCCGAAGCCGGAGGCGATCTACCCGGTGGGGACGGCGGCGATGATTATGCGCCGCCTGCGCCTGCCAGACGGCCGCCTGAAGCTCCTCATCCAGGGGCTGGAGAAGGCGACGATCACCGAGTATTTGAAGTCGCGGCCGTACTACGAGGTGCGCATCTCCCCCCTTCCCGACCCGGAGACGGTGGCGGCGACGGTGGAGCTGGAGGCCGCCATGCGCACGGTGAAGGAGCAGCTCTCCAAGGTGATCGCCCTGGGCAAGGCGATCATCCCCGACATCTTGGTGATGGCGGAGAACATCGACGCCCCTGGCCGGCTCGCCGACCTGATCGCCTCCAACCTCAACCTGCGCATCGAGCAGGCGCAGGCGATCCTCGAGGAGACCGATGTCCTGCGCCGCCTGGCGCGCGTCTCCGAGATCCTCGCCACCGAGATCGAGCTGCTCTCCATGCAGCAGAAGATCCAGGACGAGGCGAAGGGCGAGATGGACAAGGTGCAGCGCGAGTACTTCCTGCGCGAGCAGCTCAAGGCGATCCAGCGCGAGCTGGGCGAGTCGGGGGAGCTGGCGGATGAGGTGGCGCAGCTCCGCGAGCAAATCGCCAAGGCCAAGATGCCCGCCAAGGTGGAGGAGGAGGCGCTCAAGCAGCTCGGCCGGCTCACCAAGATGCACGAGGATGCCGCCGAGGCGGGGATCATCCGCACCTACCTGGAGCTGATGGTCGAGCTGCCGTGGAGCAAACGGAGCAAGGACAACCTCGACCTCACCAAGGCCGCGGCGATCCTCGACGAGGACCACTACGGCCTCGCGGAGGTGAAGGAGCGGATCCTCGAATATCTGGCGGTGCGCAAGCTGCGTGGCAAGAAGATGAAGGGGCCGATCCTTTGCTTCGTCGGCCCCCCCGGGGTGGGCAAGACCTCGCTCGGCCGCTCCATCGCCCGCGCCATGGGGCGCAAGTTCTACCGGATCTCCCTCGGCGGGATGCGCGACGAGGCGGAGATCCGCGGCCACCGGCGCACCTACGTCGGCGCCTTGCCCGGGCGGGTGATCCACGGCATCCAACAGGGCGGGACCAACAACCCGGTCTTCATGATGGACGAGGTGGACAAGATTGGCGCCGACTTCCGCGGCGACCCTGCCTCGGCGCTCTTGGAGGTCCTCGACCCGGAGCAGAACAGCACCTTCGTCGATCACTACCTGGCGGTCCCCTTCGACCTCTCCAACGTGATGTTCATCACCACCGCCAACTGGATGGACCCGATCCCGGCACCGCTGCGCGACCGGATGGAGATCATCGAGCTGTCCGGCTACACCCTGGAGGAGAAGATTGCCATCGCCCGGCGCTACCTGCTGCCGCGGCAGATGGAGGAAAACGGCATCGACGAGCGCCACATCGCCCTCTCCGACCGGACCATCGAGCAGCTCATTGCCCAGTACACGCGCGAGTCGGGGCTCAGGAAGCTAGAGCAGCGCATCGGCCGGGTCTGCCGCAAGGTGGCGCGGCGGGTGGCCGAGGGCCACGTGGGCTGCACCCGGGTCACCCCGGCGTCCCTGTCGCGCTACTTCAGCGTCTCCCCCTACGAGGAGGAGATGGTCCTCACCGAGGACCAGGTGGGGGTGGTCACCGGCCTGGCGTGGACCACGGTGGGCGGCGAGCTGCTGTTCATCGAGGCGACCGAGGTGCGGGGCAAGGGCAACCTCACCCTCACCGGCCAACTCGGCGACGTGATGAAAGAGTCGGCCCAGGCCGCCTTCACCTTCGTCAAGTCGCGCGCCAAGGGGCTGGGGATTCCGGCCAAGCGCCTTGCCGAGCACGACCTCCACATCCACTTCCCCGCCGGCGCCATCCCCAAGGACGGGCCGTCGGCGGGGATCGCGATCGCCTGCGCGATCGCCTCGGTCCTCACCGGCCAGCCGATCCACCACCGCATCGCGATGACCGGCGAGATCTCCCTGCGCGGCCGGGTCCTACCGATCGGCGGGCTGAAGGAGAAGGCCCTCGCCGCCCTGCGCGCCCACATTCCCACGGTGATCATCCCGGCGGGCAACGAGCAGGACCTGGTGCGCCTGCCGGCGCAGGTGCGGCGGCACATCACCTTCATCCCGGTGGCGTTCGCCGACGAGGTCCTCGACCGTTGCCTGATTCGCCCCGCCACGCCCCCGCCGTTGCCCCCCCGCCACCCCGCCCCGCCACGGGCGCGGGCGGCGAGCGCGTGAGGGGCGGCAAGACGGCCTAGCCCGGGCCATGGCCCTCTTTCGTCACCTCACCCCCCACCTCGCCCGGGCGCTCGCCGCGAGCCCGGTGGTGGTGTTCTAGGGACCACGCCAGGCCGGCAAGACGACCCTCGTCCGTGCCGCCTTGGGCCACGGCTGGACCTACCTCTCCCTCGACGATCCGGCCCTGCAAGAGGCGGCGCCGCGCGGGGCGCGCGGTGGTCGATGGGACCCAGGGCAAAGCGGCGCCTACGCGACGCTCTTTTCCAACTCCGTGCGCCACGCCGCCGACAGGGCGGCGACCGCGAGGAGGCGGCGGACGCCTTGCGGGTCGTGGTTCCGCGCCCGGTGGATGCGGTACGCCTCGGCCACCGTAATCATGGCCGGGTCGGCGGCGAGCAGCACCAGTTCGTCGTCCGCCGCCACCTCCCCTTCGGCCACCACCCGCAGGTAGAAGCCGGTGAAGCCGCTCTCCTCCACCTCCTTCACCAGCCCCTTGCGGTCCCAGATGAAGGCGAGGGTGGAGCACGGCTGGCGCGGCTGGGTTACCTCCACCACCGCGCTGCCGGCGCGGAAGCGATCCCCGAGGTGGACCGTCTCCTCGCTGAGCCCCTCGGTGGTGAAGTTCTCGCCGAAGGCGGCGGGCCCCAGCGGGTGGCCGATCCGTGTTGCCCAGTAGGCGTAGTGCTCGTGGGGGTAACAACAGATCGCCTTGTCCCGGCCGCCGTGGTGCTTCGTGTCGGCGACGTCGTTGCCCACTGGCCCCGCGGGGCCGAGGTGGACGGGACCGGCCACCGGCCGTTTGCGAAAGCCGGTGACCTTGACCTGGCCGTCTACCGCCACCCTCTCCGGCATGCCGATCTGGAGCGCCAAAATCTTCATCGCGCCAAGGTAGACCCGTCTCCTCCCCCCTGCCTACTTCCGACCCGGCCCTGGGCTAGGAAAACCACTCAACGCAAAGACGCGAAAAATAGAAAGTGGAAAGGGGGGGGGAGGTTTCCCGCCGAGGGTGGGGATGGCTCCCCCTTTCTACTTTCTACTTTTCCGCCGCGCTAGACTGTGCGCCGCGTTCCTCCACCCACTCGCCGGAGCTCCTTATGCGTCGCCTCGCCCTCATTGTGCTCGTGCCGCTGCTCGTCGCCGCGTGCGCCACCTCGGTGAAGCGGCTGGAGGTGGACGAGATCAAGGACGTCTCCGGCCACTGGAACGACACCGACTCGCAGATGGTCGCCAAGGAGATGATCCGCGACGCCCTCTCGCACCCGTGGGTCGACCAGTTCCGCCGCGCCCACACCGACCACCCGCCGGTGCTCATCGTCGGGGCGATCCGCAACCGCTCCACCGAGCACATCGACACCAACACCTTCGTCAACGACCTGCAGCGGGCGATCCTCAACTCGGGCGAGGCGACCTTCGTCGCCGCCCCGGACGAGCGCGACCAGGTGCGCGAGGAGCGCGACGCCCAGGCCGGCTTCACCGACGAGGCGAGCCGCTCCTTCCACGGCGCAGAGCGGGGGGCCGACTACATGTTGCTGGGCTCGGTCGACTCGATCGTCGACCAAGAGGGGCGGCGGGCGGTGGTCTTCTACCAGGTGAACCTGGAGTTGGTGGACATGCGCACCAACCGCAAGGTCTGGATCGGCGACAAGAAGATCAAGAAGTACGTGAAGCGGGCCGCCGCGCGCCTGTGAGGTGGGAGGTGGGCCACGGCGGGAGCGGTGGAGGCGGCGCGGCGGCGGCGCCCCTCGCCCTCCTCCTCCTCGCCACCCTGTGCGCCTGCGGAGGCCGCGCCACCTTGCGCGATGGGGTGGCCGATCTCTACGCCGGCCGCACCGCGGCCGCCGACGCCAGCCTCGCCCGCTACGGGGCGCGGGTGGGGGAAAACGACCGCCCCCTCTACCTCCTCAACGCAGCGCTGGTGAAGCAGCTCCGCGGCGAGTACGCCGCGTCGAACCGGCTCTTCGCGGAGGCGGACCAACGGGTGGAGCGGGCGATCACCATGAGCGTGTCGCGCGAGGCGGCCTCCTTTTTGGTCAACGACCAGACTCGGCCCTACACCGGCCACCCCTTCGAGCAGCCCCTGATCCCCTATTACAAGGCGCTCAACTACCTCCTCCTCGACGACCCGGCCGGGGCGGCGGTGGAGGCGCGGCGGCTCAACCTGCGCCTGGCCGCTTTGGAATCGAGCCTCACCGGCAGCGACCTGGCGCGCGAGGTGGGCTTCCTGCGCGCCTTTGCCGGGATCGTCTACGAGGCGGCGGGGGAGGCGAACGACGCTTTGGTGAGCAACCGCCTCGCCCTCGCCGCCTACGAGGCCGCGGGCGGGCCGCCTGCCGATTTGGTGGCGGCCACCCTGCGCCTTGCGGACCGCCTCGGCCTCCCGGAGGTGGCGGCAGAGATCGCCGCCCGCCACCCCGGGATGGATCCCCCCTTGGCGGACGCCGAGGCGGTGGTGGTAGTCGATGCCGGCCGCATCCCGCACCGGCAGAGCGAGTCGGTGATCGTCCCCGGCCCGGAGTTTCCCGTGCGCCTGTCGCTGCCTGGCCTCACCGGCGGCGGTGGCGGCCATCGCCAGGTGGTGGCGCGTAGCGCGACCGCCACGGTGAGCGCGTGGCTGGCGGTGGACCTCGGCGCGGCGGCGCGTGCCGATCTGGAGGCGGCGCGCGGGAACGATCTGGCCCGCCTGGTGGCCCGCTTGGTGACCAAGGAGGTGGTGGCGCGCAAGGTGCGGCGCGACCACGGCGACGTGGCGGGGCTCTTGGTGTGGGCGGTGAACATCGCCACCGAGGTGGCGGAGACCCGCGCGTGGGAGACCCTGCCCGCCGCCATCTACCTCGCCCGCCTCCCCCTCGCCGCGGGCTCTGCTACCGTCGAGGTCTCCGTCGATGGCCAGATGGTGGCCAGCCGGTCGTTGGTGGTGGAGGCGGGAAAGTTCTATCTAGTGAAGGCACGCCGCTACTGATCCGCTCGTCATCCGTGAGCGCACCGCGCCGCCGCTTTCAGGGAGAGCCCCATGCATTCGGTCGTTCGCACCACCCTGTCCACCCTCCTCGCCCTCGGCCTGCTGACCGGCCTCGCCTGTAGCCACCAGCGGCCGCTGCGTGAGGGGCTGGCGATCCCCGCCCCCGACGCCACCCGCCTGACCGCCGTGGTTGCGCCGGAGGTGGAGGAGAGCAAGCGGCCGCCCAAGTGGCTCGACC
Source organism: Nitrospirae bacterium CG2_30_70_394 (assembly GCA_001873295.1). GTDB lineage: Bacteria > CG2-30-53-67 > CG2-30-53-67 > CG2-30-70-394 > CG2-30-70-394 > CG2-30-70-394. The sequence goes on along the minus strand of MNYW01000002.1, from coordinate 14,114 downwards.
ACCCGCGCGAGAAGGGCGACGACATCTTTGGGGTGGGGGTGGTGAAGGGGCGCGGCGACCGCGACGTCGACCTCTATCGGGCACGGGCGGAGGCGGAGCGGTCGGTGGCCGACTGGCTGCGCGGCCGCGGCATGCGGGTCGACTCTCCCCGCGGCCTGGTGGAGCCGTTGGACGTGGAGCTGCGCGCGGTCTTCTTCGACCAGATCACCCACAACAAGCGCAGCGACACCTGGTATTGCCTGGCCCGTCTCGACCGGGACGCGGAGGCGGGCTACCTCAAGCGCCAGGCGGAGGCGGAGGACGACCGGCTGGAGGCGGCGCGCAAACGGCTCGACGCGAAGGAGCCGGCGCAACGGGTCGCCGCGGCGCTGGCCGTCCTCTTCCACCTCGACCGGCGCGCCCAGCTTCATGCCCAGGTCCACGCCCTCACCGGGAAGGAGCTCGACGTGGGGCGCAAGCTGCGCACCGACCGGCTGGAGCCCGAGGCGCGCAAGCTTCTCGCCGACTTTGGCGTCCACCTCACCACCGCGGGCGACCCGATCGACGGCCTCACGGAGGCGGTCACTGGCGCCCTCGAGCGCCTCTCCCTGCGGGTCGACGAGGCCGGCAAGGGCGAGGTCGCGGTGCGGGTCCAGGGGCGCGAGCAGTGGGCCGAGAGTCGCCCCTTCGTCTACCTCGACGGCGAGATGCGCATCAACCTCGAGGGGCCCACCGGACCGGCGCGGATGGTGCCGTTGACCGCCAAGGGCTCCGGTACCGACCTCCCCGAGGCGCGGGTGCAGGCGGCGCGCGCCCTGGCGGCGCAGGCGGCGCAGAGCCTGATCGACACGGCGCGGCGGATCGCCGAATAGGGGGGCGCCGGCGGCTTGGCAGCGGGCGGCCTGGGGGCGGGGAGGGGGGCCAGGCGGCCGGAGTGCAGGCGGTCCCGCCGAGTACCGGCATTGGAAAATGGTTTTCTTAGGATTCGCCGCAAATGGACGCGACTGGGCGCGAATCATGGATGGGGCCGGTGGGGCCCACGCGCACCCTTCGAAACTGGCGGTGGCTTGCAGGGGAGTGCACCGCAGAGGAGAGGGAGGGGGCATTGGGTGAGGTTTTTTCGACTGCGCCGCGCAGGAAGGCGAATGAACCCCAAGGGGGGCGCATCGTCGACGGGGAGGGTGCGGCCCACGCCATCCGGTCGACGGCTCCGCCCGGAAGGTGGCTCCCACTCCCGCGGCGGCGGAACTCGAGGTTATTTCTTGGGCCGTGCGCGGGGATTTGCGTGACCGCGCACTCCTTAGCGGTGGACCACCCCGCGCCTTCCGGCGCGTCCATTCGCGGCCGGCTTTTTCCGACTTGCACCCGCCTCCGGCCCTCCGGGCGCAAGCGTGGTGGCTGCTTGACCCGCTCGACCCCGTCCGACCGGCGCCGATCCTGGGCGCGCGCCACCTGCCCGGGGTGGGTTGCGGCCCCTGTGCGGGGGAAGTCGTCGATGACCATCCGCCTCGGGCTCCTCGCCCTTCTCCTCTTTTTCCACGCCCTCCGGCCGGCGACCACGGCGGCGCAGGAGGTCCCCACCTGCGAGCCGCTGTTCGCGTCCGCGCCGGTGATCGACGCGATCGAGGTGGTCCACCGGCCGCCCCTGGGCGACGCCGACCGGTTGGGGCCGCTCAAGGTGGCAACGGTCAACCGGTTGCACGCCACCACCCAGCCGGGGGTGATCGAGCGCGAGCTCCTCTTCCATCGCGGCGAGCGGCTGGAGGCGGAGCGGTTGCGCGACACCCTCCGCCACCTGCGCGCCCTTGGCACCCTGCGCCACGAGGAGATCCGCTGCACGCCGCTGGCGGACCACCGGGTGCGGGTGGAGGTGGTGGCGCAGGACGCCTGGGCGATCGAGCCGATCTTGGATTTGCAGGTGGTGGACGCGGGCACCGCCTGGACCGTGGGGGTGCGCGACACCAACCTTGGCGGGCGCGGCAAACAGCTTGCCGCCACCTACGCCAACCGCTTCGGCGATCCGCAGGTCGCCCTCCGCTACCTCGACCCGCGCCTCCTCGGGAGCTGGTGGCAGGGGTCGGTGGAGGCGGCGGATACGGGTGGCGGCGAGTCCGGGACGCTCGTTTTCGGCCGCCCCTTCTACTCTTTGGAGACGCCGTGGGGGGCGTCGTTGAGCCTCGCCCACCAGCGCGGTGACGAGGCCCGGGTCGACGAGGGCGTGGTGACCAGCGGCTATCGCGCCACCCGCCAATCGGCCCGGGTGGAGTGGGGCCGGGCGCTGGTGGCAGGGGCGCCGGTGGTCCACCGCGCCGGCCTCTTCGCCGCCGCCAGCGGGCGCCGCTTCACCCCGACCGCCGCCACCACCGCCCTGCCCACCGACCGTTCGGAAAGCTCCGCCGGCCTCTTCTATCGCCGCCTCGGTGTCGGCTTTGTGACCGAGCGCCACGTCGACCACTTCGAGCGGCCCGAGTACCTCAACCTCGCCAACGACCTGACCATCGAGGTGGGCCTCGCCGCCCGCGCCGTGGGCAGTGACGACGCGGCGCTCTCCGTCGCGGTCAGCGACGGCGGCGGCCACCGCTGGGCGCCGGGGCGGTGGGTGCGTGGTTCCCTCTCCGCCACCGGCAGGGTCGACGGTGGCCGGCCGCTGAACGTGCAGGCGGGGGCGGGGATCGTGGGGGTGGTGCAGCACACCCCGCTGGATTCCGCCGCCCTCCACCACACCCTCGTGGCACGCGCCGACCTGCTCACCACCCGCCACCTCGACGACGATCGCTTCCTCTCCCTCGGTGAATCCACCGGCCTGCGCGGCTACACCGACCACGCCCTCACCGGCGACAGTCGCCTCAAGCTCACCGCCGAAGACCGCCTCTTCGCCGCGGCTCGGCTCGGCGGGGTGGTGGCGGTGGGGGGGCTGGCCTTTGTCGACAGCGGCACGGTGTGGAGCCACGCCGCGGGGTTTGACCTGGCGCGCCTGGCCACCAGCGCCGGCGCCGGCCTCCGCCTCGCCTGGCCGGTGGCGGCGAACGAGCAGGTGGTCCGTCTCGACTTCGCGGTGCCGCTTTCGCGCCTCGACGGCGATAACCACCAGCCGAAGGTCACCCTCCTCACCACCACCCGGTTTTGAGCTCGCCCGCCGGCTCGGCGTCAGCGGGGGGTGGGGTTGGGGTTGCACGCCCGCTTCTGCGTGGGCCCGCGTGGCGCGGGCCGGTGGGGGCGAGGGCCAGGGGGTCGTGACGTGGGCACGCCGATCCCCCACCATGGCGCCTCTACCCCCTCTCCCCCTCTCCCGGCATCTCTACCCCATGCTCTTCTTCCATTGGCTGTCGGCGAACGGCGTCAACGTCCTCGCCACCCTCTTTCTGTTGGGCATCCTCATCGTCGTCCACGAGTGGGGCCACTTCGTCGCCTTCCGCGGCTTCGGGGTCGGGGTGGAGGTCTTCGCCATCGGCTTCGGGCCGGCGGTGTGGCGGCGGCGGCTCGCCTCCGGGACCGAGCTGCGCATCGGCCCGATTCCGGTGGGTGGCTACGTGAAGCCAGACGAGGAGGCGGCGCGCGCCGCTCGGCCGGTGGCGAAGATCGCCATCGCCCTTGCCGGTCCGGTGATGAACGCGGTGGCCGGCACCCTCTTCCTCGTCGCCCTCGCCCTGACCCAGGGCGAGGTCCACACCGCCCCGGAGGTGGGCAAGGTGGTGGCGGAGTCGGCCGCGGCCACGGCCGGTCTGTTGCCGAACGACCGGATCGTGGCGATGGAGGGGAGTGCCATCGACACCTTCGAGTCCCTCGCCGCGGCGCTGCACAGTCGCCCGGGCGCGGCGACGCGGGTGAGTGTCGAGCGCGCCGGTACGCGGCTCGAGCTCGTGGTCACCCCCGACGCGGCGAGTGGCCGCATCGGCATCACCCATTCGGGCGCCACCTGGTCCCGGCCGCTTACCCCGGTGGCGGCGGTGCGCTACGGCGTGGGTGAGGCGTGGGAGCTCACCGCGCGCACGGTGGACGGCTTCGTCCAGCTCGTCACCCGCAAGGTCGACGCCTCCGCGGTCGGCGGCCCGATCATGATCTTCCAGATGGCGACCCAGGCGGCCCACTTCGGCCTCGTCACCCTCGTCCACTTCATGGCGGTGATCTCCATCGCCCTGTTCGTCTTCAACCTCCTGCCGATCCCGCCCCTGGACGGCGGTCACGTCCTCTTCGGCCTCCTCGAGGCGGCGCGCGGCCGGGCCCTGGCGAAGCGCACCGAGGAGTGGGTCCAGCAAGGCGCGTTCCTGCTCCTGATCGCCTTCATCCTCTTCGTCTCCTACAACGACGTCCTGCGGATCGTCCGGTAGCGGGGTCAGGTCTCTACCTTCTACCGCACCTGCGGGAACGCCAGCCGTTGGGCCGCCTCTTGCGGCTCGATTGGGGGGCGGATCGGATCGAGGCGCGGGGGGGAGACGCCGCCACGGATCGTGATCTCCGGGCGGACCCGGTTGCGGGCGCGCCGGATGGTTGCGGGCGCGCCGGAGGAGATCCACCGCGGCTCGGCAGGCGGGCGCTGGGAGCGGTCGAGAACGGTGGCTCTCCCCAGCCCCTAGGCCGTGGACACCGCGGTGACTCTCCGCGCAGGCGGGCGCGCTGGCTGGCGCTGCAGGTGGTCCACCGCGGCCGTGGTCTTGCGGCGGGCCGAGGGGCGGGGGCTGCGCGTCGTCGGAGCCAAGGTCGACGGATGCGTGGCTGTCCGCTGTCTCTCCCCTCTGCTACCCTCCGCGCGCTCGTTTCCGGTGCCGTGGCGAACCTCGACTCTCCCCTTCCGCTCCCGGGCGCTGATCGCCCGCCCGCCTGGTTGGTTCTGGCGGATGGCACCGCCTTTTCTGGTCGCTCCCTGGGGGCGGAGGGGGAGGCGGGCGGCGAGGTGGTCTTCAACACCGCCATGACTGGCTATCAGGAGGTCCTCACCGACCCCTCGTACCGCGGCCAGATGGTGGCGATGACCTACCCGCTGATGGGCAACACCGGGGTGAACGAGGAGGACGTGGAGTCGAGCCGGCCGTGGCTGGCGGGCTTCATCGTCCGCCAGGCGGCGCATCGCAGCTCCAACTGGCGTGCCACCCGGTCGCTGCACGACTACCTGGCAGACCACGGGGTGGTGGCGATTGAGGGGATCGACACGCGGCGGCTGGTCGGCCACCTCCGCGACCGCGGCTGCCAGATGGGGGTGATCTCCACGCGCGAGTCGGCGGTGGCGCGCCTCCGCGCGCGGGCCCGGGCGCTGGCCCCCATCGAGGGGCGCGACCTCGCCGCGGAGGTGACCTGTACCGCGCCGTACGGCTGGCGCGAGGGGGCATGGGGGATCGAGGGCGGTTTCGGTGCCGCGCCGCCGTCGCGCTTCCGGGTGGCGGCGCTAGATCTGGGGGTGAAGCGCAACATCCTCCGGCTGCTGGTGGCCGCGGGCTGTGCGGTGCGCGTCTACCCGGCCTCGGCGACCGCTGCCGATCTCCTTGCCGACGATCCGGACGGCCTGTTTCTCTCCAACGGGCCGGGGGATCCGCGGGCGGTGGCCGGGGCGGTGGCGAGGGTGCGCAAGCTGATCGGGGAGCGGCCGCTGTTCGGGATCTGCCTCGGCCACCAGATCATCGGCCTGGCCCTCGGCGGGGAGATCGTGAAGCTCCCCTTCGGCCATCACGGCGCCAACCACCCGGTGCTGGACCTCGCCACCCGCAAGGTGGAGATCACCAGCCAGAACCACAACTTTGCCATCGACCCCGCCTCCATCCGCGCGGCGGGCGAGCAGGTGGAGGTGTCGCACGTCAACCTCAACGACCAGACCTGCGAGGGGCTGCGCCACAAGGAGCTGCCCCTGTTCACCGTCCAGTACCACCCGGAGGCGAGCCCCGGGCCGCACGACGCGCGCTACCTGTTTGGGCGCTTCACGGCGTTGATGGCGAAGTTCCGGGGCCAGGGGTCGGGAAAATGAGCAGCTCCGGTATGCAGAGCCCCCTCCCCCTCCGGGGGAGGGCTGGGGTGGGGGCGGTTGGATTGCACGAACTGCTCTTTCCACACGCCCTCCCCCCAACCCCCTCCCGGGGGGAGGGGGAGCGGAATATCGGCCACGCGCCCGAGACGACCGCCCCCCTCCCTACTTTCTACTTTCTACTTTCTACTCGCGTGTCCACGCCGCGATCGCCGCTCTCCGCCCCCGCCCGCTAGCCATGCCCAAGCGCACCGACCTCAAGAAGATTCTGGTCATTGGCTCGGGGCCGATCGTCATTGGCCAGGGGTGCGAGTTCGACTACTCGGGGACGCAGGCGGTGCGCGCCCTGCGGGAGGCGGGGTACGAGGTGGTGCTGGTGAACTCGAACCCAGCGACGATCATGACCGATCCCGCCACCGCGGATGTGACCTACGTGGAGCCGCTCACCACCGACCTCCTTACCCAGGTGATCGCGCGCGAGCGACCCGACGCGCTGCTCCCCACCATGGGCGGGCAGGTGGGGTTGAACGCCGCCATGGACCTGGCGCGCGCGGGGGTGTTGGAGCGCTACGGGGTGGAGATGATCGGCGCCACCGCCGCGGCGATCGACATGGCGGAGGACCGCGACCGGTTCCGCGCCGCGATGGCGCGGATTGGCCTGGCGGTGCCGCGTTCGGAGGTGGTCACCGACCTGGTGGCGGCGCGCGCCGCCGCGGAGCGTCTCGGCTACCCGCTGATCATCCGGCCGTCGTTCACCCTCGGTGGTACCGGCGGCGCCATTGCCTACAACGCCGGCGAGCTCGACGGCCTGGTCACCTTCGCCCTCGACGCCTCGCCGATCCACCAGATGCTCGTGGAGGAATCGGTCCTCGGCTGGAAGGAGTACGAGCTGGAGGTGATGCGCGACGGCGCGGACAACGCGATCGTCGTGTGCACCATCGAGAACCTCGACGCCATGGGGGTGCACACCGGCGACTCGGTCACCGTCGCCCCGGCCCAGACCCTCACCGACCGCGAGTATCAGCTCCTCCGCGACGCGGCGCTCGCGATCCTGGCGGAGATCGGGGTGGAGACCGGCGGCTCCAATGTCCAGTTCGCCATCGACCCGCGGGACGGCCGGATGGTGGTGGTGGAGATGAACCCGCGGGTGTCGCGGTCGTCGGCCTTGGCGTCGAAGGCGACGGGGTTCCCGATCGCCAAGATCGCCGCTTTGGTGGCGGTGGGGCTGCGGCTCGACGAGATTCCCAACGACATCACTGGCGAGACCCCGGCCTGCTTCGAGCCGACCCTCGACTACTGCGTGGTCAAGGCGCCGCGCTTCGACTTCGTGAAGTTTCCTGGCGCCGACGAGACCCTCACCACCCAGATGAAGTCGGTGGGCGAGGCGATGGCGATCGGCCGCACCTTCCATGAGGCCCTGGGCAAGGCCCTGCGCTCGATGGAGACCGGCCTTACCGGCCTCGACCCGCTGAAGGGGGCGGTGGAGGACGAGCAGGCGCTCCTCGGGCGGTTGCGCATCCCGCGGGTGGATCGGTTGCTGCTCATCGCCGAGGGGCTGCGGCGCGGCTTGTCCGTGGAGCGGCTCGCCGAGGCGAGCGCCATCGATCCGTGGTTCATCGGCCAGATCGGCCAGATCGTGGCGATGGAGGGGGAGGTGGCGGCGGTCGGGGAGGCCCTGCTCGACGATCGGCCGGCCCTGGCGCGGGCGAAGCAGATGGGGCTCTCGGATCGGCGCCTGGCCAGCCTGGTCGGGACCGACGAGGCGGCGGTGCGCGCGGCGCGCGAGCGCCACGGCCTGCACGCGAGCTTCAAGCGGGTGGACACCTGCGGTGGCGAGTTCGTCGCCCACACGCCGTACCTCTATTCGACCTACGACGAGGAGGATGAGGCGCGGCCGTCGGCGCGTCCGAAGATCATGATCCTCGGCGGCGGCCCGAACCGGATCGGCCAGGGGATCGAGTTCGACTACTGCTGCGTCCACGCCGCCTACGCCCTCAAGGAGGCGGGCTACGAGACGATCATGGTGAACTGCAACCCGGAGACCGTCTCCACCGACTACGACACCTCCGATCGCCTCTACTTCGAGCCCCTCACCTTCGAGGATGTGATGGAGATCGTCCGGGTGGAGCGGCCCGACGGGGTGCTGGTCCAGTACGGTGGGCAGACGCCGCTGAACCTCGCCGTCCCCCTGGAGCGGGCCGGGGTCAAGATCATCGGCACCTCCCCGGATGCGATCGACCGCACCGAGGACCGCCGCCGTTTCGCCGAGCTGGTGGCCAAGCTTGGGCTGTTGCAGCCGCCCAACTCCATCGCCACCTCGGAAGAGGAGGCAGTGGCGATGGCCCAGGGGGTGGGCTATCCGATCATCGTCCGGCCGTCGTATGTCCTCGGCGGGCGGGCCATGGAGATCGTTTTTGACGACGCCGGCCTGCGCCACTACATGCGCCACGCGGTGGATGCGAGCCCGGACCGGCCGGTGCTCATCGACCACTTCCTGCGCGATGCGATCGAGGTGGACGTGGACTGCCTTGCCGACGGTTCGACGGTGGTGATCGGCGGGATCATGGAGCACATCGAGGAGGCGGGAATCCACTCGGGCGACTCGTCGTGCTCCCTGCCCACATACTCTCTGGAGGGTGCGGTCCTCGCCGAGATCCGCCGCCAGACGATCGCCATCGCCAAGGAGATCGGGGTCGTCGGGTTGATGAACGTCCAGTACGCGGTGAAGGAGGGGCGCGTCTACATCCTGGAGGTGAACCCGCGCGCCTCGCGTACCGTGCCGTTTGTCTCCAAGGCGACCGGCCGCCCCCTGGCGAAGCTCGGGGCGCTCGCCATGGTGGGGCGCAAGCTCGTTGACCTGGGGGTGGTCGAGGAGATCGTGCCGCGCCACTACGCGGTGAAGGAGGCGGTCTTCCCCTTCCTCCGCTTCCCCGGCGCGGACTCCATCCTCGGCCCGGAGATGAAGTCCACCGGCGAGGTGATGGGGCTCGACGCGGACTTCGGCTGTGCGGTGGCCAAGGCGCAGATCGCCGCCGGCACCGCCCTGCCGGTGGCCGGCGCGGTCTGTCTGTCGGTCAAGGACGGCGACAAGGAGGCGATCTTGCCGGTGGCGCAGCGGCTGGCGGACCTCGGTTTTCACCTCATCGCCACCCGCGGCACCACCGCCTTTTTGCGCGGCCACGGGGTGGCGGTGGAGGAGGTCCACAAGGTGAACGAGGGGCGGCCGCACATCGTCGATCGGATCACCAACGGCGACATCCAGCTCGTCATCAACACCACCTCCGATGCGACGGACCGGCGCCAGTCCTTCTCCATCCGCTCCTCGGCGCTGCGCTTCGGGGTGCCGTACTTCACCACCGTCGCCGGGGTGCGCGAGGCGATGAAGGGGATCGCGGCGTTGCAGCGCGGCGAGTTGACGGTTCGCCCGCTGCAAGGGTATTACGCCGGAACGTAACCCTCGCCAGACCGTGGACGGGGCTCTCTGCCGCGGGCAGTGGGCCTCGTTTTCGTCTCGCGCCTAACGGTGAGAGGTGTGCCATGTCTAACCCCCTTCCCATCACCCGGGCCGGCCTCGAGCGGCTGAAGGCCGAGCTGCACCACTTGCGCACGGTGGAACGGCCGAAGAACGTCCGCGACATCGAAGAGGCGCGCGGCCACGGCGACTTGTCGGAGAACGCGGACTACGACGCCGCCAAACAGCGCCAGGGGTTCATCGAGGCGCAGATGCAGGCGCTCTCCGCCAAGATCGCCCGTGCCCAGGTGATTGACCCGGCGCGGATCAAGGGCGACCGGGTGGTCTTTGGGGTGACCGTCGACCTCCTCAACTGCGAGACGGAGGAGGAGATCAGCTACACCCTGGTGGGGGAAGAGGAGTCGGACGCGAGCGTCGGGGTGATCTCGATCACCTCGCCGGTCGGCCGGGCCTTGCTCGGCAAGGCGCAGGGCGACGTGGTGGAGGTGCGGGCGCCACGGGGGGCCATGGAGTACGAAATCCTGGCGATTCGGGTGGAGTGACGGCCGCCCGCGCCCTTGACCCGCCCCCCCCCTCTTCCCTACAGTCCACGCCCCTTAGCCAACCCGGAGTCTCGCGGTGAAGTCCTTTACCCCACGCCCTAGCGACATCCAGCGCCACTGGTATCTGGTCGACGCCGACGGCTTGACCCTCGGCCGCCTTGCCACGCGCATCGCCACGGTCTTGCGTGGCAAGCACAAGCCGACCTTCACCCCGCATGTGGACATGGGTGACCACGTGATCGTGATCAACGCGGACAAGGTGGTCCTCACCGGGCGTAAGGAAGAGCAGAAGATCTACTACCACCACAGCGGTTGGTTCGGCGGCCTGACGGAGACCTCCGCCGCGCGCCTGCGTGCCAACCACCCCGAGCGGCTGCTCGAGAAGGCGGTGCGTGGGATGTTGCCGAAGACCACCCTGGGCCGGCAGATGTTCCGCAAGCTCAAGGTGTACGCCCGTTCCAATCACCCCCACTCGGCGCAGAAGCCCGAGTCCTTTCCCCTGAGCTGACCATGGCCCTTTGGGATGCCTACGCCACCGGCAAGCGCAAGACTGCCGTCGCCCGTGTCTGGTTACGTCGCGGTAGCGGCGAGATCACTGTCAACGGCAAACCCGCGAACGACTACTTCCATCGTGAGGTCCACCACCTCACCCTGCGCCAGCCGTTCGTGTTGACCGAGGCGGCGGAGGGCTACGACATCCGGGCCACGGTCAAGGGCGGCGGTGACTCCTCGCAGTGCGCCGCGGTGCGCCATGGCATCTCCAAGGCGATGGTGCTGTTCGACGACGAGAACCGTGCCGTCCTGAAAAAGGCCGGCTGTCTCACCCGCGATCCGCGCAAGAAGGAACGCAAGAAGCCGGGTCAAAAGGGGGCCCGCGCCCGCTTCCAGTTCTCCAAGCGGTAGGAGGGGGGCGCCGTCCGGCGCACGCGACCACGACCCGCGGCCCCGCCCCCTCCGGGCGGGGCCGTTTTGTTTGCGCGGGGTGGGGAGTGGGGGCTATGGGGTGAGGGGGTGGATGGCCGCTCGCGGTGGCCCGTAGATCTTGTCGTTGCGCGACGATTAGGAATTTCGCCGGCCAGAGGTCGGCCTGCTCCCCCAGCCCCATTCTTGCCGGCCGCGGCCGGCTCCCCCCATGACCTCCATCGCGATCTTCGGCGGCGCCGGCTACACCGGCCGTGAGCTCCTGCGCATCCTCTCCGGCCACCCGTGGGTCGAGGTGGTCCACGTCACCTCCTCCACCCACCCGGGTCAGCCGCTGGGGGCGATCTTTCCAGAGCTCGCGCGCGCCTACCCCACCCTCGCCTTCACCGCGCGCGACGCCGCCCTGCCCGCCGCGGTCGAGGTTGCCTTCCTTTGCCTCCCCCATGGCGAGTCGATGGCGGCGGTCCCGCCCCTGCTCGCGCGCGGGGTGCGGGTGATCGACCTCTCCGCCGACTACCGGTTGCAGCGGCCCAGCCTCTACCGCGAGTGGTACGGCCGCGACCACTCCCACCCGGAGCTCCTTGGCGAGGCGGTCTACGGCCTGCCCGAGTGGCACCACGACGAGATCAACGCGGAGGTGCGTCTCCTCGCCAACCCGGGCTGTTACCCGACCGCCACCCTCCTGGCCCTTTTGCCCGCCGTGGAGGCGGGGTTGGTGAGGGCGGAGACGGTGGTGGTGAACGCCTGCTCCGGCGTCTCCGGCGCCGGGGTGCGCCCGTCGGAGACGACCCACTTCGTCCACGCCAACGAGTCCCTCAAGGCGTACAAGGTGGGGCGCCACCCGCACACCCCGGAGATCGAGCAGCTCTGTAGCGAGTTCGCCGGCGCCGCGGTCACCCTCTCCTTCACCCCCCACCTGGCGCCGATGAACCGCGGCATCCTCGTCACCGCCAGCGCCACCCTGGCCAAGCCGGTGGGCCAGGAGGAGGCGTGGCAGCTCTACCGCGACCGCTACGGAAGCGCCCCCTTCGTCCACCTCCTCGCCGCCGGGCAGATGCCGGACACCGCAAGGGTACGCGGCTCCAACCAGGCCCACCTGCAGGTGGTGGTGGACCCCCGGAGCCAGCGGCTGGTGATGCTCTCGGCGATCGACAACCTCGTGAAGGGCGCCGCCGGCCAGGCGGTCCACAACCTCAACCTGATGCTGGGCTGGGAAGAGACCACCGGCCTGCTCGCCCCGCCGGTGGTGCCGTAGCGCCCTGCGGGGCGCTGGGGTAGGGGTGAAGACAAGGAGGCAGGTGATGGAGGCGACGGTGCGGGAGATGGACGGTGGGGTGGCCGCGGCGGCGGGGTTTGTGGCCGCCGGGGTGGCGTGTGGGATCAAGAGGGACGGGCGGCTCGACCTCGCTCTCCTCCACTGCCCGGGCGGCGCGGTGGCGGCGGGCGTCTTTACCCGCAACGAGGTGGTCGCCGCCCCCGTGGTCCTCGCCCGCGGCCGGGTACCCGCGCGCGACGTGCGTGCGGTGGTGATCAACTCGGGCTGCGCGAACGCCTGCACCGGCGGCGCCGGGATGGCGGCCGCGGAGGCGGTGGTGGCGGCGGTGGCCACTGCCCTGGGGTGCGCGCCAGAGCAGGTCTTGCCTGCCTCCACCGGGGTGATCGGCGACCCCTTGCCGGTAAAACGGCTCACCGCGGGTTTGCCGGCGGTGGTGGCCGGCCTCGGTGCGAGCGGCGCCACGGCCTTTGCCGATGCGATCCTCACCACCGACACCCGGCGCAAGGAGGCGGCGGTGGAGGTGGAGCTGGCGGGCGGGCGGGTACGCATCGGCGGCTGCTGCAAGGGGTCGGGGATGATCCACCCGAACATGGCGACCATGCTGGCGGTGGTGACCACCGACGCGCAGCTTGACCCCGCCACCTGCCAGACCCTGCTCTCGACCGTGGTGGCCACCACCTTCAACCGCATCTCGGTGGACGGCGACACCTCCACCAACGACACCCTCTACCTCCTGGCGAGCGGCAGCTCGGGGGTGGCGGTGAGTGGGGAGGAGGACCTCGTGCGCCTCGCCGCCGGCCTCGCGCGGGTGTGCGGCTCCCTGGCGCTCCAGATCGTCGCCGACGGCGAGGGGGCGACCAAGCTCGCCACCGTCCAGGTGACCGGCGGCCGCGATGGGCTTCAGGTTGAGCGGGTGGCGGCGGCGATCTGTCGCTCGCCCTTGGTGAAGACGGCACTGTTCGGCCAGGACGCCAACTGGGGGCGGATCGTCGCCGCCGCCGGCGCGGTGGGGGCGGGGATCACCCCGGAGACCACCCGCCTTTGGCTCGACGACCTGCTGCTGTTCGCCGAGGGCGTGGGGACCGGCGCCGGTCGCTCCCCCGCGGCGGCGGCGGCCATGCACGCGCACGACCTCACCCTCCGCCTCGACCTTGGCCAAGGGGAGGCTTGCGCCACCTACTGGACCTGCGACCTCTCCTTCGACTACGTGCGGATCAACGCCGAGTACCGGACGTGAGGAAATCCCCGGCCTGGGATCTGTCCTGCTCTCCTTCCTACCCGGCCCTGGGTCAGGAAAACGGCTCCACGCAAAGGCGCCAGGACGCCAGGGGTAGGAGGGAGAAGGTAGAAGGGGGTGGGAGGGTTCCCCCGCGCGGTGCGGAGGTCATCTCCTTTTCTCCTTGGCGACGCGGCCAGCGGCTTCCATTCCCGCAAGCCGAGGGCGTGCGCGCAGACCAAGGCGTGGCCAAGCGCCGTGGCCGCAACACCCCGGTCGTGCCGCTGCCGCCCTCCCGGTCGGTCCAGGCGGGTCGCTCCGGCCGCTGCTCACCCTCCCCCTTTCCCACCCCCCATCTGCCCTTTACCCTGCCCGCCCCGCCAACCCCATCTTTCTCGTTGAGGTCATCGCCATGCGTTCTCTGAATCGAGTGCAGTTGATTGGCAACCTGGGACAGGATCCGGAGGTTCGATACACGAACTCCGGGAAGGCGGTGTGCAACTTCTCCCTCGCCACCACCGCCTCGTGGAAGGACGCGGAGGGCAACGCCCAGGATAAGACCGAGTGGCACAAGGTCGTCGCCTGGGGAAAGCTCGCCGAGATTTGCAGCCAGCACCTCGCCAAGGGGCGGATGGTCTTTGTCGAGGGGCGCCTGCAGACGCGCAAGTGGCAGGGCAAGGATGGGAGCGATCGCTACACCACCGAGGTGGTGATCGACAACATGATCTTCCTCGGCGGGCGCGAGGGGGCGGGCCGGG
>MNYW01000149.1 GCA_001873295.1 Nitrospirae bacterium CG2_30_70_394 | reverse complement strand
CGCGCAGGGATGGAGCGCCGGAGGCAGGCGCCTCCGCGCGGCCGCCAAGCCGGCGTGGCGCGCGGCACTGAACGTTGGCGGATGACCCCTGCAGTCGGCCGGCGGCGGACCTTCCGGCCCCTCCCGTGCACCGCCCCCCCGCCAAGCCAAGGCTTCCCTCCCCGCCCGGCGCGTCGCACACCGCGCGCCGCGCTGTTAGGATCGCCCCCTACACCTTGCTGCTCCGGCCCTCCGCGCCATGCACATCCTGATCACCGAAGATGATGGACCGATGCGGGAGATGCTCAGCCGCTTCCTCGCCGGCCGCGGCCACGAGGTGGAGGAGGCCAACGGCGGTGCCCAGGCCCTCGCCCGCCTCGCGACGAGCCCGGCGGACGTCCTGCTGACCGACGTGCGCATGCCGGAGATGGGCGGCGTCGAGCTGACCCAGCGGGTGAAGGAGCTCCAGCCCGAGGTGGCGGTGGTGGTGATGACCGCCTTCGGCTCGGTGCAGACGGCGGTCGAGGCGATGCGCGCCGGCGCCATCGACTACCTCTCCAAGCCGTTCAAGATGGAGGAGGTGGAGCTGGTTTTGGCGCGCATCGAGGAGGAGCGCAACCTGCGGCGGCGGGTGAACCACCTGCAGCGCGAGGTGGAGGAGCGGTTCCAGTTCGCCAACATCCTCGGCCAGAGCCCGGTGATGCAGCGGGTCTTCGAGCTGATCGAGCAGGTCGCGCCGACCCTCTCGAACATCCTGATCTCCGGCGCCTCGGGTACCGGCAAGGAGCTGGTGGCGCGCGCCATCCACTACAACTGTCCGCGGCGCACCGCCCCGTTCATCCCGATCAACTGCTCGGCGATCCCCGAGCAGCTTTTGGAGAGCGAGCTGTTCGGCCACGTGAAGGGCGCGTTCACCGGCGCGGAGCGCGACAAGAAGGGGATCTTCGAGGAGGCGGCGGGCGGCACGATCTTCCTCGACGAGATTGGCGACATGGACCAGGCGCTGCAGGTGAAGCTGTTGCGGGTGATCCAGGAGCGCGAGGTGCGGCGAGTGGGGTCCAACCAGGCGGTCCCGGTGGACTTCCGGGTAATCGCCGCGACCCACCGCGACCTGGAGGCGGAGATGGCGGCGGGCCGCTTCCGCGAGGACCTCTACTACCGCCTCGGGGTGATCACCGTGGCCCTGCCGCCGCTGGTGGCGCGGCGCGAGGACATCCCGCTGCTGGCCCGCCACTTCCTCGCCAAGCACGCGGCGCGCAACCAGCGGCAGGTGGAGCAGATCGAGCCCGAGGCGATGCGCCTGCTCCTCGACTTCGACTGGCCGGGCAACGTGCGCGAGTTGGAGAACGTGATCGAGCGCGGCGTCGTGTTGGCGCGCGGCGCCACCCTCACCCCGGATGTCCTGCCGGCGAAGGTGACCGGCTCGGTGGGCGACCGCCTCGGCCTCGGGGAGATCACCGACCTGCCCATGGAAGAGCTGGAACGGCGCCACATCCTCGCCACCCTCGAGCGCCACCACTGGCACCGGGTGAAGGTGGCCGAGGTGCTGCACATCGACCGCCGCACCCTGTACCGGAAGATCAAGGAGTACGGCTTCGAACCCGGCCTGCTGGGCGGCGGCGGCCGGTGACGAAAGGGCGACCGACGAACGGCCAACCGAAGAGGGCGCGGCCGGCCGGCGGCGGCGGCGCGGACCCGTACCACCGTTTCCTCCGCCTCTCGCGCGCGGACTGCGACCGACTCGCGGAGCTCGGCCGCCGCCTGGCACCCGAGCTTCCGGCGGTGGTGGCGGAGTTCTACGACCACCTCGGCCGCTTCCCGGAGCTCCAGCGACTCCTCCAACCCCCGGGGGTCATGGAGCGGCTACGGGAGATCCTCTTGCACTACCTTGGCGAGCTGCTCGGCGGGCGCTACGGCGCGGCATACGAGGAGAGCCGGCGGCGGGTCGGCGAGCGCCACCTGGAGGTGGGGCTGGAGCCGCGCTGGTACCTGGCAAGCTTCAACCTGGTGGTCCAACTCCTCTTGCCCCGCATCGCCACCCACCTGGAGGGCGACCCCGCGGGGCTGCTGGCCACCACCCTCGCCCTGTCGCGGGTGGTTACCCTCGACCAGACCATCGCCATGGAGCGCTACGTGGAGCTCTACACCCGCGAGCTGGACGCGGCGCACCAGCGGCTCAAGGAGCACGCGGACGATCTGGAGGAGCGGGTCGAGACGCGCACCCGCGAGCTAATCCACTCGGGCCGCTTCGCCCTAATCGGCGAGCTCGCCTCGGGGCTGGCGCACGAGATCGGCACGCCCCTGAACATCATCTCCGGTACCGCCGACTGGTTGCTCGCCGACCTGCCGGAAGAGTCGCCGCACCGCCCCGAGCTGACCACCATCGGCTTGCAGACCCAGCGGATCACCGACCTCGTCTGGCAGCTCCTGCACTTCGCCCGCCCGGAGGAGGCGGAGGTCGTCCCGACGCCGCTGGCCGACGTCCTCACCCAGGTGCGCTCGCTGCTCCACCACCGCCTGGAAAACCACGCGGTGGTGCTCGGCCTCGACCTGCCCGCCGACCTGCCGCCGGTGCGCGCGGTTCCCGAGCAGCTCCAGCAGGTCTTCCTCAACCTGTTGGTGAATGCCGACCACGCGCTGGAGGGGCGGCCGGTGAAGCGGATCCGCGTGGTGGCGCGCGCCGAGGGTGAGCGGGTGGTGGTGGAGATCAGCGACACCGGCTGCGGCATCCCTGCCACCCACCTTGACCGCCTCTTCGACCCCTTCTTCACCACCAAACCGCCCGGCAAGGGGACCGGCCTGGGTCTCTCCATCACCCGCCGCATCCTCGCTTCGCATGGCGGCGAGATCGAGATCCACTCCGCCCCGGAGCAGGGGGCGACGGTGATCGTCCACCTGCCGGTGTGGCGCGCCGCGGCGGACGCCGCGCGATAGAGCCCACGCCGCGGCGTGGCGCGGGCCGCGCACACCGAGATCCCGTCTTCGCGACCCACCCGCGCCGTGGCCGAAAAGCGGCGCGATCGACGCGGAGCGCCGCTCCACCCCGCGCGGCTTACCCCGAAGGCAAGCGCGCCGGCGAGTGGAGGGCGACGGGGACCACCGCGAGGCCGGCGGCGGCGGGCGGTGGGAGGATCGCCGAGCCGATCCGCAAGGCGGCGCACCGCCCCCGGCGGGACCCTGAAGGTGGGCGCAACCGGCGCTCGCGGGTCACCGCCCAGGGATGGGACAGGTCACCGCGCACCTGTTGCGCAACCCCTTCAGCGCCGGGGGTGGCGAGCGAACCGCGGCGCCACAACCTCTGCCGGGCGCGGTCGCGCCCCTCAACCCTCGACGGGAATCGGCAGGCGCAGGCTCTCCCACGCGGAGCACACCCCACACTGGGCGTGCCACTCCTCCACCTCGGCGCCGCAGGCGGTGCAGCGGTACGGCACCACCGCGGCGGTGCGAAAGGGGACACACGCCTGCAACTCGCCGAAGGCGGCCTCGTCGTCGCCGCGCCGGTGGCGCACCTCGCCCAAGAGCCGGTGCAACGCCGGGAAGGAGGCACCCGCATCGGCGAGGTCGCGCAGGGTGTCGTAGGCGTTGTCGAGCATCTCCAGGCGCAGGTAGAGCTTGCCCAGGCAGAACTGCAGCTCGACGCTCGCCGGTTCGTCTTTGAGGGCGTTGAGGTAGACGGCGATCGCCGCGTCCGGGTCCTCCCGCCCGAGGTAGTACCGCTCCAGGAGGTGGAGAAAGACGATGTCGTGGGTCTGGCCGTACCCCTCGCGCCAGCGGCGCACCGCCTCCTTCTCCTTCTCCTCCGCCAGCAGCAGCCGCCCCAGCTCTACCTGCGCCGGGACGAAGGTACGGTCCTGATGGAGGATCTCGGCGAGCTCCTTGCGCGCCCTCTCCTTATCCTCCGTCCCCAGCCGCGCCATCGCCTGGAGGAACTGGAGGCGGCGCAACATCCGATGGGCCTCGCTCCCAATCCCCGCGTGGCGCAGGAGGTGGCGCTGGGCGTCGATCGCCTCCTCCAGGCGGCCGAGGCGCACCTGCAGGTCGCGCGCCCAGACCAGCACGCGCAGCGCCTCGCCCTCCACGTCGAGGATCTTCTGGCACACCTCCAGCGCCTCCTGCCACCGCTGTGCCGCCAGGCAGTCCTCGACCAGGGAGACGAGGGCGCGGACGTGGGTCGGGTCGCGCTCTAGGGCCCGCTTGTGCAGGCGCAGGGCAGCCTCCACGTCACCCTGGCGACGCCGCATCGCGCCGAGCTGGACGAGGGCGGAGACGTGGCCCGAGTCGTGGTCGAGGATGCGCTCGAAGCAGGAGAGGGCACGATCTTCGAGGCCGAGGTCGGCGAGGTCGCAGCCCTTCTCGAAGAGGAGCTCGAAGCGCTGCTGCTGGCGGCGGCGGCGGCGGCGGCCGAGGTTATGCGCCACCCCGCTGAGCTCCATCGCCCCCACCATCAACAAGACGAAGCACGCCCCGGCAAAAATCGCCAAGAGCAGGAGCACCGACATCGGCAGGGTGACACTGCGGCCGATCCACAGCACCACCGTGGTATCCCCGCGATTGAAGACGGTGATGTACCCAAAGAGGACCGCCAGCAGGCCGCCAAGGGCAGCAACGATTCGGGCAAACGACATCAGGCTCCCTCCCTGGAGTGGGGCCACGCAAAACGCGGCGAGTCGGCCAAGCTAATGATGGTATGGATGGCCCGTCAACACGCAGTGACAGCGGTAAAGCTGCTCCACCACGACCAGGCGGGCGAGCTCGTGGGGCAGGGTGAGCGGGGAGAGCGACAACCGCTCGTCTGCCCGCGCCACCACCGCCGGGGCAAGGCCGTCGGCACCGCCGATCGCCAACCAGAGCCGGCCGGCCACCGACTCGCGCCACCCCGCCACCCGCCGGGCGAGCGCCGCGGTGGTGTACCGCTCACCGCCCACGTCGAGGGCCACCAACCGGTCGCGCTCGCTTAGGCGCGCCAGCAGCCGCTCGCCCTCTGCCTCCACGGAAGAGCGGCCATGGGCCGCGCCCGCGCGCACCTCCACCACCTCCAAAGGTGCGCTTCCCGCGAGGCGAGCGAGATAGGGCGCGATCGCCTCCTCCAGCCCCGGCGCCCGCAACCGGCCGACGCACAGCACCCCCCAGCGCATCAGTCGAAACGGGGAACCGCGACGGCGGGCAGCTCCAGGCGGGGTGCCTCTCCCCACAACCGCTCCAGGTTGTAGAAGTCGCGCGTCTCCTTCTCAAAGACGTGGACCACCAGATCGCCGTAGTCGAGGAGCACCCACACCGCCTCCCGCGCCCCCTCGATGGCGTACGGGCGAAACCCCGCCTCTTTGAGCTGGTGCTCCACCTCGTCGGCGATCGCCTTCACCTGCCGGCCGGTGGTCCCGGAACAGAAGACGAAGGCGTCGGCCAGGGAGGTGAGGCCGCGCACATCGAGGGCGACGAGGTCATGGCCCTTCTTCTCCTGGCAGGCGCGGCAGGCAAGGTCGACTAAGGTGGCGGTGGGATCGCTCATGGCCGCGGAGTATGCCCGAGGGCGCCGCTTTGCGCGCGCCGGAAATGGGAGAGGGGCGAAGGAGGGTGCAGACCCCGCGCCCCCCTTCGCCAGCCACCCCCCACCCCACCGAGGGAGCGGAACCGGCGCCGGTTGCAGGTGCGAAGGTCGCGGGAGCAGGGGATCGCGCCTAGCAGGCTGTCGGACTTGGTCGATCGTGAACCGAGAAGCAGCGGGCTCGAGCCCGGATGCAGAGCCGTTCGTAGAGCGACGGGGGGCTAGGCGATGAAGGTCGGAGCGCTTTCCCCCGCGACCCGCGGCCGCGCGGCGCGCTGCCCCACCCCGTGGGGACAGCGGCGCTCCACCTCAACCCACGACCCCCATCTTGAAGAGGAGGATCAGGACCACCGCCACCGGCGCGAGGTAGCGGATGGCGAGGTGCCAGTAGGGGAAGAGGCGCGGATCACGGAACTCCTCCAGCGCCACCGGCCGCGCCAGCCGCCAGCCCGCCACCAGGGCGATGCCGAGGCCGCCGATCGGCAGGAGGTAGTTGGTGGCGAGGGTGTCGAGGCTGTCGAAGAGGGTCATCCCCGGGTAGAGGTGGACGTGGGCGAGGCGGCTAAAGGAGAGGGCCGAGGGGATGCCGAGGAGAAAGATCACCCCACCCATCCCCAGGGTGGCGCGCGGCCGCGGCCAGCCGCGCTCATCGACGAAGTAGGCGACCGCCACCTCCAGCAGGGAGATGGCGGAGGTGAGGGCGGCGAAGGCGAGGAGGAGGAAGAAGAGGAGGGCGAAGAGGGAGCCGCCATGCATCTGGGCGAAGGCCACCGGCAGGGTCTTGAAGATCAGCCCCGGCCCGGCGGCCGGCTGGAGTCCGAAGGTGAAACAGATGGGAAAGATCACCAGGCCGGCGACCAGGGCCATCAGCGCGTCGAAGACCGCGATCACCACCGCCGAGCGCAGCAGGTCGGTCTTGGTGGAGAGGTAGCTGCCGTAGGTGAGCATCGCCCCCATGCCCAACGACAGGGTGAAGAAGCTGTGGCCGAGGGCCTCGAGCCACGCCTTCGGGGTGAGTTTGTGAAAGTCGGCATGGAACATGAAGCGGAAGCCGGCCGCCGCTCCGGGCGAGCGCAAGGCGACCACGAAGAGGACGAGGAGGATCGCCACCAGCGCCGGCATGAGCACCTTGTTCCACCGCTCCAGCCCCTTGGCCACGCCGCCCACGACGATCGCGATCACCAGGGCCATGAAGCAGGCGTGCCAGAAAAGCTGGCGCGTCGGGTCGGCGAGGAAGGCGTCGAACAGGGTGCTGATCGCCGCCGCGTCCAGGCCGGTGAAGCCGCCGCTGGCGGCGCGCGCGGCGTAGGCGAGGGTCCAGCCGGCGACCACCGAGTAATAGGAGAGGATGACGAAGCTCGCCCCCACCCCGAGCCACCCGACCCCGGCCCAGGCGCGCCCGCCCACCGCCCGCATCGCCCCCACCGGGTCCTTGCGCGCGCGCCGGCCGATGAGGATCTCCGCCACCAGGATCGGGATCCCCACCAGGGCCACCGCCGCCAGGTAGACGAGGACGAAGGCGCCGCCGCCGTACACCCCGGTGATGTAGGGGAACTTCCACACATTCCCCAGCCCGATCGCCGAGCCGGCGGCGGCGAGGACGAAGCCAAGGCGGGAGGACCAATGGTCGCGAGGGGGCATGATGGGGAGTCGGGGGTAGAGAGGAGGGGATGGGGGAGGACGGGGGCTGCGGCCGGCGATGATTTCTCGGTCCGTCGGTCTGTCTGGTTTCTATCGCCCTCGCATCGGCCCCGCCAAGCCAGCCCTCCGTGTGCGTATTGGGGTCAGGTCTTGTCTTACGACATCCTCCCGCCCTTCCCCGCGCGCGGGGGGTGCGTGATCGGAGAGCGCAGGGCGTATCGCCTCCTCCCGCCCCTTCCCCGCGCGCGGGGGGTGCGTCCGACACCGCTGAAGGTCACCCTCTGCCGGCGCCACACCCGCCGCGCGCGCGGTGGCCATCAAAACGCCCAACAAGCAACCGTGGCAAGATGCAACCACGCCCGTGGCGCACCTCCACCGCCGCCCGGTCGCGGCGCGCACCAGGCAAAGAACGAGGAGCACCCCATGGCGGACGAGTGGCAACAGTACCTGGTGGTGGCGGTCGCCCTGGCGCGCGAGGCGGGTACGCTCCTCCTCGATTACCAGCGCCGCGGCTTCACGGTCGCCACCAAGCAAAACGCCATCGACCTGGTGACCGACGCGGATCGGGCCGCGGAGGCGCGGGTGGTGGCGGGAATCCGGGCGCGCTTTCCGGACCATGCGATCCTCGCCGAGGAGGGCGGCGCGCAGGGGGCGGCGGTCGCGGATCGGCCGCGCTGGATTATCGACCCGCT
>MNYW01000045.1 GCA_001873295.1 Nitrospirae bacterium CG2_30_70_394 | reverse complement strand
GCCCCCCGCCATGGCCCCCCGTCGCGCCCGCGCCCCCCGCCGCTGCCGGATCGCCTTGCCCGCCACCGGGGTGATCTTCGGCACCACGCCGGGGGTGGGGCAAGACGGCGCCAACACGATCTTCCTGCGCCGCCCCTGTTGGTCGCGGGAGAGCCACGGCCCGACCCGAGGCGGGACGACGGGCAGGGTTGGGGTTCCCCCCGCCGCGGCGGTGCGGCCCCGCCCACCGATGGAGCCGACGGCTACCCCCCCCAACGTTGGGGTTTCTTCTGCCGCGGCGGTGCGGCCCCGCCCACCGATGGAGCCGACGGCTACCCCCTCCAACGTTGGGGTTTCTTCTGCCGCGGCGGTGCGGCCCCGCCCACCGATGGAGCCGACGGCTACCCTCCCCAACGTTGGGGTTCCACTCGCCGCGGGGGTGCGGGCCCGCCCACCGGGGGGGCGCGTGTGACCCCTGACCTCCTCCTCGCAGACGGCCTCGAACGGGGGCTGTTCACCGGCGCCGCCCTCGTCGCGGCGGACCGCGATGGCCACCGCTTGGCGATCGTGGCCGGCGACCACGGCGACCCACCCGCCACCCCGGTCTCTGCGACCAGCCGCTTCGACCTTGCCTCCCTCACCAAGGGGCTGGCCACCGCCTTGGTTTGCGCCCGCCTGGTGGCGGACCGGGCGCTGACCTGGGAGAGCCCTGCCTGCTGCTTGCTGCCCACGCTCAAGCGCGGCCGCCACCGGGAGATCACCGTCGAGCAGCTCCTCGCCCACACCAGCGGTCTGCCCGCCTGGGCGCCGCTGTACCAGCAGAGGGTCCACCACGCCCTGCTCGCCGCCTCGGGTGACCCGCCGCCACCGGCGTGGCGACCGGCGATGGTGGCGCACGCGGCCGCCAGCGACCTCCTCGCCCGGCCGGGCGAGCGGTTCTGCTACTCCGACCTCGGCTACCTCCTCCTCGGCGCCGTGGTGGAGGTTGCGGCCGGCGCGCCGCTCTCCTGCGGTCTCACGGCGTGGGTCACCGAGCCCCTCGGCCTCGGGGAGAGCCTCGCCTTCCGCCCCGCTTGCCCGCGCGCGGGGAGCTGGCAAGGCTGCGTCGCCACCGAGGCGTGTGGGTGGCGCGGCCGCCGCCTGCACGGCGAGGTCCACGATGAAAATGGCTGGGCGATGGGCGGTGTCGCCGGCCACGCCGGTCTGTTCGGGACGGCCACGGCGGTGGCCACGGTGGTGGACCGTTTGCTTGCCGCGGCGCGCGGTGACGACGCCTGGCTCCCCACACCGGTGGCGCGTGCGCTGCTCGCCCTGCCGCCCCAGGGGCCAGCCGAGCGCTGGTGTCGCGGCTTCGACCGCCCGTCGGCGGTGGCGTCGCAGGCAGGCGAGCGCCTCTCCCGCACCACCGGCCGGGGGCTCCTCGGCTTCACCGGCACCTCGGTCTGGTTCGACCTCGCCCAAGCCGCGTGCGTGGTGGTGCTCACCAACCGAGTCCACGCCGGCCGCGCCGAACGGGGCTTTCGCGACCTGCGGCCGGCGATCTACGACGCCTGCTGGCGATTCCTTTCTGGGGAGGGGGGCTAAAAGGCTGGCGGACTTGGTCGGTCGACTGCGCCGAGCGGACCCATGGCCGGACTCGTGGGGCCGGACTCGTGCCACGTTCTTCGTCTGCTCGCCCCGCGTCGCTCGACGAACGGGTCTGCATCCGGGCTCGACCCGGCTGCTTCTCGGTTCACGCTCGACCCAGTCCGACCGACTCCGAACCTCGCGCCGAGAGGCGGCGACGGCGAGGGGCGGGTCCGCCCGTCGCGCCTCGCCGGCGAGGATCCGCCCGCTTTGCCGGGTGGGCCGAGGTTCGTCGTGAGGGCCACGGGCGTCACCCTCCCGCGCTCCGATCCCCGCCGCCGCGCCGTGGGGTTGGCCGCCGTTGCCCTTGGGCCATGGCCCCGCCAGTGCACCGCGGGGCCGGGGCCGGTGCGGCCCGCGGTGGATCGACGAGGCCGGCGCGCCGCCCGCCCCTGGCGGGGGGCCGGGCGGCTTGGCCGGCTCCGCCTACGCCATCGCCTCGGCGGCGCCCGCCGGCGCGGCGGAAACACTCCCCACCCGCTGCCCTCACCCCCCCCCGGGGGGGGCCTGCTCTTCCTTGGCGTCGTCCCCTTTCGGCCGCGCCGCGCCTTCTTGCCGGCGCCGCCGTTCGATCCGGAGCTCTTGCCAGCCCAACCAGACGAGGGCGACGAGGAAGACGGAGAAGAGCAGGGGCAGGAGGAGGGTGTCGACGTAGTGCATCTTCCCCCCTACCCCGCGTCGACCGCGGACAGGGCGCCACCCCCGGGGGCGGCGTGGGCGCGCAGGATCGCCAGGAAGGCCTCGCCGTAGCGGGCCAGCTTGGTCTCGCCGACGCCGCTTACCTCCAAAAGCTGGGCCGGGCTGGTGGGCCGCCGCACCGCCATCTCCAAGAGGGTGGCGTCGTGGAAGATCACGTAGGGGGGGACCCCCTGGGCGTCGGCAAGGGTCCGGCGGGTGGTGCGCAGCGCCTCCCAGAGGGCGGGCTCGGCGGCGGTCGCCAGCGCCGTGGACTGCCCCTTCGCTGGGTTGCGGCGCCGCGCTTTCGACGCCCCCACCTCCGCGCGCAGGGTGAGATGGACCTCGCCGCGCAACAGCGGCCGGCACCGTTCGGTGAGCGCCAGGGTGGCGTAACCGTCGCCGTCCACCGCCAACCAGCCGCCGGCGATGAGTTGGCGGAAGAGGGCGCGCCACGCCGCCGCCGGCCGCTCCTTGCCGAGGCCGAAGGTGGCGAGGTGGTGGTGGCCGAGCTGGCGGACGCGCTCGGTCTCCTTGCCGGTGAGGACCTCGATGAGGTGGCCCACGCCGAAGCGCTGGCCGGTGCGGTAGCAGCACGACAGGGCCTGGCGCGCGAGCTCGGTGGCGTCGAAGGTGGCGGGCGGCTCCAGGCAGTTGTCGCAGTTTGCGCACGGCCCGGACCGCTCCTCGCCGAAGTGGTGCAGTAGCAGCGCCCGCCTACAGGTGGTCGCCTCGCAAAAGCCGAGCATCGCCTCCAGCCGCTGGCCTTCCCGCCGCTTGTGTTCCTCCCCCGCCTCCGAGCTCGCCACCATCTTGCGCAGGGTGATGACGTCGCCTAAGCCGTAGGCCATCCACACCTCGGCCGGCTGACCGTCGCGACCGGCGCGGCCGGTCTCTTGGTAGTACGCCTCGATGGAGCGCGGCATGTCGAGGTGGGCGACGAAGCGCACGTCCGGCTTGTCGATCCCCATGCCGAAGGCGATGGTGGCGACGATCACCACACCCTCGTCGTGGAGGAAGCGGTCCTGGTTCGCCTGGCGCGCCGCCGTCTCCAGCCCGGCGTGGTACGGCAGGGCATCCCAGCCGTGCGCGCGCAGCCACGCAGCGGTCTCCTCCACCCGTTTTCGCGACAGGCAGTAGACGATCCCCGCCTCGCCCCGGTGGTCGTCGAGAAAGCGCAGAAGTTGGGTGCGGCCGTCGCCCTTCGCCACCACTCGATAACAGAGGTTCGGGCGGTCGAAGCCGCTGAGAAAGGTCCGCGCGCCGGTAAGCGCCAGGCGGCGGACAATCTCCGCGCGCATCTCGCCGTCGGCGGTGGCGGTAAGGGCGATGCGCGGTACCCCGGGAAAACGCTCGCCGAGCTGGGCGAGCTTCAGGTACTCGGGGCGGAAGTCGTGGCCCCACTGAGAGACGCAGTGCGCCTCGTCGATGGCGAACAAAGCCACGCGGGCGCGCCCCAGCAGCCCCAGGGTCCCCTCCATCAGCAGCCGCTCGGGGGCGACGTAGAGGAGGTCGAGGTCACCCGCCAACAGCCGCGCCTCCACCTGGCGCTGCTGGGGCGGGGTGAGGGTCGAGTTGAGGTAGGCGGCGCGCACCCCAAGGAGTTCGAGGGCGGCCACCTGGTCACGCATCAAGGCGATTAGCGGCGAGACCACCACCCCGCAGCCGTCACGCACCAAGGCGGGGATCTGGAAGCAGAGCGACTTGCCCGCGCCGGTGGGCATCACCAGGAGGCAGTCGCCGCCGCCCACCACCGCCTCGATCACCTCCTCCTGAGGGGACCGGAAGCCATCGTAGCCAAAGACGCTACGTAGAATCTCCCGCGGGGCTCTGCCCATGGCCGCGGAGTCTCTGCCGGCGGGCCAGGGATGTCACGGGTGGCGATCGCCGGCGGGGGCGAGGCGGTTTGCGTGTTTGCAGGACTGACCCCAGATGCCGGCGGGGGCGACAGGGAGGGTCGCCATGGCTGCCCGCAGCCAGCATCCCCCGCCGCCTGCGATGGTGTACCCGCATGGCGAGGGGGAGTCTCGCCGTATCTTTGCCCTCCGCCCGGGAGGTCACGGGCGGCAATCGACCCCCTTGGCGGATGGCCAGCGGCGCGCACAAGGGGCGGGGCGGGGGCTGGATTTCTCCCGGACGTTCGGCGCGTCCGGGTGGCCAGGGGCTCCCCACCCGGACCGGCCCACGGTTTTGCGTCCACCGGGGTCGCTGCCGTGGGGCGCGGAGGGCCGACCCTGGTGGCCGCGGCGGTTGGCGCGGCCGCACCCCGCGGAGAGATCCGGGCGAGCCGGCGCCGGTCGGACTTTGTTCCGATCGACACAAGAGGGCTGATCTCGGGCCGGATCGTGGGCCCGGATCGCGCCCGGACTCGTGGGCCGTGCTGCATCGCCTCGCCCCCCGTCGCTCTCCGAACGAGTCCCAATCCAGGCGCGATCCAGGCCCACGATCCAGGCCTGGGTCACCCTCTTTGCAGGGGATCGGGCCAAGGTCCGACCGGCGCCTACGCCTCGGCGGTGGCGGTGGCGGTGGCGGTGGCGAGGGCGCGGGCGGTGGCGCGGCGGTCGACTGGAATCTCAAAGGAGAAGCGGGCGCCCTGCCCAGCCTCGCTCTCCGCCCAGATGCGGCCACCGTGCTGATCGAGGATCGCCCGGCAGAGGAAGAGACCGAGACCGCAGTTGCCCGAGGTGGAGACACCCTCGCCCTGCCAGAAGCGCGAGAAGATCGAGTCGAGGTCCGCAGCCGGGATCCCCGGGCCATGGTCCTGCAGGGTGAGGCGCTGGTTGGTCGCGTCGCCCACGACCGCCACCTCGATGGCGCTTGCCGGCGGCGCGTAGCGTACCGCGTTGGCCACCAGGTTGGTGACCACCCGCTGGAACTGGGCGCCGTCCGCCCACACAGGCGGAAGGTCGGCGGCGGCGGTGAGGGTGAGGGTGAGGTGGGCCGCCTCCAAGGTCGGCGCCAGTTGGCGCGCCACTGCGTGGACGATGGCCGGGAGGTGGACCTGCTCCATGTGGAGCTGAGTCGCTCCTTCGACGCAGCGGACGATGTCGAGAAAGTCGCCCACCATCCGCTCCAGGGTGGCGGCGTTGGCAGTGATCATCCCGACCACCTCGAGCTGCTCGCCGCTCACCTCCCCAAGGAGGCCGTCGTCGAACATGGCACACGCCTGGCGGATGGAGACCACCGGCGCCTTCAGGTCGTGGGCGAGCATGGAGAGCACATCGAGTCTGGGTCGGGTCATGGTACGAAACCTCCGCCCTTGCTCATCGGCCGCCGGCGGCGGTGCTCAACGCCGCCCTGTCGGAAGCGGTGGCCGATCCGCTACCTTCCGCCCCCTGCCCCCGTAGCTCAGCAGGATAGAGCACAGGATTCCTAATCCTGGGGTCGCAGGTTCGAGCCCTGCCGGGGGCACCATCCGCCCAAGCTCGGTGCGCCCCTTCACCACCCAGGAGAGTCCCATGGAGCGCCTGCGCCTCTGCCTCCTCGATGCCGCCACCCTCGATCGCCACGATCTCGACCTTGCCGCCCTGGAGGCGGTGGGCGCGCTGACCACCTACCCCGCCACCCCCCCGGCAGAGGTGGCGGAACGGATCCGTGATGCGGAGGTGGTGATCACCAACAAGGTGGTCCTCGGCGAGCGGGAGATCGGTGGAGCGCCGCGCCTGAAACTCATCGCGGTGGCCGCCACCGGGGTGAACAACATTGACCTCGTCGCCGCCCGCGGCGCCGGGGTGGCGGTGGCGAACGTCGCCGGCTACTCCACCGCGTCGGTGGTCCAGCACACGGTGGGCTGCCTGCTGGCCCTGGCCACCCACCTGCGCGACTACGACCTTGCCGCGCGCACCGGCGCCTGGGTGGCCTCGCCCCAGTTCAATCTGCTCGATTGGCCGATCTGGGAGGTGGCGGGCCGGCGGCTCGGGATCATTGGCTACGGCACCATCGGCAAGGCGGTGGCGCGCGTCTGCCGCGCCCTCGGCATGGAGGTCCTGGTGGCAGCGAGCCGGCCGCGGGTCGCCTATCCGGTAGGCGAGCGGCTGCCCCTCGCGGAGCTGTTGGCACGCGCCGACGTCCTCTCCCTCCACTGCGCCCTGTCGGAGCAGACGCGCGGCCTGATCGGCGCTGCCGAGATCAACGCCTTGCCGCGCGGCGCTTTGCTGTTGAACATGGCGCGCGGCGGGGTGGCGGACGAGGCGGCCGTGGCGGCGGCCCTGCGCTCGGGCCAGCTCGGCGGCGCCGCCTTCGACGTCCTGACCCAAGAGCCGCCCGCCCCGGACCACCCCCTCCTCGCCCCCGATCTCCCCAACCTCCTCCTCACCCCGCACACCGCCTGGGCGAGCCGCGCCGCACGCCAGAGATTGATCAACGAGATCGGCGCCAACGTCGCCGCCTTCCTGGGCGGCACGCGGCGCAACCGGGTGGTTTGAGAAGCTGACCGCGGCCCCTACATAAGCAGGCCGCGCGGCACAATTTTTCCCACTTGTGGCATCTCCTGCCCCCGATCCGGGGTGCCTCAGGAAGGATGTCTCAATATGAGACGGGTGTCTCACCCGCAATCGAGTCATTTGTTTCAAGATGAGACGCGCGCCTCGCCCCGGTCCACCCGCCCCCCGCTGAAGTGAGGGTGCAGATCCACTCGTTTCAAGCGGTTAGCGATTCATCGCCCAGGTGCATGGAGACCCCTTTGGGATGGCATACATCCTGCTAATACCCCCTACGCAACCACGAAGCGCGCTCCTCGCCCCCCGATTACCGCCCGCCACCTGGCACGTCTCATCCCTTTCAACCCATGAAATCTCTCGTGCTCCTCGGCGCTGCCCTAATGATCAACGCCCTCCTCGCCCTCGGGGCGGAGGCGCTGGCGAGCGCGGTCCCAGCCGGGGAGTCCACCTTCCCCCTTACCACCGTCGCCCAGTACGTGGTCAACACCCTGTTGGTCGGTTGGGGTGTCGTCCTCGCCTGGGGGCGGCGGCCCCCTTGCCGGGTGCTCTTGGTGGGACGCGGCCCGGACTCCGCCACCCTGCGCGAGACCCTCGACCACCACCCCCACTACGAGGTGGCCGGCGTTCTCGATTTCGCCACCAGCGGCCCCTACCTGAGCCGTTGGATCAGCACCGAGCGGATTCGCAAGGTGGTGATCACCGAACCGTGCGGGGTCGCCGCGTTACCGGCCGAAGCCCTGGTGGAGTGCCGCCTCGCCGGCGCGCGGGTGGTCGACTACCACGCCTTCTACGAGACCCTTTACGGCCGTCTGCCGGTCACCTCCCACCTCGCCTGCCACCTCGCCTTCGCCCGCGGTTTCGATCGTGAGTGGGCCACCGGCCGGATCCGGCGCGCGCTGGAGATCGTCTTCGCCCTCCTCCTCCTCCTCCCGGCCGTGCCGTTGATTCTGGTGGCGGCGCTGGCGATCAAGCTCGACTCCCGTGGCTCGGCCTTTTACTGCCAAGACCGCCTCGGCCTGGGTGGCAAGCCCTATTGCGTCTGGAAGCTACGCACCATGGTGGCGGACGCCGAGGCGGAGGGACCGCGCCAGGCCACCGAGGAGGACCCACGCATCACCTGCGTCGGCCGGATCTTGCGCCGCCTGCGCATCGACGAGCTGCCGCAGCTCTGGAACGTGGTCACCGGCGAGATGAGCCTGATCGGCCCGCGCCCGGAGCGCCAGTGCTTCGCGTCGGAGCTGGAGGCACGCATCCCCTTCTACCGCTATCGCACCGCGGTGAAGCCGGGGATCACCGGCTGGGCGCAGGTGAATGCCGACTACGCGGTGAGCGAGCAAGAGCACCGCGAGAAGCTCGAGTACGACCTCTACTACCTGAAGAACCAGGGGCCGTGGCTCGACCTTATGATCCTGGCGCGGACCGTCGGCGTGGTCCTCTGCGGCCGCGGCCGGTAGGCGACCTAGCAGCCTGTCGGACTTTGTCCCGATGGGCTGCATCGAGCGGATCTCGGCCCGGATCTTTTCGCGACAATCGACCCAGTCCGAGAGACCCCAGGCGCACGCCGGCCGCACCTTCGGCCGCTCTCCCTCACGCCGGTAGGCGGCGTACCCGGAAGTGGTCCGGGTCGGGATCGTCGCTCGCCTCCACCTCGATGCGGCACTGATAGGCGAGTTCCAGCTCGTCCACCGTCAGTCGCTCCTCGCCGTAGAGGAGGTCGACGATGTCCGGGTGGGCGGAGATCTGGATCCGGCCGCCGGTGCGGTTGGGGAGGGTGAGACGGCGCACCTCGCGGAAGATGTCGTGGGTGACCGTGATCGCCGAGCGGACCCGGCCGGTGCCATCGCAGGCGGGACAGAGGTCGAGCATCACCTGGCCGAGGGACTCGCGCACCCGCTTGCGGGTCATCTCGATCAGGCCGAGCTCGGAGATCGGGTAGATGGTGGTCCGCGCCCGGTCGCCGGCGGTGGCGTCGACGAGGTGCTCGTACACCCTCTGGCGGTGGTCCGGGAGCTCCATGTCGATGAAGTCGCAGATGATGATTCCGCCCAGGTTGCGCAAGCGGAGCTGGTAGGCGATCTCCTCCGCCGCCTCCAGGTTGGTGCGCAAGATGGTGTCTTCCAGGTTGCGTTTGCCCACGAAGCGGCCGGTGTTCACGTCGATGGCGGTAAGCGCCTCGGTCTGGTCGATCACCAGATAGCCGCCCGAGCGGAGCCACACCCGCCGCTTGAGGGCGCGGGAGAGCTCTAGCTCGACACCGTAGTGGTCAAAGAGGAGCTCGTCGCCCTCGTACAGCTCGATCCGCTCGGCGAGCTCCGGGAGGATCTCCGCCACCACCTGCTTGAGCCGCGCATGCTCGGTGGGCGAATCGATGATCAGCCGGTCGACGTCGTCGCTCATCAGGTCGCGGATGGTGCGGGTGGCGAGGTCAAGCTCCGTATGCAGGAGCACCGGCGCCGGGTGCGCCGCCGCGCGTAGGCGCGCCGCCTCCCACAGCTTGCGCAAGAAGGCGGTCTCGCCGGTCACCTCGCGGCCGCTGCAGCCAGCGGAGACGGTGCGCACCACGAACCCCTCGCCCGACCGGCGCACCGCGTCGACCAGGCCCCGCAACCGCTCGCGTTCCTGCTCGTCGTCGATCTTGCGCGAGATGCCGACGTGCTCCACCTCCGGCATGTAGACCAGGTAGCGACCGGGCAGGGAGATGTAGGTGGTCACCCGCGGCCCCTTGGTGGAGATCGCCTCCTTCTGCACCTGGACGACGATCTCCTGTCCCTCGCGGATTAGCTCCTGGATGGGCGGTCGGACCGGTCGTGCCGCCGCCTCCTCTGCCGTGGCCTCCGTCCCCTCCTCCTCCCCGTCGTCGAAGGCCGAGGTGGGGAGCTGGTCGCCACTCGCACGGATGTCGTCGACGTGCAGGAAGGCGGCCTTGGGGAGGCCGATGTCGATGAAGGCCGCCTCCATCCCCGGCAGGACCCGGCTCACTCGGCCCTTGTAGATGTTGCCCAGCGTGCTGCGGTGCGCCTTGCGGTCGATGTAGATCTCGCGCACCACCCGCCCCTCCAGGAGGGCGACGCGGGTCTCCTCCCGGGCGACGTTGAGTAGGAGTCGGGACGGCATGGTCGGTACGGCGGCGGGGGCGGTCCTGTCGATCGGTTCGGTTCGGGCGGTCAGCTCGCGCAGCGCAGGGCGGCCAGCGGGGTAAGGGAAGAGCCATCCGCGGCGAGCAGACCGGTCCGCACCACCCGCACCGTGAAGTCGCCAGGATACCGATCGCCGAGCAACGCCGCGAGGAGCTCGGTGGGGCGGGTGGAGCCGCCGGACTCCACGCGCAGGGTGAGCTCGACCCGCGCCCCCGCCACCGCCAGGGCGACCACCCAAGGGAGGAGGTCCACCTCCTTCACCTT
Source organism: Nitrospirae bacterium CG2_30_70_394 (assembly GCA_001873295.1). Lineage (GTDB taxonomy): Bacteria > CG2-30-53-67 > CG2-30-53-67 > CG2-30-70-394 > CG2-30-70-394 > CG2-30-70-394. Next base: position 17,356 of record MNYW01000045.1, on the reverse strand, counting down.
GCCCTTGCGCTCGCGGACCACCACCAAGGCGGTGGCCGCGGCGAGCCGCTCCGGCAGGCGGGCGACCTCGGCGGCGAGCGTTGGGGGCAGGTCGATCTCGTAGGTGGCCAGACTGATCTCCGTCGCCAGGCTAGGCGCCTGGACGTCCACCGCCACCACCTCCAGGATCTCCAGCCCCGCGGGCAGCGCAGCGGCGAGCTGCTCGGCCACCGCCGGCGCGCTCCGGCGCTCGCAAAGCTCCACCTCCAGCCACTCGCCATACCCCTCGCTGCCCACCGGCAGGGCCGGGCCGAAGGTGACCTTGGGACGCGGGTTGAACCCCTGGGAGTAGCGCAGGGGCAGGGCGGCGCGGCGCATGGCGCGGGTGAGGGCGGCGCCCAACTCCAGATGGGAGAGGTGGCGCAGCGCCCCCGCCTTGGCGTAGCGGACCCGGTAGCGCCAGAAAGATTCCGGGGAGCCTCCGGCTGCACACAGTTTGCGATCGTGCGCCACCCCGCCCTCCACCGGGGGGGAAGCCACCCGTACCTGCGCCGGGGGGGGAGGGGGGCACGTGGCGTCCCCCTCTTCGTCCTCTGCATTGGCGAACCGCGGCGGTGCGGGGGGCGCCGGCAGGCCATGGAACTCGGTGTGCAACTCGTTCCCCACCTCCTTGAAGTCGCACACCCCGCACGCCGAGCACTTCGCTACCCGGCAGTCGCCTACCTCCCCCTCCGCGGCGGCGCGCTGGCGCTCCTTGAGGAGATAGCGCTTCGGCACCAACGGGTCGAGATGGTCCCAGGGGAGCACCTCGTCCAGATCCCGCGCGCGCAGGTAGTCGTCCGGGTTGATCGACGCCTCGCCCAGGGCCTGCTCCCAGCGCGCCAAGTCGAGGGTGTCGCCCCAGCCGTCGAGGTAGGTGGTGCGCCGCCACGCCGCCTCGATGAGCCCCCCAATGCGCCGGTCGCCACGGGCAAGAAGCCCCTCCAGCCAGGACACCCGCGGGTCGTGGTAGCGAAAGCGCAGGCGCCGGTCGCGGAGGCGCTCGCGGAGACGGCGGTGGAGCCGCTCGGTCTCCGCGATGGAGATCTGCGGCGCCCACTGAAATGGCGTGTGCGGCTTGGGGACGAAGGTCGAGCACGAGACGGTGACCTGCTCTACCCGGCGGCCGGCCTGGCGCGCCACCGCCAGGCAGCGGTGGGCAAGGTCGGCGATCGCGTCGATATCCGCGTCGGTCTCGGTGGGCAGGCCGATCATGAAGTAGAGCTTCAGAGAGTCCCAACCGCTGGCGAAGACGGAGGCCACCGTCTCTAAGATTTGTTCCTCGGTGATCCCCTTGTTGATCACCCGCCGCAACCGTGCGCTCCCCGCCTCCGGGGCGATCGTGTAGCCCGCCTTGCCCGTGCGGCCGAGGTTGGCGATCACCTCCGGGCTCAGGCTCCCGGCCTTCAACGATGGCATCGCCACCTGCAGGTGGCCGGGCCGCTGCACCAGGGTGGCCACCAGCCCGGGCAGGGTCGTGTAGTCGCCGGTGGAGAGCGACGCGAGCGATACCTCGTCGTAGCCGGTGGCGCGGGTAGCGGCGTCGATGAGCGCCACGACGTGGTCTGGCGCGCGCTCGCGCACCGGCCGGTAGAGGTAGCCCGCCTGGCAAAAGCGGCACCCCTCGGTGCAGCCGCGGGAGATCTCGATGGAGATCCGGTCGTGGGTGGTCTGCAGGTAGGGGACCACCGGTGCGGTGGGAAAGGGGCGCCGGTCGAGGTGGGTGACCAACGCCTTGGTGACCCGCGCGGGCGCCGCCGGGTCGACTGGCAGGGTGGCGATCAGGCGGCCGGTCTTCTCGTCGTACTTGGCGGCATAGAGGGCCGGGACGTAGACACCGCGGATCGAAGCCAGCTCGCGCAGGATGGTGGCCCGCCCCCGGCCGGCGCGGCGGCCGGCGCGGATCGTGTGGGCGATCTCCACCACCGCCTCCTCGCCGTCGCCGAGGAGGAAGAAGTCGATGAACGCAGCTAAAGGCTCGGGGTTGAAGGCGCACGGCCCGCCGGCGCAGACGAGTGGATCGTCCTCGGTGCGCATGGCCGCGTGGATCGGGATCTGGCCAAGGTCGAGCATCTCCAACAACGTCGGGGCGCACATCTCGTACTGGAGGGAGAAGCCCACCACGTCGCACTCGCCAAGCGGCGTGCACGTTTCCAGGGTGGGCAGGGCGACCCCCGCGCCGCGCAACAGCTCGCGCATGTCAAACCACGGGGCGAAGCACCGCTCGGCGGCGATCCCGGGCTCGGCGTTGAGGATCGCGTAGAGGATCTTCAGGCCGAGGTGGCTCATCCCGAGGTCGTAGATGTCAGGGAAGCAGAGGGCGATGCGCAGCTCGGCCTGCTCCTTGACGATCGCGTTCACCTCGCCGCCGATGTACCGGGAGGGGCGCTCCGCCCGCTCCACGAGGGGACGGAAACGAAGGTGGTGTGGGTGCATGGGGGCTCTGCCTGCCGGGCGGCGCGGGGGGGGGTCGGGGTGGGCGAGGAGAGAGGCAGCGCCAAGCCGCAAGACCCGCGGCCGCGGGGCGCGGTGGGGCGCGGACCTTAGCCTAGGCGGGTGAACTAGGACACGATCTCCGTCATGCAACCGTCCCGCCTCGCCGCCCTTGCCATCGCCGCCGCTCTTCTCGGCGCCGCCCACCCCGCCAACCACCTCGCCGGAGAACGCTCACCCTATCTGTTGATGCACGCGGACAACCCGGTGCACTGGTACCCGTGGGGCGACGAGGCGTTCGCCCTGGCCAAGAAAGAGAACAAGCCGATCCTGCTCTCCATTGGCTACGCCGCCTGCCACTGGTGCCACGTGATGGAGCGCGAGTCGTTCGAGAACGAGCAGATCGCCCAGCTCCTCAACGCCTACTTCGTGTGCATCAAGGTCGATCGCGAGGAGCGGCCCGACCTCGACGCCATCTACCTGGGAGCGGTGCAGCGGCTCACCGGCACGGGCGGCTGGCCCCTCACCGTCTTCCTAACCCCGGAGCGCACGCCGTTCTTTGGCGGCACCTACTTCCCCCCGGAGAGCCACGGCAGCCAGGTGGGGCTCAGGGAGTTGGCCGGTGAGATTCACACCCTGTGGGTGAACGAGCGGCCGCGGGTGGAGGAGGCGGGGCAGAAGCTGGTGGACGACTTGAAGCGGCGCGCCGTGCTGGAGCTCGGCGCCGAGGTGGCCCCCGCCGCTACCTTCACCGCCTACCTGGAGCAGATCGCGCGCGCCCTCGACCCGCTCTACGGCGGCCTCGGCCAGGAGACCAAGTTCCCGCCGGCGAGCGAGCTGTCGCTGGCTTTGCGCCTGCACGCTCGGGGCGCGGCCCCCGACCTCCTCCCCGCGGTGACGAAGAGCCTCGACGCGATGATGAACGGCGGCCTCTACGACCACTTGGGCGGCGGTTTCCACCGCTACACGGTGGACCGCGCGTGGCGCGTCCCGCACTTCGAGAAGATGCTCTACACCAACGCCCTGCTCATCCAGACCTACCTGGAGGCGTACCAGGTGACCGGCCGGGGCGAGTACGCGCGGGTGGCGCGAGAGAGCTGCGACTACCTCCTGCGCGACCTCCAGCTTGTTGGCGGCGCCTTTGCCGGCGCCGAAGACGCGGACAGCGAGGCCACGGAGGGGCGCTTCTACGTCTGGCGCCTGGCGGAGGTGGAGCAGCTTCTCGGCAAGGAAGAGGCCGCCCTCTTTGCCGCCGCCTATGACCTCACCTCCACCGGCAACTGGGAGGCGGGGCAGAACATCCTCCACCGGGTCGCGGGCGACGCGCAGCTCGCCCAGCGGTTTGCCCTCACCCCGGCGGCGGTGGCCGACCGGCTCGTCGCGGATCGCGCGCGGCTGGTCGCGGCGCGCGCCCAGCGGGTGCGACCGCTCGTCGACGACAAGGTGCTCACCGCCTGGAACGGCCTGGCGATCAGCGCCTTGGCGCGCGCCGCGGAGGTCCTCGGCGAAGAGCGCTACGCGGTCGCGGCGACCACGGCGGCGGAGTTTGTGCACGACCATTTATGGCGCGACGGCCAGCTCTTTCGCCGCTGGCGCGACGGCGAGCTCAAGGTTGTTGGCCAACTCGACGACCACGCCTTCCTCGCCGCCGGCCTGCTCGATCTCTACGAAGCGACCTTCGATCCCCGCTGGCTCACCCAAGCGGAGGCGGTGGTGAAGACGATGGTCGATGGTTTCGCCGACCCGGCCGGCGGCTTCTTCGACACCGACGGGAGCGATCCCACCCTCCTCGTGCGCCCCAAGGAGCTGTTCGAGGGGGCGCTCCCCACCGGCAACGCGGTCGCCCTCACCGACCTCCTGCGCCTCGCCGCCTACACCGGCGAGGCCGCCACCCGCGACCGTGCCCTCGTGGCCCTGCGCGCCTTCGCCACCCCGATGACCCGGGCGCCCCTCGGCGTCCCGTACCTCCTCACCGCCCTGGACCTTGCCAGCCGCGGCGCGGTGGAGGTGGTGATCGCCGGGGATCCCGCCGCCGCCGCCACCCGCCGCCTGCTCTCCGCCTGCCGCCTCACCCTCATCCCCGGGCGGGTGATCGCCCGGGTCACCGGTGCCACCGGTCCGGCGGGGATCGCCTGGGCCGAAGGGCGCGGTGCGCGCGGCGGCCAACCGACCGCCTACGTCTGCCAAGGCAGTACCTGTGGCCTGCCGGTCCACGACCCCGCCGCCCTGCGCGACCAGTTGCAGAAGGCGATCGCCACCCCCTTGTTGGCGGCGAAGGCGCGGCCGTGAACGGTGCGCACCCCACCGCCGATCCTAGGGCGAGTAGCCTCTCGGCCTTCGTCGAGCGGGGGGGAGGTGAGGGCGGATGCGCCCAAATGAGGTTGCAGGGTCTTGGGAAAGCAAGTCGCCGATGAAGGGCTCCACGCCGAAAAAAGCGAGGATGGTCACCGTCGTCGCGCTGCGGTTCCCTGCTTCCTGGCTTTGCCGAGCGTTGGCTCCCGCGCGTGGGTGGTGGCCTTCCGACCTATGATTCGCGCCCATTCGCGTTCCTTTGCGGCTCTCGCTAAAAACCCTTTCCAATGTTTTTCCCGCGCCGGGACCGCCCCCTATCCAAGCGCCTCGCCCGACTCTCCGTCACCGTGGGTTCGCCAGCCTCCTAGGCCATGAACGTCTTCCTCGCCCGCCAGCCAATCTTCGACCGCCAGGGAGAGGTGGTCGCTTACGAGCTCCTTTATCGCGGCGGGGCGGTGGAGAACGCCGGCCAGCGCGGCGCCCGCGCCACCGCCCAGGTTCTTCTCAACACCTTCGGCACCTTCGGCATTGAGCGGGTCACCGGCGGCAAGCGCGCCTTCGTCAACTTGACCCGCTCCCTCCTAGTCTCCGAGTACGCGACCCTGTTGCCCGCCGCGCAGGTGGTGATCGAGGTCCTCGAGGATGTGGAGCCGGACGAGGCGGTGGTCGGAGCCTGCCGCTCCCTCGTCCATCAGGGGTACACCCTCGCCCTTGACGACTTCGTCTTCCAGCCGCGCTTCGTGCCGCTGTTGGAGGTGGTGCAGATCGTCAAGGTCGACCTCAACCAGATCCCAGCGCCAGAGCTGGCGACGCAGATCGCCCTGCTCGCGCCGTACCGCTGCCAGCTTCTCGCCGAAAAGGTCGAGACCCAGGCGGAGCACCAGACCACCCTCGACCTCGGCTTCGACCTCTTTCAGGGGTACTACTTCGCCCGCCCCTCCCTGCTCCAGCAGCGGCGCGAGCCAACGGCAAGCCTGGCGGTGATGCGCTCCATGCGCCACGTCCTCACCGCCACCCAGCTCGACGAGATGGGCGCGGCGATCGGGGCCGACCTGGCGCTTTCCTACCGCCTCCTGCGCCTGATCAACTCCGCCGCCTTCGGCCTCATCCAGGAGGTCTCCTCGGTCCGCCAGGCCCTGGCGTTGCTCGGTTTGGTGGCGGTGAAGAAGTGGCTGGCGCTGATCCTCCTCACCGAGGTGGGGAGCGACAAGCCGGTCGAGCTCCTCCGCCTCGCCCTCACCCGCGGCCGGATGATGGAGCTCCTCGCCCAGAACGAGGGCAAGCCGCGCGCCGCCCAGGCCTTCACCATCGGCCTCTTCTCCACCCTCGACGCCTTCCTCGACCAGCCCATGGCGGAGGCGATCGCCCCCCTCGGCTTCCCCGAGGAGAACGTCGAGGCGATCCTCCACCACCGCGGCCCCCTCGGCCGGCTGCTCGCGATCCTGCTCGCCTACGAGCGCGCCGACTGGCCGGCGGTCGCCGCGGAGGCCTGCTCCCTCTCCCTCTCGGAGGAGGCCCTCACCTCCGCCTACGTGGCGGCGGTGGAGTGGAGCGAGACGACCTTCGGGGCATGGGAGTGAGGCGCGCCCTTGATTACCTCCTGCCAGCCGGTTACCAAGGGGCCACGATGAACCTTCGCGCCCTCTGCCTCCTCGCCCTCACCCTCAGCGTCGTCCTGCCGGCCGCCGCCGCCACCCCGGCCCAGGCACCCGACTTCACCCTCCAAAGCGACCACGGTGGGGCCTACCGCCTGGCGGAGAGCCGCGGCAAGGAGGTGGTGGTCCTCTTCGCCTGGGCGTCGTGGTGCCCCTCGTGCCGCGAGGAGATGCCCCTGATGAACCAGCTCCATGCGGGCCTGGCGGGCCTCCCGGTGCGCCTCTTCGGGGTGAACATGCAGGAGCAGCCGCAGCAGGTGGCGCGGGCGCGCGCTGCCCACGACCTGAAGTTCGACATCCTTCTCGATCTCGAAGGCGCCTTCGGTCGCGCCTACAACATCTACGGCATCCCGCAGGTGATGGTGATCGACAAGCAAGGGCGGCTGCGCTACCGCGATTTCGGCCCACCCTCGGACCTGGTGGAGGCGGTCAAGGCGCTCGCCGCGGAGGAGTGAGGCGGCGACGGTTGCGTGCCGCTTGGCCAAGAAAAAGGGCCCCCGGGGATCTCCCCGGGGGCCCTTTTTGTTCGCTGCAGACTGCGTTCGCTGCAACTGCGGCGGTTACTTGCCCTTGCCCTTGCTGCGCTTTCGATCCGCCATCAACCGCTGATAGCCGTCGATCAGAGCCGTATCGTGGACGCCGCGCGTGATCTCGGCGCGGACCGCCTTCTCCGCCTCCGCCATGCTCATCTTGCCGATCGGCATCTTCGCCTTCTTCACAATGGTGACCCCACGCTTGATGGTGATCCCATAGTTGTCTGCATCGTAATACGCGATGGTGATCTTCGCCTTGTTGCGAATCCCGCTGCGGTTTGGCTGCCGTGGCTTCCTCTTGAAACGTGTATCCAGGGGAAGCTCGCTGAGTTTAAGGTCGCGTGTTCGTGCCATGCTTCTCTCCTCTTTAGAGGGTTGGAGAACTGAACTGGTGGCAAGTATAAGTAGTGCTAAGGGTAGGCGCAAGAGATCGCGTCAGCGGATATGAACCACCCATTCGGAGCCATTCGAATGTGCCCTCCGAATGGCTCGGGAGAGGGCGTTGTGCAACCCGGGACCATGGTCCCCAAGCGCTGGCCTACGGTGCGCGACCGCACCACCACTCCTCCCCCATGGGGTTACCGTGGGGCGTCACCCTGGGCGCCGAATCGCTACCAGGCGGGGCACTGACCGCCATCCATAAGGATCGCTTGGCCGGTAACAAAGGCGGCGTGGTCCGAGCACAGATAGGCGACCAGGGAACCCACCTCATCGGGCCGGCCGAGGCGCGCCGCCGGGATCTGGTGGGTCCATTCGTTCACCACGGTCGCCACCGCCACCCCCCGCTCCGCGGCCAGGCGCGCGGCGAGCTCTTGCAAGCGGCCGGTGGCGGTAAAGCCGGGGCAGACCACGTTGGCGGTGACCCCCCGGCTGGCGTATTCCCGGGTGAGGGTTTGGGCGAGGCCGGCAAGCCCCGGCCGGATCACGTTGGAGAGGGCGAACCCCGCCATCGGCATGTGCACGGTGATCGAGCCGATCATCACCACCCGCCCCCACCCCCGCCGGGCCATGGGCGGCACGAGGTGGCGGCAGGCGAGGAGGGCGGAGAGGAGCTGGCCGCGAAACGCCTCCTCCCAGGCGGCGGTGTCGAAGGAGGCGACCGGGCCGGTGGGCGGTCCAGCGCACGAGGTGACCACGATGTCGTACCGCTCTCCGGCAAGCTCGCCGAAGGCGGTGGCGCACGCCGCCGCGTCGGTAAGGTCGAGCACACGCCAGGTGGCGCTGCTGCCGCTCGCCTCCCGCACCCCCTCCGCCGCCTGGGCCAGGCGGGCGGGGTCGCGCGCCACGAGACACACCTCGACCCCCGCGCGCGCCAAAGCGACCGCGCAGGCGTGGCCCAGCCCTCGGGAGGCGGCGAGACACAGCGCACGGCGGCCGGTGAGATTGAGGTCCATGGGGGCTCCGGGGAGGGGGGTCAAAGGTGGCGTGGAGCGCACCGCGCGCTCGACCCAGGCGGAAGCGATTCTCGCACCCCGCTGGCGCGACGCCACCTCCCGGGAAGCCGGGGCGCGTGCGGGGTACAGGGCGACGTGTCGCGGACCGTGCAGGCGGCGGGTCCGGTGGACCGTAAAGTCAGGGGCGCGTTGCGAGGTGTGGGGTGGCTCCGCGGATCCGATTGATCGCCCGCGGCGCCACCCGCGCGAGAGGCGGAGTGTTTGAGGGGGCGACCGTTCACCCGTAGGATGGGCGCCCGTACGGAGCCCTCATGCCGACCTCCCTTCTCGGCGACCTCTTTGGTCGCTCCCCTTTTCAGCCCATGCAGCGCCACATGGAGCTGGTGCGGAGTTGCGTCGCCCACGTGGTCCCGCTGTTTGCGGCGGTGGCCGCCGGCGACGGAGCCACCGTCGCCGCCGAGCGGGCGCAGATCGACGATCTGGAGCACCAGGCGGACATGATCAAGAACGCCCTCCGCGCGCACCTGCCGAAGGGGTTTTTCCTGCCCGTGGCGCGCCGCGACCTGCTGGAGATTCTCGACTTCCAAGACAACATCGCGGACACCGCCCAAGACCTCGCCGAGCTGGTGGCGGAGCGGCGCATGGTCCTGCCCGCACCGATGGCGGAGCCGATGCTCGCGTTGGTGAAAAGCGGCCAGCAGGCCTGTGACGCCGCCGCCGCGGTGATCGCCGAGCTCGACGAGCTCCTGGAGATGGGCTTCCGCGGCCGCGAGGCGTCGCGCGTGGAGACCATGGTGGACAAACTCGCCGACCAGGAGGAGGAGTCGGACCGCCTGGAGATGGAGGTGAACCGGATCCTCTTCGCCCTCGAAGGTGAGCTCGATCCGGTGACCGTGATCTTCTGGTACCGGATGATCGAGCTCGCCGGCGACCTCGCGGACTACTCGAAAAAGGTCGGCAGCCGCCTCCGCCTCTTCCTGGCGACGTAGGTCCGCCGCCCGGCCCGCGGCGGTTGCACCGCCACCTGGCGAACCCGTCTTGCCGATCGATCCCTGCCCCTCGCCTTCCCCGCCTCGCCATGGATCACACCACCGCCTTCGTCTACCTCGCGATCGCCGCCGGTTTCTACATGGCGTGGGCGATCGGCGCCAACGACGTGGCCAACGCCATGGGGACGTCGGTGGGGTCGCGCGCCCTGACCCTGCGCCAGGCGGTGGTGGTGGCGGCGATCTTCGAGTTCGCCGGCGCCGTCTTCGCCGGCGGCAACGTCACCGAGACGATCCGCAAGGGAATCGTCGACCCCGCCGCGGTGGCCGCCAACCCGCAGTACCTCATCTTCGGGATGCTCGCCGCCCTGCTCGCCGCGGGCACCTGGCTGATCCTCGCCACCCGCGCCGGCTGGCCGGTCTCCACCTCCCACACGATCGTCGGCGCGGTGGTGGGGTTCGCGGTGGTCGGGCTCGGCCCCGATGCGGTCCACTGGCCGAAGGTGGGGCAGATCGCGGCGAGTTGGGTCACCTCGCCACTGGTCGCCGGGGGGATCGCCTTCGTCCTCTTCACCGTGGTCCGGCGCACCATCTTGGAGCAGGAGGATCCCTTTGCCCGGGCCCGCCGCTACGGCCCCTTCTACATCTTTGTGGTCTTTTTGATCCTCGGTCTGCTCACCGCCTTTGAGGGGTTGAAGCACCTCAACATCGACCTCTCCGTGGGCCAGGCGGTCGCGGTGGCGGTGGCAATCGGACTGACCGCGGCCCTGATCGGGGCCGCCTTCATCCACCGCATCCACATCGACCCGGAGGCGGACCGCGACTTTCACTACGCCAACGTCGAGCGGATCTTCGCCGTCTTGCAGATCTGCACCGCCTGCTCCGTCGCCTTCGCCCACGGCTCGAACGACGTCGCCAACGCCATCGGGCCGCTCGCCGCGGTGGTCAACGTGGCGGCCAGCGGCAACGTGGCGCAGGCGTCGCCCATCCCCCCCTGGGTGATGCTCTTGGGCGCCGGCGGCATCCTCGCCGGTCTGGCCATGTGGGGCTACCGGATCATCGAGACCATCGGCCGCAAGATCACCGAGCTCACCCCGACCCGTGGCTTCGCCGCCGAGTTCTCCACCGCCACCACCATCGTCGTCGCGTCGCTGACCGGCATGCCGGTTTCCACCACCCACACCCTGGTGGGGGCGGTCCTCGGGGTGGGGCTGGCGCGCGGCATCGGGGCGCTGGACCTGCGGGTGATCGGCGGCATCCTGGTCTCCTGGCTCATCACCCTGCCCGCCGGGGCGCTCCTGGCGAGCTTCTTCTTTTTCTTCTTCAAGGGGCTGTTTTCGTAAACGAGATCGGCGGCGGCGGTGCGCGGCGCGGCCCCTCGCCGGCGCGGCCCTGACGCGCAGCGCTGCCCGCCCTTCACTTCACTTCACCGTTCACCCCCTACCCCATGGCCCGCCCCCTCGTCACCTATCGCACCCGCGACGACCGCATCCCCTTTCTGCGCGGCCTGCTCACCCAGTCCCTGGTGGACGTGGGGCTCTCCTTCACCGACGGCTACACGATCGCCTCGGAGCTGCGCGAGGCCCTCCAGGGGGTGAAGGAGATCCCCGCCCACCGCCTGCGTGCGCTGGTGGGCGAACGGCTCTACGCCCACCACGGCGAGACGGTGCGCGACCGCTACCTGCACGGCGGTCCGCCCGAGTCCCCCATTCGGGTGGTGATGGATGGCCAGCCGATCCCGTTCACCCCCGCCACCCTCGCCCGCTCCCTGCAGGCGTGCGCGATCGACCCGCCCACCGCCCACCGCATTGCCCTCACCATTCAAAAGCAGCTCGAATCGGCGCGCCAGTTGGAGGTGAAGTCTCTCGAGCTGCGCCACAAGACGTACGAGGTGATCAAGGCGGTGGCCGGGGAGAAGGACGCGAACAGCTACCTGGTGTGGCGCCGCTTCCACCGCAGCGGCCGGCCCCTGATCCTCCTCATTGGCGGGGCGACCGGCGCGGGCAAGAGCGTGGTAGCGGCGGAGGTCGCCTACCGCCTCGGCCTGGTCCGTTCCCAGTCCACCGACATGTTGCGCGAGGTGATGCGCTTGATGCTCTCCCCGGAGCTCATGCCCACCCTCTTCCGCTCCACCTACGACGCCTGGAAGGCGCTCCCGGGCGAGACCTCGAAGGCGCGCGTCATGGAGGGGTTCTACGCCCAGCTCCAGGCGATGCGGGTGCCGATCCACGCCACCCTCCGGCGGGCGATCACCGAGATGGTCCACATGGTGATCGACGGCGTCCACTGCCTCGCCCCGGCGCTAGACCTCGCCCCCTTCCGCGAGCGGGCGGTGGTCATGCCGGTGATGCTCGCCATCCTCGACAAAGAGGAGCTGAAGGAGCACTTCAACCGCCGCACCGACGCCGCCCCGCAGCGCCGCCGCGACCGCTACCTCAGCCACTTCGACGAGATCTGGGAGATCCAGGCCCACCTACTGGAGAGCTCGGACCACGCCGGCGTCCCGATCGTTCCCAGCCACAAGCTCAGTGATACGGTGCAGGCGGTGATCGACCTGGTCACCAAGGAGCTCGCCCAGCGCCATCCGCCGGATCTCAACAAGCTCTGAGCCCGCGCCGCACCCCCTTCCCCCCGATCTTCTCCCATGGTTCCCCGACCGCGCGGTCTGATGGTGATCCTCGACGGCCTCGGCGACCGGCCGTGTGTTGAGCTCGGCGGCCGCACGCCGTTGGAGGCGGCCGCCACCCCCAACCTCGACCGCCTCGCCGGGAGCGGCCTGGTGGGGCTCATCGACCTGGTCTACCCCGGCTTGGCGGTGGGGACCGAGGCGGGGATCGGCGTGCTCCTCGGCCTGCGCCCGCCGGACGAGCTCTTGCCGCGTGGCCCCCTGGAGGCGGCAGGGGTCGGGTTGGAGATCGCCCCTGGTGACGTCGCCTGGCGCTGCAACTTCGCCACCCTCGGTGACGGCGACGGCGACTGCTTCCACCTGCCGCTCCTCGACCGGCGGGCCGGGCGCATCGACGCCGGCAGCCACGCCCTGTGTGAGGCCCTCGATCACACCGACCTCGGCCACGGGGTGGAGGCGCGGCTGGTCGCTGCCGCCCAGTTCCGGGTCGCCATGCGCCTGCGCGGCCCCGGCCTCTCCCCCCGGGTGAGCGACGTCGACCCGGGCGGCGGCGCCCTCCACCTTGGCATGCAGCCGTGCCGCCCCCTCGACGGCGACGACGACACCGCCGCCGGCCACACCGCCCGCCTGATCAACCGCTTCGTCGCCCTCGCCTACGACCGCCTCCGCGACCACCCGGTGAACCAGGCCCGCCGCGCCCACGCCCTGCCGGTGGCGAACTGCCTCTTGCCGCGCGGCGCTGGCAGCGCCCGCCACTCCGGCGGCCTCCTCGCCCGCTACGGGGTGAGGGGCGCGGTGGTCTCGGGCGATGCCACCGTTCTCGGCCTTGCCGCCGCCATCGACCTCGCCCGTGTCACCGACCCGCGGTTCACCGCCGATCCCGCCACCGACCTGGCGGCGAAGGTGGAGGTCGCGGCGGCGACCCTCGCCCAGGTCGACCTCTGCTTCCTCCACATCAAGGGGGGCGACACCCTCAGCCACGATCGCCAACCCGCGGCGAAGCGCCACTTTCTCTCGCGCGTCGACGCGGCCCTGGCCCCCCTGCTCACCGGCGATCGGGTGGTGGCGGTCACCGGCGACCACGCCACCCCGTGCGCCCTCGGCTTTCACACCGGCGACCCGGTCCCGGCGCTCCTTGCCGGCCCGGGGAGCCGCCGCGACGGGGTCGGCCGCTTCGGCGAGACCGCCTGCATGCGCGGCGGCCTTGGCCGCATCCCGGGCCGCGGCCTGCTCTGGTCGATGCTCGACCTCATGGGGTTCGGCCGGAACTACGCCCCCGGCGAGCCTTTGTAGGCGCGCCCGCCGGGCCGCCTCGAGGGTCGCCTGTGGGTGGCTCAGAGAGGCGCCATGTAGACACGGAATGAGGAGGACACCGCGGGTGTGGGCGGGCTGGTCGATACAACCCTTACCCCCCGCCGACGCCATGGTCCTCCTGCCCCTCGATCCCAACCGTGCCCTGGCCGCTGCGCGCCGTCCCCTGCCGGACGTGTGCAGCCGCTGCGGCCGCTGCTGCTTCGAGAAAGAGTACGGCCCCAACTCCACGGTCGCCTACGGCGACACCCCGTGCGAGTACCTCGACCCCAAGACCCTCCTGTGCACGGTCTACGCCGACCGCCACGCCTGTAAGCAGGGGTGCCGCTCCCTCACCCTCGAGGTGATCGCCGAGGGGTGGTTGCCGGCGGAGTGCACCTACTACACCTACTTCTCCCCCGCCCTGCCTGACCTGCGCAACTGCTTCTGCTGACCGCCGCAGCGGCCAACGGACGGGGGGGGGCGGGGCGCGCGCGGATCGCGCCTCGAAGGTTGCGGCCACCCGCCGGCGGCCCCTCCGGCGACGACCTGCCGACTCCATGGAGGGTGGCGCTCCCGACCCTTGGGCCAGCTCTACGGTCAGCAGGCTGTGGGGTCCATCCCGCCAACGTGCCACGTGGCGCAGGCGATGACCGTGGCCCAGGCCAGCAACCCGGCAGGCTTGGCCGCGCGGGAAGGCGCGCCTTCCAGGCTCGCACGGTTTGGTCACGCCACCTTCGCCTCCCCGAGGCCGGCGTGCGCCCTCCCAGCGAGCCCTGGTTTTGCCGCCCGTTTGGCTGGCGTGTTACGGTCCGCGCCCCATTTCGCCTGAGGAAAGGAACCGCCATGCCGGCCATCGAACGTGCCCTGATCTCCGTCTCTGACAAGCGCGGGCTCGTCGATTTCGCCCGCGGCCTCGCCCGCCGCGGCGTCGCGCTGATCTCCACCGGCGGCACCGCCAAGGCCCTTGCCGCGGCGGGGCTGACGGTCACCCCGGTGGAAGAGGTCACCGGCTTTCCCGAGATGATGGACGGGCGGGTGAAGACGCTCCACCCGAAGATCCACGGCGGCCTGTTGGCGGTGCGCGACAACCCGTCCCACCTCGCCGCCATGAAGGCGCACGGGATCAAGCCCATCGATCTGCTGGTCGTCAACCTCTACCCCTTCGAGGCGACCACCGCGAAGGCGGATTGCACCTTCGAAGTAGCCATCGAGAACATCGACATCGGCGGCCCGGCGATGCTGCGCTCTGCGGCGAAGAACCACCGCGACGTGGTGGTGGTGGTCGACCCGGCGGACTACGCCGTGGTCCTCGACGAGCTCTCCCGCGACGGCGAGGTCCAAGAGGAGACGCGCCGGAGGCTGGCGCGCAAGGTCTTCGCCCACACCAGCCGCTACGACGGCCTGATCGCCGACTACCTCGGCGCGGCGACCCACGCGGACCCCTTCCCCGAGCAGCTCACCCTCCGCTTCGAGCGCCTCGCCACCCTGCGCTACGGCGAGAACCCGCACCAGTCGGCGGCGGTCTACGTCGAGCCCGGTTACGCCGCGCCGTGCGTGGCGCGCGGCAAGGTCCTGCAGGGCAAGGCGATGAGCTACAACAACTATCAGGATGCGAACTCCGCCCTGGAGCTGGTGCGTGAGCTGCCCGCCTGTTCCTGCGCGATCATCAAACACAACAACCCGTGCGGCGCCGCCACCGGCGCCACCCTCGCCGAGGCGTACGCCAAGGCGTGTGCCTGCGACCCCCTCTCCGCCTTCGGCGGGGTGGTGGCGGTCAACCAAGCACTCGACGCTCCCACCGCCGCCGCGATCGCCGAGGTCTTCACCGAGGTGATCATCGCCCCCGCCTTCGAGCCTGCCGCCGTCGAGCTTTTTGCGAAGAAGAAGAACCTCCGGCTGCTGGACGTCGGCCCCCTCGGTACCACCGCCAGCCCCGGTCTGGACTCCAAGCGGATCGTTGGCGGCCTGCTCCTCCAAGACCGCGACCTCGCCCGCCTCGACGAAGACGCCCTCAAGGTGGTCACCAAGCGCCTCCCCACCGACGACGAGATGGCGGCCCTGCGCTTTGCCTGGGTGATCTGCAAGCACGTGAAGTCCAACGCCATCATCCTCAGCCGCGCCGACCGCACGGTCGGCATCGGTGCCGGTCAGATGAGCCGCGTCGACTCCACCCGCATCGCGGCGCAGAAGGCGCAGGAGGCGACCCAGGGGTGTGCGCTGGCCTCCGACGCCTTCTTTCCCTTTCGCGACGGCATCGACGAGGCGGCGAAGGCGGGGGCGAGCTGCATCATCCAGCCGGGCGGCTCGATCCGCGACGCGGAGGTGATCGAGGCGGCGAACGAGCATGGGATGGCGATGGTCTTCACCGGCGTGCGTCACTTCCGCCATTAGGGACCGGCCGCGGCGGGCAGCCGATCTGTGGGGGATGGCCGCAGCCGCCGATCCGCGACCAGCGCGGCGCAAGCAGCGGCCACCGCTCGGCGGGTTGGCTACCACTCAGAAGCAGTAGAAAGGGGGATGGAACCGGGTGGTGGTGGCGGGGAGTGAAGGGGTTCGGGCCATGGGGTGGCGGCCAGGAAGACCGCGCCACGCCCACGCCGTTGGGTTGTGCGACCACCCCCCTTTCTACTTCGTCCTTCCTTCTTTCTCCTTTCTTTCCGTCTCTCCCCAAGGTGGCCTCGACTCGTGATGGCGATCCAGCGCAAGACCCACAAGGTCCTCGTCATCGGCGGGGGCGGTCGCGAGCACGCCCTGTGCTGGAAGCTCGCCGCCTCGCCCGCGGTGGCGCGGGTCTATTGCGCGCCGGGCAATGGCGGTACCCCGGCGGTGGCGACCCCCGTGGCAATCGGAGCCGGCGATCTCGACGGCCTGCTGCGTTTCGCCCGCGCCGAGTCGATCGACCTCACGGTGGTGGGGCCAGAGGCACCCCTGGTGGCGGGCATTGTCGACCGCTTCCGCGCCGCCAAGCTGCCGGTCTTCGGCCCGAGCGCGGCGGCGGCCCGGCTGGAGGGGTCGAAGGCGTTCGCCAAGCAGTTCATGGCGCGCCACCAGATCCCCACCGCCGCCTACGCGACCTTCACCGAGGTCAACCCGGCCCTCGCCTACGTGCGCGCCCAGGGGGCGCCGATCGTGGTGAAGGCGTCGGGGCTAGCCGCGGGCAAGGGGGTGATCGTCGCCATGACCGTGGCCGAGGCGGAGGTGGCGGTGCGCGCCATCCTTGCCGAGGGGGTCTTCGGCGCCGCCGGGGCGGAGGTGGTGATCGAGCAGTGTCTGGCCGGCGAGGAGTGCTCGGTGATCGCGATCACCGACGGGAAGGAGCTCTTCACCCTCCCCGCTGCCCAGGACCACAAGCGGATCGGCGACGGCGACACCGGCCCCAACACCGGCGGCATGGGCGCCTACTGCCCGGCGCCGATCCTCACCCCGGCGCTCGCCAAGCAGGTGGAGCGCGAGGTCCTGCGGCCGGTGATCGACGGCATGGCCGCGGACGGTACGCCATTTTCCGGCGTCCTCTACGCCGGCCTGATGATCTCCCCCGAGGGCCCCAAGGTGCTGGAGTTCAACGTCCGCTTCGGCGACCCCGAGTGCCAGCCGCTGATGGCGAACCTGGAGGACGACCTCTACACGGTCCTCGCCGCCGCCAGCCGCGGCGCGCTTGGGGGCTACACCCCGCACCCGCGGCCGGGAGCTGCCCTCACCGTGGTCCTCGCCGCCGCCGGCTACCCGGGGCCCTACCCGAAGGGCGACGTGATCACCGGTATCGAGACCGCGGAGGAAGACCCGCACGTGGTGGTCTTCCACGCCGGCACCCGCCTCGACGGCGACCGCCTGCTCACCGACGGCGGCCGAGTCCTGGGGGTTACCGGCTGCGGCGCCACCCTCGCCGAGGCCAAGCGGCGCGCCTACGCGGCGTGCGACCAGATCCACTTCGCCGGCAAGACCCTGCGCCACGACATCGGCGCCCGGGCGCGGTGATTTCGCCCACGGGCTAAAGAGCGCGCCGGTGTGCGTCTCGCACGATGCCTTTGTGCATGCGTACAACCCTTGATCTCAACGATGCGTTGTTGCGGGCGGCGAAACGGCGGGCGGCAGACCGCGGGGTGAGCCTGAAACGGGTGGTGGAAGA
>MNYW01000136.1 GCA_001873295.1 Nitrospirae bacterium CG2_30_70_394 | reverse complement strand
GCGACACCGCTTGCGTCGACACCTCCTTCCCCGGCTTCCTGCGCCTCCTCGCCGAGGCCACCGGGTGACCCACGGCCGCGCGGCGCCCGGCGCCGCGACGCTGGGGATGGAAATGGGGGGATGGGGGGGTGGAGGCCGGCAGCCCGCCAAGGCCGTTTGTTTCGGGCGACTGCCCTCCGTAATGATGCCGGCCCGCAGGGTTGACCCCCTCTCCCTCCTCGACCTTCTCCCCGCACTCCTCACCCCCTATGGCCGCACCGCTGATCATCGCCATCGACGGCCCCTCCGGGGTGGGCAAGTCGACCCTCGCCCGTGGCCTGGCCGTGCACCTGGCCATCCCCTACGTGGATACCGGCGCCATGTACCGCGCGGTGGGGGTTTTGGCGCGGGCCGCGGGGATCGACCTCGACGACGACGACGGCTGTGGCCGCCTCGCCGCGACCCTCGCCTTCGACTTCCTCGACCCCCCGCCCCCCGGCCGGCTGCGCGTCGATGGCCGCCCCATGGAGGGGGAGATCCGCACCCCGGCGGCGGCGGAGGCGGCGTCGCGCTGCTCGCGCCACCCCTCGGTGCGCGCCGCCCTGGTGGCCGCCCAGCGGCGGTTGGCCGCGGACCACGGTGCGGTCTTGGAGGGGCGCGACATCGGCACGGTGGTCTTCCCCGCCGCCGCGGTGAAGCTGTTCGTCACTGCCGACGCACGCGAGCGGGCGCGGAGGCGGTGGCACGACCTGCAGGGGCGCGGCATCACGGTCAACCTCGACGACCTCGCGCAAACCGAGGCCGCCCGTGACCTCCGCGACACCACCCGCGCCCACGCCCCCCTCTTCCCGGCCACGGACGCGGTGAGGATCGACTCGACCCACATGGGCGCGGCCGAGGTCCTCAATCGCGCCCTGGCGGAGGTAGCGCGATGGCGCGACGCAGACCGCTAGTCCAGGGGGCGTGGAAGATCGGCGGCCGCCTCGTCATGCGTGCCTTTCTGCGCCTGCGGGTGGAGGGGCGTGAACACCTACCCACCCGCGGCGGGGTGATCCTCGCCACCAACCACGTCTCCAACCTCGACCCGCCGGTGGTCGGCTGCCAGATCCACCGCCCGCACGCCGCGCCCGCGAAGCAAGAGCTCTTCGTCCACCCCATCCGTGGCGCGATCCTGCGCCAGTGGGGTGGCATCCCCATCGACCGCAGCCACCCCAGCCATCAGGTGATGGAGGAGCTGGTGGCGTGGCTGAACCACGGCGACGTCTTGCTCATCTTCCCCGAGGGGACCCGCTCCACCGACGGCCGGCTGCGCCGCTTCCAGCGCGGCGTCGCCCTCCTCTCCCTGGCGGCGCGGGTGCCGGTGGTGCCGGGCTACGTGCACGGCACCCGCCAGTCGATGCCGCCGGGCAGTCTCTTACCGCGGCCGGCGCGGGTCACCGTCGCCTTCGGTCCGCCCCTCTGGCCCGATGAGTTCACCAACCTGCGCCACCCCGACCAGACGCCGTTCAGCGACCACCAGACCCAGGCCTACTTCACCGCCCGGGTGCGCAACGAGATCCGCCGCCTTGCCCGCGGTCTCGGCGACGAGGTGTGAGCCGGCAGCGCGCGCGGGGGGGGTGACGTGCCCGAGCTCGTCGACGAGCTGATCCATCGCGCCGGCAGCGCGCGCGGGGGGGCTGACCCCCGCAGCGGTCACCCCGTACCGACTCGCGGTGTGAACCGGCCAAGCGCGGGGGGGGTGGACCCCGCCTTGGCAAGCGGCGTCACCGCGCCCCCCGCCGCCCGCGGTGCGCGCGCCCTTGCCATCCCGCCCGCCACCCTGGCCCACCCGTGGCCGACGCCTGCTTGGCACCGCCCAAGGCCGATCGCCGATGGCGGAAGGGGGGAGCGGGGCGGGTCGCCTTGCCCTTCCAGCCCCCCCCTGCCTTGGCTCGGGGCGCACGGACCACCGCTCGGCAAACGCCGCGGGCGGGCCGCCGCGCACGGAGCGCTAAAGGGGGATCCACGAGCGCGCAGCGCCACTCGGTGAACCTGGAAGGGGGGTCGCCCTCGCGCCCCGGGTCACCCCGCCCCGCGCGGCGCCAGCGGCTCCACCGCCACCCCGTCGCCGCGCAGGCGGCGCACCGCCGCCTCAATCGCCTCGGCGGTGCCGCTGACCACCACCCCGCCGGGGCGGTGGGGAAGGGGTTCGCAGCGCAGCTTGTGCTCGTGACCCAGGCGCGTGACCCAACCGTCGAAGTCGGCGCTGGCGACGGGGAGGTAAAGGCCGAGGGAGATGTCCATAGGGAGGCGGGCGGGAGAAAGGGGGCGCGGGCGCGTGGCCGCGCGGCGCCATTGTCGGCGCAACCCAGCCCGGTCGCCAAGGTGAGCGAAGACGAACCGGCATGAACCCCGCGGCAGCGCACGCCCCCTGTGGCCTACCTCTGCCCCCTCTCCCTCCCCCTCCGGCGGAGGTGGCGGGGCCACTGCCGCGACGGGGTGCAGCCGTCGCCGCCACGCGCCCCACAAGCCGCATTGGCACGGAGGCGCAGCGGGCGGACGAGACCACGCGCCTCCTCTCCCCGCCGCCTCCCCCATCGCCAGCGCCGCAGGTCGTTTGCGCCACCGCCTCCCCCGGAAGGGAGGAGCGGTGAGCGGGCCACGACCGCCTGCTGGGTGGTGCGGCGCCCGCACCGCCCCCCACCACCGCCCACGGAGGTAAGCCGGCCTGTTGCCTACGGCAGCGGCAAGCCGCCCGCCGCCGCCTTGGCGTAGGCCGCGGCGGCGCGCGCGAGGAGCCCCGCCGCGAGCGCCTGGTCGCGCACCGAAGGGGAGGGGTGGGTGGCGGCAAAGCGACGCAGCCCCTCGCCGTGGAGGTCGGTGGCCGCCTCCCCGAGGAGGTCGCGCGCCTGGCCGTCGAGGCAGAAGGCGAGGGTGTACCAGCCGTTCGCGTCGTCGGGCCGCAGCTCCAAGAAGCGGTCCAGATACCGCTCCGCCCGCGCCCACTGGTGGCGGCCGTTGTAGATCCCGGCCGCGTAGTAGTAGCCGTAGGGGTAGGCCGGATCGACCCGGATCGCCCGCTCAAACCGGCGCAGCGCCCGCCCCTGCTGGCCGGCGCGCACCAGGGCAAGGCCGTCGTCGGTGAGGTCGAAGGCGGAGCGCTCCTGACACCCCGTCGCGGTGAACACGACGACCGCCGCGACGCACAGGGCGAGGATCCGGGTGGAATGGTGTCGCGCAACGGCCATGGGGCGTATCCTGCCCTCCCCTACCTCACTCGGGAGCCCCTTATGTTCGGCCTCGGCATGGGCGAGCTGCTCATCATCCTCGCGGTTGTGGTCCTCCTCTTCGGGGCGAAGAAGCTACCGCAGATCGGCGCCGGCCTTGGCCAGGGGATCCAGAACTTCCGCAAGGCGATGAAGGGCCACGAGGAGCGGGACGAGCCGGAGCTCCTGGAGAAGACCACCCTGGACAAGAAGGGTAAGTCAGGGGACGACCCCCGGTGAGGGGCGCCTTCGCCCTCCTCGCCCTTGTCCTCGCGGCAAGCTCCGGGGGGGCGGAAGAGGCGACTGTCGCGATCACCCCGGCCGGCGGTGGCACGCCGCTCACCCTCCACGCCGAGGTGGCGCGCACGCCGGCGCAACAGGCGCGCGGCCTCATGGGCCGGCATGAGCTCGCCGCGGATCGCGGCATGCTCTTCCTCTTCCCCGACGAGCAGCCGCGCACCTTCTGGATGAAGGACTGCTTCATCGCCCTCGACCTGCTGTTCGCCGACCGCGCCGGCCGCGTCGTCCACCTCCAGCACGACGCCCCACCCTGCCCGAGCGTCGTCCGCGAGTGTCCGACCTACTCGTCGGAGCAGCCCGCCGCCGTGGTCCTCGAACTCCCCGCCGGGACCGCCGCCGCCCACCACCTCGCGGTGGGGAGTTGGATCCGCTGGGAGTGACGCGGGCTCGGCCGGCGCCCTGGGGGTCGGACGGGCAGGGGTGCTCCCTCTGGGTAAGCCCACGGAAACCGTTATTGAGGTAGCGCCACGTCGTCCCGGTTTCCCGCTAGGAGCCGATTCCCATCGGCGATCCCGGCCCAACAGGCCGGCCGCGCACGACGCGCGGGTCGGCCGTGGACCCTCCGGCGAGGGGGTTTGCCGCAGTGGCGAAGAATCGCTCAGGTGCGCACCCCGAACTCGGCAAGCTCCTCGCCCACCGGTTCCCAGTGGCTCTCCACCCCATCCACCCGGGCGCCCGGCGGCCCCTGGTGGAGCCAGGCGAGGAACGCCTCCAACCGCTCGCGCTCGCCCTGGGCGACCACCTCCACCCGACCGTCGGCGAGATTACGCGCCCAACCGGTCAGGCCGAGTTGCGCCCCCTCGTTTCGGGTGGAGGCGCGGAACCACACCCCCTGCACCCGGCCGCGGATCCAACAGTGGAGCTGTTCCATAGGGTGGGGATCGGATTGGGGTCAGGTCTTTATTTTATACTCCAACGTGGCGCCTCAGAGTCCGGCGTTGGACCGGGAGTATAAAGTAAAGGCCTGACCCCAGGCTACTTTTAGGTGATACTTCCCCCATGCTCGGCAGCGGCCTTTTTATCACCGGGACGGACACCGGCGTGGGTAAGACGGTGGTGGCGGCAGCCGTCACCCGCGCCTTGCGGGCGGCGCATGTGGCGGCGGTGGCGTGCAAGCCGATCGAGACCGGGGTCGACGGGGAGGAGGGCGAGGACGCGGCCCTCCTGCGGCGGGCGGCGGACGGCGCCCTCACCGCCAGCGAGGTGTGCGACCTGCGCCTCCCCACCCCCGCCGCCCCCCTGCGTGCGGCGCGCGCGGCGGGGGGGGTGGTGGAGGTGGCGCGCCTCTCCGCCCTGGTCACCCGCCTGCGCCAGCGCCACCCCTTCGTGGTGGTCGAGGGGATCGGCGGCGTCGGGGTCCCCCTCACCCCGGAGACCACCCTCCTCGACTGGCTCGCCACCCTGCGCATCCCCGCCCTCGTCGTGACCACCCCGCGCCTCGGCACCCTCAACCACACCTGGCTCACCGTCCGCGCCTTGCGCGCCGCGCACGTGGCGGTGGTCGGGATGGTGGTGAACCGGGTGGTGCAGGACGCCACCACCGTCGCCGAGCTCCACGCGGCAGAGGACCTGACCGAGCTGTGCGGCCTGCCCCTGATCGCCTGCCTCCCCGAGGTGACCACCCCGGCGCGTCAGACCACCTGGGATTCCCTCGCCCGCCAGTTCGACGGCGCCGCTCTCTACCAGGCGGCCTACGCGCTCAGCGACCGCACCGAGTCGCACGGTGACTCGATGGGAACCGGGCGGTGGGAGGCGGGCGATCCGGCGGTGTGAAGCCGCGGGAAAATGGTTTTTAGATCTGGCCGCGAATGAACACGGATGGGCGCGCATCCGGGATGGGAAGGGCACGGCCAACCCCCTTTTGTTGGCGACGACTCCGCCGGGCAGGCGGAATGCACCCCCGCGCCGGCGGGCGAACCCCCCTTCGCGTTCATGGGCGTGGAGGCGCGACCATGGGCGGCCTGCTTTCCCCGGAACCCGCCCCCTCCCCCGGACGCCCGCGCCCCTGCCCCCGATCGGCCCCGTCCGACTGACTCCCCTTCCGGCCAGCCCCATGCACTCCCCCCCCCCTCGCCGGCCGTCGCCGCTGGATCCGCGCTCCCACCTTTTTTTTGCCCTCTGCCTCCTCCTGCCCCTCTTCCGCTGGCAGCGACCCGCCGCCCTGGCGCTTTTGGCCGCGGCCGGGGTGGGCTATGTCGCCCTTCACCGGCTCCCGGTGCGCCCCTTTCTCGCCATCCTCCGTTTCTTGTGGCCGCTGCTTTTGGTGGCCACCGTCCTCCACCTGACGATGACCCCGGGCCACGTCCTTTTCGAGGTGGCGCCACTGCATCTGTGGGTCACCCGCGAGGGGGTCCACCTCGCGCTGCTCACCGCGACGCGTCTGATCGGCGCGGTGTGGATCGCCCACGCCCTCTACCGCGCGCTCCCCCCGGAGGCCCTGGTCGCCGCCATCGCCCGCCTCGCCGGTGGCTGGTGCGCACCGGGTCACCACCTGCACCACGCCCTGTGGGTTGCCAGCCTTGCCCTCGGCTTTTTGCCCTGGTTTGCCGACCACCTGGCCGCCTGGCACAGCGGGCCGCTGGATCTCGACACGCGGCTCCGCTGCTTGATCGCGGCGGGCGAGCAAGAGATCGCCGCCCGTGCGGCCGCGGCCGCGAGCGGTGCCCTCGCCGACCCGCTGGCGGCCGCCGCCCGCCTCCGCCTCACCGCCACCGATGGCCTCTTCGGCCTCGCCGTCGCCATCGCTCTGGTCACGGCCGGGTACCTCCAGCGGGGGGGAACGTGAGCCAGCTCGCCGCCGGCCAGCGCCTCTTGCTGCACCTCGCCTTCGACGGTACCGCGTACGCCGGCTGGCAGGTCCAGCCCGGGCAGGTAACCGTGCAGGGGGCGGTGGAGGCGGCGATGGCGCGCCTGTGCAATCGACCGGTGCGCCTCCACGGCGCGTCGCGCACCGACGCCGGGGTCCACGCCGCCCACCTCCCCGCCCACCTCGACCTACCGCGCCCGTTCGCCGCCGCGGCGCTGTTGCGCGGCCTCAACGCCCTGCTGCCGCCAGACATCGTTTGTCACCGTCTGGAGCCGGTGGCGAGCGACTTCCACGCCCGCTACGCGGCGCGCGGCAAGCTGTACCGCTACCGGATTTTCAACCATCCGGTGCGGCCGCTGTGGGACCGGCCGTACCTCCTGTGGGAGGCGCGACCGCTGGACGTCGCGGCGATGGCCACGGCGGTGGCGCCCCTGGTGGGGGTCCACGACTTCGCCAGCTTTTGCGCCGCGGACGCGGACACTACCACCACGGTGCGCGAGGTGGTGGCGGCGCGCTTCGGCCCCGCCGGCGACGAGCTCCACCTGGAGATCGCCGGCACCGGCTTTTTGAAGCACATGGTGCGGGCCATCACCGGTACCCTCTTGGAGGTGGGGCTGGGGCGCTTGCCAAGCCACGGCCTCACCGCGATCCTCGCCGCCCGCGACCGTGGCGCCGGCGGCCCCACCGCCCCCGCCCGGGGGCTCTGCCTGGTGGAGGTGGTCTACGACCCGGCACAACTGGAGCAGTGGCGTGCGCATCTTGGTGACCAATGACGATGGCATCCACGCCGAGGGGCTCTACCGCCTGGCCAAGGCGATGGCACGCCTCGGTGAGGTCACCGTGGTGGCGCCGCTGATCGAGCACTCCGCGGTCGGCCACGCCATCACCCTCACCGACCCGTTGCGGGTGGAGAAGGTCTTCCACGACGGCCACCTCTTCGGCCGGGCGGTGAACGGCACCCCGGCGGACTGCGTGAAGCTGGCGGTCCGCATGCTGATGCACGAGCCGCCGGACCTGGTGGTGTCGGGGATCAACCACGGCGCCAACACCGGCCACAACGTCATCTACTCGGGGACCGTCTCCGCCGCCACTGAGGGGGCGATCCTCGCCATCCCCGCCTTCGCCATCTCCCGCGCCTGGTCCCTGGAGCCGGACTTCTCCCCGGCGGCGGAGATCGCGGTGGAGGTGGCGGAGCGGCTTTTGGCCCACCACCTTCCCGACGGCGTGCTGTTGAACGTCAACGTCCCCGCGATCGCGCGCGACG
Source organism: Nitrospirae bacterium CG2_30_70_394 (assembly GCA_001873295.1). GTDB lineage: Bacteria > CG2-30-53-67 > CG2-30-53-67 > CG2-30-70-394 > CG2-30-70-394 > CG2-30-70-394. The sequence goes on along the minus strand of MNYW01000136.1, from coordinate 4,689 downwards.
AGATCCGCGGCTTCCGGGTCACCGAGCAGGGGCAGGGACGGTTCGTAGAGACGTTTGAGGCGCGCGTCGACCCGCGTGGCAAGCAGTACTTCTGGCAGGCGGGCGAGACCGTCATCCCGGACCACGGCGAGACCATCGACGACACCGCCTTGGAAGAGGGCTACGTGGCGATCACCCCGATCCACTTCGACCTTACCGCCCGCCCCTTCATGGCCGAGCTCGCCTCCTGGGGGTGGTGAACCCGACGCCGGCGACGCACACCCGGCGGCCAGCGGCGAGGAGTCGGTCGGACTGGGTCCAGCGTGGGGGGGCAAGGGTGCGTCCGCCCGCATGGGCTCCTGGCCCCGGGAAAGGGTGGCCACAGAGAGACGCGCAGGGTTGTTTACCGTCGCCCCCGTGGTGGACCCCCTTGCGAGGCCCCGCGATCCGCCAGCCCAAGCCGCGTGGACCGCGCCCTCCCCGTCCCGATTCGCGCGATGCGCGTTTCTTCGCGGCGCAACCCAATCGCCATCTTCCGCCTCCTTTCCCCAGCGGGAGCGCCCACAAGCCAACCGCCTTGCCCCCCCTCCCCGCCGATTCAGTCCGACCGGCTGCTGGCCTTGGCCACGCGCTCTCCACCGCGATTTCCGCTCGCCCACCAGATCCGGCACGCCCCCTCGTCGGAGACCATGCACGGCCCCACCGGGGTGCGCGGGGTGCACGGCTGGCCGTAGAGGGCGCAGCCCGTGGGGTAGAGACGGCCGAGGACCACCGACGCACAGCCGCAACCGGCGGGCATCTCCCCGGCACGGGCGCGCGCCTCTTCGGTGACGCCCGGGAAACGGAGGGCGGCGTCGTGGCCGGCGTAGCGCGCCTTCAGGCGGTAGCCCGACGCGGGCAGGGTGCCGATGCCGCGCCATGGGGCATCGACCACGTCAAAGGTCTCGGCAAGCAGCCGCTGCGCCGCCCGGTTGCCGCCCGGCCGCACCACCCGCGGGTAGCAGTTGGTCAGGTGCGGCTGGCCGGCGAGGTGCTGGCGCACCACCGAGTCGAAGGCGGCCAAGAGGCTGTCGGCGGTGAAGCCGGCCACCGCCACCGGGATGCGGAACCGGTCGGCGATGAACGACCACTCCTCCGGCCCCATCACCGTGGCCACGTGGCCCGGCGCCACCAGGCCATCGAAGCCCGCCTCGCCCGACTCCAACAGCAGTGCCACCGCCGGCCAGGTGCGCCGGCAGGCGGTGAGCAAGAGCAGGTTGTCCGGCAACCCCTCAGCGACCAGGGCAGCGACCGGCGCGGTGGTGGTCTCGAAGCCGGCGGCGAAGAAGACCACCGTGCGCGCGGGCTCCGCACGGGCGATCGTCCTGGCCTCCGCCGGGGAGGCGATGGGGCGCACGTCGCCGCCGAGGCCACGCGCCTCCTCCAGAGAGCGCGCCTCGCCCTTCGCCACGTTCACCGGTACCCGCAGCATGTCGCCGAAGGCGACCAGCACCACCCCCTCGTCGAGGGCCAGGTGGATCGCGTGGTAGATCGCCTCCTCCGGGCAGACGCAGACCGGGCAGCCGGGGCCGGGGATGAGCTCGATGGTGGGCGGCAACACGGTGCGCAGCCCTGCCTGGGCAATCGCCCGCTCGTGGCCGCCGCAGACGTTCATGATCCGCACCCGCGCGGGCAGATCCAGCGCCCGGAGCCGCGCCAGCCATGCCGCCCCGGCGGTCACCGCGACGCCCTTCCCGAGGGCAGGCGGCCGCCCCCCCGCCCATTCCACGAGGCAGAGGGGCCAAGGCGCAGCACCCCACCCCTGCCACCCTCGCGAAGGTCCAACCCAATCCGCATCCCGGCGTCGAAGCGTGGCGCTCGGCCCCCCTCCTGCCCGCAGGTGGCCGCGCACCCTTGATGTCCCGTCGTACCCATTCGCACCCTACCCGGTAGCGCCGGCCGGCGGGGCTGGGGGCGGCTCGCTGGCGAGGATCTCGTCGAACAGGGCCCACGACGCCGCGGCGTCCGCCTCCGCCACCCGTTGGATCGCGTAGCCCACGTGGACCATCACGTAGTCGCCCACCGCCACCCCCTCGTCTTGAAGGAGGAAGAGGGAGACGTCGCGCTCCACCCCCTTCGCGGCACAGCGGGCGTTGAAGCCGTCGATCGCCTCGATGCGCATGGGGATGGCGAGACACATGGCAATAGAGTATGGCAGTGGTTTATGCAGAAAAGACAACTTTACCAACTACGATAAGTTCATTGTGACTGCTCATCATAATCTTTCGCTATAGTGGAGCACGGGAGTGGTTCCTGATGGATTCGGGAAAGCCACTTCAGGCGGGTACGCAAGGCACAAGAGGAGAACGGTCGGATGAACCGCATCCTGGTTCTCGGCATCGGCAACCCCCTGTTGAGCGACGACGGCGCCGGGATTGTCTGCCTCGCCTGGCTGCGCCGCGACCACCCGCCGGCCGATGGCGTCGTCTACCACGAGACCGGCGCTCTCGACCTCTCCTTCGTCACCGCCCTGACCTGCTGCCAGCGGCTGCTGGTCGTCGACGCCGGACGGACCGGCGATGCGCCCGGGACGGTGCACCTTTTGGAAGGTGAGGCGATGGACCGGATGGTCGCCTGCCGGGGCCGCACCGCCCACGAGATCGGCCTCGGAGACCTCCTCGACCTGGCACGCCTCACCGGCTGGCAGCCACCGGTCGAGCGCGCCCTGATCGCGATCGAGCCCGCCTCTCTCGCGTGGGGGGCCCGCCTCACCCCGGCGGTGGCGGCGGCGGTACCGTTCGCCGCCCGCCTCGCGATGGCCGTGGTGCAACGGTGGAGCCATGAAGACGACGGTAGTGGCTCTCCAAGGAGTTCGCTAGCAACGGCGAGCCACGCGGCGGCGCCGTAGGTGTGGAGGTCGCGATAGCCAAGGGGACGGTGTACGAGGCGCTGCGCGCCGGCGGGATGAGCCGCCGGGCCTTCTTGCAGGCGTGTGCGGCGATTGGAGCCGCCCTCGCCCTGCCCCCCGGGTCGGGTCGGGCGATCGCCCAGGCGCTTACGCGCACCCCGCGGCCCTCGGTGATCTGGCTCTCCTTCCAGGAGTGCACCGGCTGCACCGAGTCCCTCAGCCGCGCCCACGCCCCGACCTTGGAGTCGCTGATCTTCGACATGATCTCTCTCGACTACCACCACACCCTCCAGGCGGCCGCCGGCGCGGCGGCGGAAGAGGCGCGGCGCGAGGCGATGGCGGCCAACCACGGCCGCTACATCCTGATCGTCGACGGCTCCCTGCCGGTGGGCCAACCGGCCTACTCCACCATCGCCGGCATCTCCAACCTGGCGATGCTCCAAGAGGCGGCGGCGGGCGCGGCGGCGGTGATCGCCGTGGGGTCGTGCGCCGCCTTCGGAGGGCTACCCGGGGCGGCGCCGAACCCGACGGGCGCGGTGCCCATCTCGGCAGTGGTGCGCAACCGGCCCTTGGTGACCCTCCCGGGCTGCCCGCCGATCGGGGCAGTGATCGCCGGGACCCTCGCCCACTTCCTCACCTTCGGTCGCCTGCCGGAGTGCGACCCCCTCGGCCGGCCGCGGGTGTTCTACGGCGAGACGATCCACGACCGCTGCTACCGCCGGCCGTTCTACGACCGCGGCCTGTTCGCCGACACCTTCGATGACGAAGGCGCCCGCCAGGGGTGGTGCCTCTACAAGCTCGGCTGCAAGGGGCCAACCACCTACAACGCCTGCGCCACCCTCAAGTGGAACGGCGGGGTGAGCTTTCCGATCCAGTCGGGCCACGGCTGCCTCGGCTGCTCGCAGCCCGATTTCTGGGACGGTGGCGGCTTCTATCGCGCCGCCGCCCTCCCCTTCGGGCCGCTCACCGGAACCGCTGGGATCGCCGCCGCTGCCGGCCTCGCCACCGGTACGGCGATGGCGGTGGCGAACCGGAAGAAGCGTGCGGCGGCCAAGCGGGCGCATCAGCCGATCACCGTCGCGGATCTGGAAAAGTCCCCGGGGGCGCAGCCATGAGCACCGCCTCCATCGCCTGTTGGAAGTTTGCAACGGTGCCTGCCTGACCCCCCGGCGGATTCCACTGCGGACGGAGCAGCCATGAACATGACCTCCATCGCCCTCTTGGCCTGGGTTCGCGGCCCTGGCTTCCACATCGCCCTGGCGATCTTCTGCCTCGGGCTGGTTTGGCGGCTGATCGAGATCTACTCCCTCGGCCGCGACCCCCACCTGGCCGCCCCGCGCCACCGCGCTGGCGCCTCCGGGTGGTGGACGATCCTGCGCCGCTCGCGGCCGTCGGCGGAGCACGAGTCGATGGTGAGCTACCTGTCGGGCTACACCTTCCACATCGGCCTGATCCTCACCTTCTTTTTCTTCGCACCGCACATCGAGCTCCTGCGCCGCGCCACCGGCTTTGCCTGGCCGGCGCTGCCCACCCCGCTGGTGGACGCGGCGGCGGCGATCACCGTGGTCGCCCTGGGGGTGATGCTCACCAGCCGCCTGCTCGACCCGGTAAAACGGTTCCTGTCGGTAACGGAGGACTACCTCACCTGGGCTCTCACCCTGGCGCCGGTGGTCACCGGCTACCTCTGCTTCCACCACCTGGGACTGGACTACACCACCTTGCTAGCGCTGCACCTGGCGAGCGTGGAGGTGCTGATGGTCTGCATGCCGTTCACCAAGCTCATCCACTTCGTCACCCTCTTCCCGTCGCGGTGGATGAACGGC
>MNYW01000023.1 GCA_001873295.1 Nitrospirae bacterium CG2_30_70_394 | reverse complement strand
TGGCCCGCCGCTGCTGCTTCTCCACGGCTGGGCCGCCTCGTCACGCTTTTGGGAGGCAGCGGTGCGCCACCTCGCTCCGGCCTTTCGCTGTATCGCCCTCGATTGGCTCGGCTACGGCGACTCCGATCGACCCGGCAAGCCCGTGGGGTTCGACGGCCATGCCGAGGCGGTCGGGACGGTCCTGCGGGAGTTCGCCATCGAGGGGGCGACCGTGGTCGGCCACTCGATGGGCGGGACCCTCGCCGCCCGGGCGGCGGCGGCCGGCGCGCCCATCGGCCGGCTGGTGCTGGTGGCGCCGATGGTGCGCGCCGCCGACGGGCTCAACCGGCGCTCGCGCCGTCTCCTCTGGCCGGGGGTGCGCCACCTGTTCCGGCCGCTCATCTCCCTGCGCCCCTGTGCCCGCTGGATCGCCGCCAACTCCACCCTGGCCATGCCCATTCCCGAGCTCTTCATCACCGGCGCCATGGAGGCGGACCGCACGGTGCTCATGGACGACGCGGTCGCCCTCGGTAAAGTCGACCTCACCGCGCTGCTCCCGAGCCTCCGCCAGCCGACCCTGCTGATCACCGGGCGCAACGACGCGGTCCTTCGCCCCGCCCCGCTGGAGGTGGCGCTCCGCCTCCTTCCCGGCGCGGAGCTGGTGCGCCTCGACCGATGCGGCCACTGCCCGCCCCTGGAACAGCCGGCGCGCTTTGCCGAGCTGGTGGCGCGGTTCGCTGGCGGCGGGGGTGCGACGAACGAGCGCACCGCGGGTCTACCGCCTACGCGGTGAGGGTGTACTCCCCCGCCTTCGCCGCCTTCTTGATCTTGCGCTTGAGGATGTCGCGCTTCAGGGCGCTCATTCGGTCGAGGAAGACCACGCCGTCGAGGTGGTCGATCTCGTGTTGGAGGATGCGGGCGGTGAGCCCCTCGTGGGCCTCCTCGTGGACGGTTCCCTCGCCGTCTTGGAAGCGCACCACGATCCGTGCGGCGCGCGCCACGTCGCCGTAGAAATGGGGCACCGACAGACACCCCTCCTCGCCCACCACCGACCCCTCGCGCTGGAGGATCTCCGGGTTGATCACCGCCCGCGGCGGCTCCACGGCGTCATCGTCATCGCCGTCATCGCCGTCATCGTCGTCGCGCCGCGGGTCGTAGACCAGCAGGCGGATCGCCTCGCCCACCTGCGGTGCGGCAAGGCCGACGCCCGGGGCGTCGTACATGGTCTCGGCCATCGAAGCGATCAGCTCCCGCAGGGCGTCGTCGAACCGCTCTACCGCGACGCACACGCGGCGCAGGCGCGGGTCGGGGTAGTGGAGGATGGGGAGGATCGGCATGCAAAAAATGTACGGGAGCGAGGAGGGGTGAGCAACGCGGCGGGGGGCCAACGCGGCGGTGGTACCCTGCCGCGCCATGGATGCAATGGACCACCACCTGCACGTCGTCCTCGTCTATCCAGAGATCCCGCCGAACACCGGCTCCATCGCCCGCCTGTGCGCCGGCACCGACACCGTTCTCCACCTCGTCGAGCCCCTCGGCTTCTCCCTGGAGGACCGCTACCTCAAGCGCGCCGGCCTCGACTACTGGCCGCACGTCCAGCTCCAGCTCCACCCCTCCCTCGACCAGCTATTCGCCGCCCATCCGGCCGTGCGCGGCTTCTATGCCAGCAAGGCGGCGGAGCGCCTCTACACCGAGGTCGCCTACCGGCGCGGCGATTTCCTCTTCTTCGGCCGCGAGACCCGCGGCCTGCCGGCGGAGCTCCTCGCCGCCCACCCCGAGGCGACCATCCGTCTCCCACAGAACGCCAAGATCCGCTCCCAGAACCTCGCGAACGCGGTCGCCGCGATCTTGTACGAGGCGATCCGGCAGCTCCGCTAAGGGCGCTCGGGGAATCGACAGGCGGCGCAAGGCGTGGCGCCGGCGCCCCACCCCGGTACCAAGCGGCTGGCCCTCTCCCGCCTGCGGTCAGAGCCGGTGGCCCCGGCGATCCGCGCGCGCGGCCGGCCCGGGGGGGTGGGATCACCGAAGGGAGGGTGGCTACCGGAGGGGGCGGGACGACGGCGTGATCTCCCCTCCACCCCTCATGTCCCCTCGATCCCGATCCCCATTGCGCTGGCCCTCGCGGTGTGGCGGCGACCGGCTGCACCTGTTTTCGTGCGGCCTGCTCCCTGATCCCCATTGCGCTGGCCCTCGCGGTGTGGCGGCGACCGGCTGCACCTGTTTTCGTGCGGCCTGCTCCCCGATCCCCATTGCGCTGGCCCTCGCGGTGTGGCGGGGGAGTCCCGCGCGCACCGCCGCCGCGCGTCTTGCCCGGCCTCTTTCGGGGCGGGTCGCGGCGCCCCCCTCAACTCAGCGTCGCGCCCGGGTGGAGGAGGAAGGTGAACTCAATGGCGTCGGCGGCGAGGACTTGGCGGACGTAGTCGAAGAAGGCGAGTGACGCCGGTCCCGGCGGTTGGCGGCAGATGAGGGTGATGGCGCAGTCCGCGGGGGTCACCCCCGGGTATTGCTTCGCCACCTCGCCCTCCTTGATGTACTGGAAGTAGGTGTCGACCTTGCGCTTGAGCTGGTCGTGCATCTCCTCCACGTGGTGCCACGGCCGGTCCTCGCGGATGATCAGGACGTACTTGGCGCGCACCGCGTCGTGGGCGAGGTAGTCGATGGTGGTCGGGTCGGACATCATGGCGGGCCTCACGGGGCGGGGGAGGGGCTCACGGGGAAGGGGGGGGGAGGGGCGCGGCCTCGGCCGGCAACCTTGGCGGCGTGGCCGGGTCGCGTGTGACCAGGCAGAGGGTCTCCACCCTCCCTTTGTTTGGCTGGAAGGGGAAGCGGTAGACCTCGCGGAGGGTGTCGCCTTGCGCGGCTGCCTCCGCCCACCGTGGCTCGGGGAGGAGCAGATAGGTGCCGCCCGGGGCGAGGTGGGCGACGGCGGCGTCCGGGGTGGCAAGCTCCACCGGCTTGCGCCGCAGGTAGAAGGGCAGCGCCCCCTGATCGCGGGCGGTCCAGGCGTAGACCGCCAGGGGTGCCTCCCCCACCCGGTTGCGGACCGCCGCCAGGTGCGCGCGCGGGTCGTGGTCCGGGAGGCGCTGGAGGTGCCAGTAGCCGGGCCCCTGCAACGCCGCCAACGCGACGGCGAGGAGCGCGGCGCCGCGTTGGGGGCGGCCGTGCCAGGCGAGGTGGCCAGCCCCCGCGGCGGCGACCGCCATGGCGACGAGGGCGACGGCCAAGAACAGGGGGTGGGCGGCGGCCACCGTGTGCAGGTAGCTATGGTTCGGGTGGGCCCAGAGGGGCGCGGTGGCAGCCACGATCGCCCCCCCCGCCGCGACCGCACCGGTGACCACGCTCGCCATGGAGAGGCCGCGCGCCGCCCAGCGGCTGTCGATGCCGAGGACGACCCACGCGGCGAGGGCCGGGTAGATCGGCATGAGATAGCGGTGGGTCTTCTCCGCGGAGAGGGAGAAGAGGAGGAAGATCGCCACCGCCCACACCCCCACGAAGGTGGCCAGGCGCCGGTCGCGCCGCCACGCCGGGAGCACGGTGAGGGGCAGCAGCAGCCCCCACGGGAAGAAGTGGGTGGCGAGGCTCTTCAGGTACCAAAGGGGCGGCTCGTGCTCGTTCAGGCCGGTGATCTGTTGGGTGAGCTCCGTGGACAGCAGCGCCCGTGCCGCCGCGCCGCCGCCCACCGCCGCCACCCCGTACCATGCCGCGGGGAGGAGCCAGAGGAGGGTGGTACGCCGGCGGACCAAGGCGACGAGGGCGCGCGGCCGGCCGAGGGCGAGGGCGGTGGGGATCACCACCGCGGCGAGGACCGCGAGGGCCAGCGGCCCCTTGAGCAGGGCCGCCACCACCCCGAGGGTGTGCACCGCGGCGAAGGCGCGCTCCCCGCCCCCCTCTTCCGCCTCCATCCCGCGGTAAAAGGCCCACGCCGCCGCCCCCAGGGCGAGGGTGAGGGGGAGGTCGATGAGGGCGTAGGCGGCGCGGTGGGTGAAGTCGTAGCCGGCGACCAGGATCAGCGCCGCGAGCCACGCCCGCCCCGTCCCCAGGGGGCGCCGGCTCATCGCCCACAGGGTGACGAGGAGGAGCGCCGAGACCCCCGCGGTGGCGAGGCGGGCGATGGTCTCGTCGACCCGCCCCGCGATCAGCCCGCCGGCGGCGATGATCCACGGCGAGAGCGGCGGCTTGAAGATGTACGGCGCCCCCCACGTCTCGGGGATCAGCCAGTGGCCCCCCTCCACCATCGACTGGGCGCAGGCGATGCGGATCGCCTCGATCGTGTTGTGGACCGGCCGGCCCAGGTCGGGGAGGGCGAGGAGGAGGTAGAGGAGGGCCAGGGAGAGGGGCGCGACCACCCACCCCCCGCGCGCGGTTGGATTCACCTCCATGGGACTCTCCCTCCTTGATGCACGACGGAACGGGCCAACGGTTTGGCGGGCCAATGGGCCGGCGCGGCCTAGGAGTCTGGCGGACTTTTGGCGATCGTGGCGAGACGCTGCGGCCGCGAGTGTGGATCGGGAGCCGCGGCTTGAGCTACGTGGGGCTCGGATCGGGAGCGGGTCGGACAGGCTCCGAAGCTCAGACGCGAAGCCTGGGCGGGTGAAGGTGTGCGGATGGATCGGGCATGGTCCGCCCGGCTCCAAAGCGCAGGTGCTGCGCGCGCGACTCCTTCGCCCCGGGGCTCGGATCGGGAGCGGGTCGGACAGGCTCCGAAGCTCAGACGCGAAGCCTGGGCGGGTGAAGGTGTGCGGATGGATCGGGCATGGTCTGGCAGGCTCCGAAGCGCAGGTGCTGCGCGCGCGACTCCTTCGCCCCGGGGCTCGGATCGGGAGCGGGTCGGACAGGCTCCGAAGTTCAGACCCCCTCCGGGTGGTCCGCCTCGATGAGGGCCACCAGGGCGTCCACCAACTGCGCCTCCGCCACCCGCTCGACCACCTCGCCCCCCTTGAAGAGGGTGCCGAAGCCGCGGCCGCCGGCAATGCCGTAGTCGGCGTCGGCCGCCTCGCCCGGGCCGTTCACCACGCACCCCATCACCGCCACCGATACCGAGCACGACAGGGAGGCGAGGCGCCGTTCCACGTCGCGCGCCAGCCCCACCAGGTCGATCTCGGCGCGCCCGCACGACGGGCAGGCGATCAGGTTCACCCCGCGCTGGCGCAGGCCGCACGCCTTGAGGATGTCGTAAGCGACCCGCACCTCTTCCAGCGGATCGGCGGCCAGGGAGATGCGCACCGTGTCGCCGATGCCGTCCAAAAGCAGGGAGCCGAGGGCGACCGCCGACTTGATCGCGCCGGTTGCCGGCGGGCCGGCCTCGGTCACCCCGAGGTGGAGGGGGTAGTCGATCTTCTCTGCGATCAGGCGGTACGCCGCCACCGTCCGGTGGACGTCCGACGCCTTCAACGAGATCTTGATCTGGTCGAAGCCCAAGTCTTCGAGGATGCGGATGTGGCCCAGGCCGCTCGCCACCATCGCCTCGGCGGTGGCACCGCCGTGGGCCTCCACCACCGCCTTCTCCAAGGAGCCCCCGTTCACCCCGATGCGGATCGGCACGCCGCGCTCGGCGCAGGCGCGGGTTACCTCCTCCACCTTCCAGCGGGCGCCGATGTTGCCTGGGTTGATCCGAATGCAGTCCGCCCCCGCGGCCAGGGCGGCGAGGGCGAGCTTGTGGGAGAAGTGGATGTCGGCCACCAACGGCACGGTGGTGTGGGCCTTGATCTGGGCCAGGGCCGCGGCCGCCGCCTCGTCGACGACCGCCAGGCGGACGATCTCGCACCCGGCCTGCTCCAGGGCGCGGATCTGGCCGACGGTGGCGGCGATATCGCGCGTGTCGGTGTTGGTCATCGACTGGACCGACACCGGCGCGAAGCCGCCTACCTTCACGGCCCCGACACTGATCTGCCTGGCGATGCGACGGGTCTTCATCGGCGAATTTGCAGCGGTCGCCCGCCAGGGCGGGGTGGTTAGGGTGGCGACTTCGGGACGGCAAAGCGAGGGTCCAGTCGGTACCCGCACCCCACCGCACGTCTCACCCCCGAGCAAAGGGGGTCGCAAAGGGGGTCAGGTCTTGTCTTACGACATCCTCCGCTCGCCACGGAAGGGACGGCGACGGAGGGGCATTCCAAGACTAAGACTTAACGCCAAGTGACCCGGGAAGTTGCAAGTTTGCAGGACAGACCCCGTCAGGGTGGCGACTTCGGGACGGCAAAGCGAGGGTCCAGTCGGTACCCGCACCCCACCGCACGTCTCACCCCCCGGCCGCGCCCGCGTTGGGGAGGCGGTAGAGGGCTCTGTCTCAGTATTGGGGGGGCGCTCCTTTTTAGAGCGGGCCGCAAAGGAAGGCGAAGGGAGGCGAATCGGGGAGGGGAGCCTCTACCTTCTACTTCTGCCCTTCCCACCTGCGCCGGCCTCGCGGGGCGGGCCAGCGAGGCGTGCGTCGCGCTCTGTTGCGGCGGCGTCCCCGAGTCCACGGCGCAGAGGAGCCACCTGGCGCGGCCGTCCCTTACGGCATCGGGTAGACGCCGATCCAGCGCATCACGTCGTTGTAGGTGGCAAAGACCATCAGGGTGAGGAGCAGGGCGAGGCCGAGCTGTTGCGCGGTCTCGAGGATGCGCGGGTTGGCGGGGCGGCGGGTGATGGTCTCCACCGCGCAGATCAGGAGGTGGCCGCCGTCGAGGATCGGGATCGGCAGGAGGTTGAGGATGCCGAGGTTGAGGCTGATCACCGCCACGAAGAAGAGCCAACTCGGCAAGCCGCGCGCCGCCTGCTCGCCCGCCATCTGAACGATCATGATTGGGCCGCCGAGGCTCTTCGCCGACACCTGGTGGCGGAAGAGCTGGCCGATACCCCCGGCAATGGTGACTCCCACCTCGACCGTCCGGTGGTAGCCCCCAACCAGCGCCGCGACCGGCCCGAGGCGGTCGAGGGTGAACAACTCCGCGGGCGGCTCGCCGGCACCGATCCCCACCTGGCCGATCGTCTTGGGTCCACCCGCGGGGGGGGCGTCGGGGTTGGGGACCGCCTTTGGCACCACTTCGACCTCCACCTCCGCGCCGCCGCGCTGGAGGCGGAAGCGCAGCGGCGTCTCAGGGTGGTCACGGATGATGCTCGCCAACGCGCTCCACGACGCCACCGGTTGGTCGTCGATGGCTACCACCCGGTCACCCGGCTCGATCCCTGCGACTGCCGCGGGCATCTCCGCCTGCACCGTGCCCACCAACGCCGGGAAGGTGAGCAAGGCGCCGCGGGTAACGATCTCCCCGCGCCTTACCGCTGTGGAGCCGGCCGGCGGGGTGGGGGGGGGAACCGTCAGGCGGATCTCTTCGCCGTGGCGCCGAACCCCGACTGTGACCGGGTCGGTGGGGTGCATCTCGTAGTAGCGCGCCACCCGCTCCCAGGTGGTCACCGGCTCGCCGTCCATGGCGACGATCTCATCCCCCACCTCGATCCCGGCGCGGGCAGCGGGGGAGTCGGGGATGACCTCCCCGATCAGCGGCCGCAGGGCGGGCACGCCAGCCATGAAGACCGCCGCGAACAAGAGGATCGGCGCCAGCAGATTCGCCGCCGGCCCGGCCACCGCCACTGCCGCCCGTTTCCACGGCGGTTGGGCGAGGAAGGAGCGCGCATGTTCGGCTGCGTCCACCTCCGCGTCCGGGGTGTCGCCGAGCATCTTCACGTAGCCGCCGAGGGGGATGGCGGCGATCCGGAAATCGGTCTCACCGATCCGCCGCTCGTAGAGCGCCGGCCCAAAGCCGATCGAAAACCGCTCCACCCGGATCCCGAGCCCGCGGGCCACCACGAAGTGGCCCAGTTCGTGGATGAAGACGAGGAGGGTGAGGGTGGCGATTGCGGCGGCAAAGGTCAGCATGGCGCGCGAAGTCTACCCGCGGCGGCGCCCACTGAGCAGCGGCACAGCGCCTGAGCGCGCGGCCAGCGGCCTCATGGCCCGGTGACGGCGGCTGGTGATCCGCATCGCGGAGGGTCGTTTTGCGCGCCGTGCCTTTGTGGTGGCGGAGCAGAGCAAAGGGGGTCAGGTCTTGTCTTACGACATCCTCCGCTCGCCACGGAAGGGACGGCGACGGAGGGGCATTCCAAGACTAAGACTTAACGCCAAGTGACCCGGGAAGTTGCAAGTTTGCAGGACAGACCCCGTCACCCCGTCACAGACCCCGTCATTGGCGGCGTGCGGGGCCTTGTCAAAACGCTGGGGTTTGGCATGCAACGTTGGTGCGGGCGATGGCGCGGGCGAGGTCGGGGGGGGATCACACGAAGGCACGAAGAGACGACGGGGGCGGTGCGGTGGGGGTGGCGGCGGCCGGCGATCCCCTGCGTCGCGATAGGTCGTTCCGCCCGCCGCGCCTTTCAGGCCCCTCGGGGCTCGGCCCTGCCGGCGGCGACACGGCCGCTCCGGTTCCGCCCCCTCTTTGTCTCTTTGTGGCTGCGCGCGGCGCGCCCGTCCGCGCCCGCTACCGGTAGTGCTGAACGGGGTCGCGGCGCGTGGGTTATCCTCCGCGGCCATGGCACGGACGACCCCCTCGGGCCACACGCCCATGATGGAGCAGTACCTGCGGGTGAAGGCGGAGGCGGGGGACGCTCTGCTCTTCTACCGGATGGGCGATTTCTACGAGATGTTCAATGACGACGCGGTGCGCGCCGCCGAGTTGCTTGGGATCGCCCTGACCCAGCGGGGCAGCTCCAACGGCGCGCCGATTCCCCTCTGCGGGGTGCCGTACCACGCCGCCGAGGGGTACCTCGCGAAGCTGGTGCGCGGCGGCCACGCGGTGGCGGTGGCGGAGCAGATCGGCGACCCGCGCCTCGCCAAGGGGCTGGTTGAGCGCAAGATCGTCCGGGTGGTCACCCCGGGGACGGTGCGCGAGGAGGCGCTTCTGGAAGAAAAGGAGAACGCCTACCTCGCGGCGCTGTGCCCGGGCGCCGGCCGGGTGGGGGTCGCCTTTCTCGACCTGCTTACCGGCGAGCTGGGTTGCCTGGAGGTTGCCCCCGGTGCGGCGCTGCACGACGAGCTTGCCCGCCTGGAGCCGCGCGAGGTGGTAGTCCCGCCGGGGGAGGAGGGGGTGGCGGAGGCGGGGGGTTGGCTGCGCGCGCACCAGGTGGCGGTGACCGTGAGCGATACCCCTTTTCCCGCGGCCGTCCGGGCGCACCACCAGCTCGCCACCCGCTACGGCGTTGCCGACCTCGGCGGCCTCGGCCTCGGCGAGACCACCGTGGGGGTGGCGGCGGCGGTCCACCTGCTCGCCTACGCCGAGCAGACCCAGCGCCAGCCCTTGTGCCATCTCCAGCGGCTGCGCGCGGTCGTTCCGGCCGACGGTCTCGCCATCGACCCCGCCTCCCGGCGCAACCTGGAGCTTCTCGTCACCCTGCGCGATGGGCGGCGGCGCGGCTCGTTGCTCGGCGTCCTCGACACCACCCGCACCCCGATGGGCGGGCGGCTCCTGCGCGGCTGGGTGGTGCGGCCGTTGCAGGAGCGGCGGGCGATCGAGCAGCGGCTGGCGGCGGTGGCGCGGCTGGTGGAGGAGGGGGAGGCGCGCGCGGCGTTGCGCGACCAGCTCGGGAGGATCCGCGACCTTGAGCGGCTCGCCGGCCGGGCGGCGCTGGCCGCCTGCAACGGCCGCGACCTCCTCGCCCTGGCAAACTCCCTGGCGGTCCTCCCCGCGGTGCGGGCGGCGATTTCGGGCGCGCGGACCACGGGCGCGTTTCCTGAGAAGGCTGACGGACTTTGTCGATCGTCACGCGAGCAAGTGGGTTCGAGCCCGGATGGGGAGCCGCTCGAGGCGCTACGTGGGGCTATGGAACGAAGAACGGTCCACGATCCGGGTCGAGATCCGCTTCTTCGCAGTCGATCGGGACAAAGTCCGACAGGCCCTGAGCGTGAAGCACCGGCGCTCTCGGCTCTGCCGGCGGCGATCCCTGGCGGCGGTGGCCGGCTGGTGCCCCTGGCCGCGGCGTGGGACGACCTCGCGGACCTGGCCGCGGAGCTCACCGCGACGTTGCACCCAGAGCCGCCGTTCACCCTGCGCGACGGGGGGATCATCGCGGACGGCGCCGATCCGGAGATCGACGCCCTGCGGCTGCTGACCCGCGACACCCGCTCGGTGATCGCGCGGTTGGAGGAGCGGGAGCGGGCGCGCACCGGCATTGCGGGCTTGAAGGTGCACCACAACCGGGTCTTCGGTTACTACCTGGAGGTCTCGAAGGCGAACCTGGCGCGGGTTCCCGGCGACTACCTGCGCAAGCAGACCCTGGCGAACGGCGAGCGGTTCGTCACCCCAGAGCTGAAAGAGCTTGAGGAGCGGATCGTCAACGCCCAGGAGCGCCTGTGCGACCTCGAGTACCGCCGCTTTCAGCAGCTTCGCGAGCGGGTGGTGGCGGAGGTGGCGCGCCTCCAGGCTCAGGCGCGGCGGGTGGCGGAGGTCGATTGCCTCGCGGCGCTGGCGGAGGTGGCGGCGAAGAATGGCTATTGCCGGCCGGTGCTCACCGAGGAGATCGAGCTCGACATTCGCGGCGGCCGCCACCCAGTGGTGGAGGCCCTCGCTCCGCCCCAGTCTTTCGTCCCCAACGACTGCACCTTGGAGGGGGGCGACCGGCGCATGCTCCTCCTCACCGGGCCGAACATGGCGGGCAAGTCGACCTACATGCGCCAGGTGGCGCTGATTGTCCTGATGGCCCACATGGGGAGCTTTGTGCCGGCGGAGGCTGCAACCATCGGCCGCATCGACCGGATCTTCACCCGCGTCGGCGCCTCGGACGATCTCGCCGCGGGCGACTCCACCTTCATGGTCGAGATGAAGGAGGCGGCGAACATTCTCCACAACCTGACTCCGCGCTCTCTGGTGCTGCTCGATGAGATTGGCCGCGGCACCGCCACCTTCGACGGCATCTCCATCGCCTGGGCGATCGCCGAGTCGCTCCTTGGCAGCTTCGCCGCGGGGCCGCTCACCCTCTTTGCGACCCATTACCACGAGCTCACCGAGCTCACCGAGTCCTGCCCCGGGGTGGTGAACTACCACTGCGCGGTGCGTGAGTGGCAGGGGGAGGTGGTCTTTTTGCGGCGGATTGAGGTGGGGCCCGCGGACCGCTCCTACGGCATCCACGTGGCCCGCCTCGCGGGGCTACCGGAGGCGGTGGTGGGGCGTGCCGATGCCATCCTCGCCAACCTCGAACGGGGCGAACACACGAACGGCGGCCGGTTGCGGGTCACCGGCGTGGCCGCCGCCGCGCCGCAGCTCGACCTCTTTGCCGAGCCCGCGCCCCACCCGGTGGTGGCGCGGCTGCGGGCGCTGCCGGTGGAGCGGCTCACCCCCTTGGAGGCCCTCAACCTCCTCGCCGCTCTGCAACGGGAGGCGGGGTGAGTCTCGACGTCGCGGCCGGTGAGGGGCGTCGCGGCTTGGGGGTGGCTCACTCCGGCGATCCGGCCGGTTGGGCTGGCCGCGCCCATGGCGCAGGTCCGAGGCGGTTCCACCCCCGATTCCGCGCCGTAGGTCCGCCGGGGAGGCCCGCGGTGCGCGGATCGCGAGCCGGTTTGCTCCTCACCCTGCACCCGCAACTCCAGCGCCACGGTTTTGCATCCATGGCCCGAATGGGGTGAGTGCTCCCCCGCGGTAGGAGCGCCGCCGGTTGGCAAGCCAGCGCGGAGCCCGCGCCCGCGGCGCGCGCTCGCTTTGACCGGCGCGCCCACGGCCTTGGCTCGTGGCGCTCGCATTGACCGCGTGGCCGGGGGTGGCCCTGGAGGGCAAGAGCAGTTCCGGCCACGGTTCGGCGTTTGTCGCGTGGCCCGGGAAGCGGCCCCCCTGGCTTGAGTCCGTGCGCTTGGGTGACGATCGCGTCCTTCCAACCGCGTGGGAGGAGGAGCATGAATCTCGACGACAAGATCTACGTGGCGGGCCACCGCGGCCTGGTAGGCTCCGCCATCCTCCGCGCCCTGGAGCGCGGCGGCTTCACCCAGGTGGTGGTGCGCACCCACGCGGAGCTTGACCTTACCGACCGCGCCGCGGTGGACGCCTTTTTCGCGCGCGAGCGGCCCAGCCACGGCATCCTCGCGGCGGCGCGGGTCGGGGGGATCGTCGCCAACGCCACCTACCCGGCGGACTTCATCCGCGACAACCTGGCGATCGAGCTCAACGTGATCGACGCCGCCCACCGCTTCGGCTGCGGGCGGCTCCTCTTCCTCGGCAGCTCGTGCATCTACCCGCGCGACTGTCCGCAGCCGATCCGCGAGGAGTACCTCCTCACCGGCCCCCTGGAGACCACCAACTCGGCCTACGCGGTGGCGAAGATCGCCGGCATCGAGATGGCTCGCGCCTACCGCCGCCAGTACGGCGACCGCTTCATCGCGGTGATGCCGACCAACCTCTACGGCCCGGGCGACAACTACGACCTGCAAACCTCTCACGTCCTGCCCGCCCTGATCCGCAAGCTGGTGGAGGCGAAGCAGGCCGGGGCGCCCACCATGACCGTATGGGGGACGGGCAGGCCGCGGCGCGAGTTCCTCCACGCCGACGACCTCGCCGATGCATGCCTCTTTCTGCTGGAGCACTACGACGGCGACCAGATCCTCAACATCGGCACCGGCCGCGACTGCACCATCGCCGAGCTGGCGGCGATGGTGGCCGCGGCGGTGGGCTACACCGGTGAGCTGGTCTTCGACCCCACCCAACCCGACGGCACGCCGCAAAAGCTCCTCGACGTGCGCCGCCTCACCGCCCTTGGCTGGCAGGCGAAGATCTCCCTGTGCGATGGGATCAATCGCACCGTGGCGGAATATCTGGAGCAGGGCGGCGGGTGAAGTTGGGTGAGGGGTGGGAGTGGGTTGGGGAGCGTGGAGCCAAGCGGTCGGCGGTCGTCGTGTATTGTCGATGCGTGATCGTGGTGGTCACCGGAGGGCACGAATCATGCGATCGGTGGTGTCGGTCAGCCTGCCCAAGGCGATGGCGTCGGAGCTTGAGCGGTTTGTCACTGGAACCGGGCGCAACAAGAGTGACGTGATGAAGGAGGCCCTTGGCCTCTTCCTCTGGGAACAACGGTTTCAGGCGACGAGGAAAGTCCTAACTGAAAAGGCGAAGCGCCTGGGCCTCGTCACCGATGACGATCTCTTTGAGACCGCTTCGTGAAGGTAGTCTTTGACACCAGCGTTCTCCTTTCGGCCTTCATCGCTGAAGGGCTGTGCGCCAAGCTCCTCATGCGGGCGCGACGGCGAGACGTCGAGCTCTTCATCTGTCCCTTCATCCTCGATGAGTTCGTTGAGAAGCTGACGGAGAAGTTGCACGTGCTGCCGGTGGAGCTTCGAAAGCTCCTCGCCCTCTTTGCCGAAGGATCCCGGAAGGTGACCCCGCCAGCCGGTGCAGTGGCCCGCGCGCAGGTCTGTCGTGACCGGGATGACGACCACCTTCTCGCGTGCGCAAAGGCCGCCGGGGCGACCTATCTGGGGAGCGGGGATCGCGACCTCCTTGCCCTGGAGAATCGGGAGGGGATTCGGATCGTCTCCCCCCGCACCTTCGAGCAGCTCTTTGTGTAGACGATGAGGTGCGGATGGAGCGGACGGTGAGTCAGCGATTGGCAGGGCGCGGGGGTGCGGGGCGGCTGGCCGCGGGGTCGGACGTGCGCGACCTCGCCGTCTTGATCGACTCGCGCTACCCCCTGGTCTATGTGGAGAGCGGCGAGGAGGAGCGGGTGGTGGCCCTGGTCGGCGAGGTGGCGCGCCGCCTGCGCCTGCCCCTGTTCACCTGGTCGGTGACCGAGGGGCTGGCGCGGCAAGAGGCGGGTTTCTCGCCGATGCTCACCACCCGCGATCCCGCCCAGGTGCTGGAGCACATCGCCGCCTCCGACCTGGAGGCGATCTACCTCCTGCGCGACTTCCACCCCTATCTCGACGACCCGCGCCGGGTGCGCCGCCTGCGCGAGATTGCCATGGGGTACCGGCAGCGGCGGCG
This sequence comes from Nitrospirae bacterium CG2_30_70_394, assembly GCA_001873295.1. Classification (GTDB taxonomy): domain Bacteria; phylum CG2-30-53-67; class CG2-30-53-67; order CG2-30-70-394; family CG2-30-70-394; genus CG2-30-70-394. The sequence continues at coordinate 1,357 of MNYW01000023.1, read as the reverse complement.
GGCGATCGTCTTGCTGAGCCCGCAAGCGAAGATCCCCGAGGAGCTCGGCCGCCTGTGCACCCGTTTCACCCCGGCGGTCCCGGACGCGGCACGAATGGTGGGGCTGATCGAGGCGGAGATCGACCGCTACCGCGCCACCCTTGGCGCGCCGGTGCGCATCGAGGCGGGGATGGTGGAGGCGCTCGCCCGGGCCCTTGCCGGCCTCTCCGAGGGCGAGGCGGTACGCGCGGTGCGCGCCGCCATCGCGGCCGATGGCGCCCTGACCCGCGCCGACCGCGATCAGGTGCTGCACTCGAAGAAGGAGCTGGTGGAGCGCGACTCCCTCCTCACCCTCGAGTTAGAGTCCACCAGCTTCGCCAACGTCGGGGGCCTCGCGGGGCTGCGCCGCTGGCTGATGCAGCGCAAGGACGGCTTCTCGACCAAGGCGCGTGACTTCGGCCTGGAGCCGCCGCGCGGCATCCTCCTCGTCGGTGTTCAGGGGTGCGGCAAGTCGCTGGCCGCGCGTGCCATTGCCGCCCTTTGGGAGCTGCCCCTGCTCAAGCTCGACGCCGGCCGCCTCTACGACAAATACGTGGGCGAGTCGGAGCGCAACCTGCGCAAGGCCCTCGCCACCGCTGCGGCCATGGCGCCGGCGGTCCTCTGGTTCGACGAGATCGAAAAGGGGCTGGCGACCGGCAACGGCGACGCGGACGGTGGCCTCGGCCGCCGCATCCTCGGCAGCTTCCTCACCTGGCTGCAGGAGCGGGAGGCGCCAGTCTTTGTGGCTGCCACCGCCAACGACATTGCCGCTTTGCCGCCGGAGCTCCTGCGCAAGGGCAGGTTCGACGAGATCTTCTTTGTCGACCTGCCGGCGGTGAGCGAGCGCAAGGCGATCTTCGCCCTCCACCTGACGCGCCGCGATCGTGACGCCGACACCTTCGACCTGGACCGCCTCGCCGCGGCGAGCGACGGCTTCTCCGGCGCCGAGATCGAACAGGCGGTGGTCTCCGGCCTCTACGCCGCCTTCTCTGGTCCCGGCCACCTCACTACCGAGCTGCTCTTGGAAGAGCTCGCCGCCACCCGGCCCTTGTCGGTGACCATGGCGGAAAAGGTCGCCGCCCTGCGCGCCTGGGCCGCCCCGCGTACGGTCCCCGCGGGTGGGGCGGAGAGTAGTGCGGAAGATGTTTTGTCGATCGAGCCGCGAATGAACGCGAATCGTGGAGGGGAAGGCAACGACCCGCGCGCTGGAGAAAGCAGGAAGTAGGAAGGGGTAGGTGGCGCGGGCGAACGGCCGACCCCCGTGCCAGCCTGGAAGGCGGGGCTCGCGTAGAGGCGCGCGGTGCGGTGGGGTCACGGGCTGGGGTCACAGGGGCCGGGG
>MNYW01000177.1 GCA_001873295.1 Nitrospirae bacterium CG2_30_70_394 | reverse complement strand
CTACACCTCCCTCAAGTGCATCAACATCAACTCCGACTTCCGCTTCGGGGACAAGAAGGACAACACCAAGTACCCGGGGGTCGACCATACCCCGGCGATGCCCATGGAGCTGGTTCTCTACAAGAAGGGCGGCAAGTGGCAGATCGCCCAGTACGGCGAGATGTGGCGGATGCAGCTCTACTTCTGGGACTCGGGCTACGCCGCCTTCGCCAAGAACACCCTCATCCCGTCGATCATCTACGGCGACATCGAGAAGCTGGTGAAGGGGGAGTAGCGGCGTCGTGACTCCTCCCCCCTTGCCCGGTGCAGGGGGGAGGAGAGGGACTGGAGGAGGATCGGCGCTGGCGGGCCGATCCTCCTCGCCGGCCGAAGGCCCGCCCAACTTTCTTCGACCCGCTCCACGTCGGGGATCTGGCGGAGCGGGCTCGAGCCCGGATGCGCGACCGTTCGTAGCGCGACGCGGGGCGGGCCCCGACCCCCGGCGGCGCCCCAACCCCCGGTGGCGCCCCGACCCCCGGTGGCGCCCCGACCCCCGGTGGCATTTGATTCCGCGCGCTGCTGCTGGGCGACCCGCTGCTGGGCGACCCATAGAGCCGCTCGCTCCGCGGTGGCCCGGTGGCGTTTCATTCCGCTTGCTGCACTCGCTCTGCCCAACGTTCGGCTGACTCCTAGGGGACCGCCCCGCCTTCGTGCCGCACCGCGGGCGGTGGTCAGGTGCGGTCGATCGGCGCGTCGCTGGCCGCGACCTCTAGCCCCGCCTCGCCCCAGGCGCGCATCCCGCCGCGCACCAGGATCGGGGTGGCGAAGCCGGCGGCGCGCAGCCGTTGCACCGCCACCGCGGAGCGCTTGTCCGTGCGGCAGACCACCGCGACCGGCAGGCGGCGCCAGCCGTTGAGCTCCGCCAGGCGGTGGTCGAGCTCTGGCAGCGGTAGGCTGAGGGCGCCGGGGATGTGGCCGGCGCGGTAGTCCGCGGCGTCGCGCACGTCCACCACCACCGCCACCGCCCCGCTCGCCAGCCGGTCGTGGAGGGTGGTGGCGGTGAGGGGGGGGGGTAGTTGGCGTTGGCCGCGCCAGCGGCGGATGAGGTGCAAGAGGAGGAGGGCGATCGCGAAGAGGGCGAGGGTGAGGGGGACCGCGGAGCTCGCCCGCGCCCTGGCCGCCAAGTCGAGAGAGCCGCGCAAGGACGCGGCGGCGGGGGTGGCCAGCGCGAGGGCGACCGCCACCGCCGGCCCGAGGAGTCTGCGGAACCCTGTCGATTGTGGTAGCTGCAAGCGGGCTTGAGCCGGCCTTTGCGCCGTCGATCGGGAGGTGGTTCCCCGCCACAGTCGAGGCGCTCCTTGCCGGGCTTGACCCTGTCTTTGCGCCGACGATCGGGAGCCAGTCCGACCGGCTCCGGGGCGGAGGGTTACCCGCCTGCGGCTCACGCCTTGCCGCTCCGGCTGGGGCCGTTGCCCGCGTCGCCGCACCCCCCGAGCCACTGGCGCAGCTCCTCGACAATGGCAAGGAGGGTGGGGTCGTGGAGGCAGTAGAAGACGAAGGGGGGGCGGGGCTCCGCCCGCACCACCCCCGCCTCGCGCAGGAGGCGCAGGTGGAAGGAGCAGTTGGTTTGCGACAGGCCGGTGGCAGCGACGATGGCGGCGACCGGGCGGCAGTCCACCCCGAGGCTGAGGAGGATGCGCAACCGATTCGGCTCCGCCAGGAGCTTGAAGAGGCGGCCGAGGGCGGCCACCTCGGCCTGTTGATATGCGAGCGTACTCATATGTGAGTATGCTCACGTTTACTGGTGGTCGCCCTCCCCGTCAACCGCGCGGCTGCGCGGCGGGGGAGCGGCCACCCCACCCCCGCCACTGGAGCGAGCCATGACCCACCCGGCCAAGAAGCAGGTTTCGGTGATGATCTTCCACGACGAGTTGTGCCAGGTCTTCAACGGCCTGATGACCGCCCTGAGCCTCTTGCGCGCCGGCGCTGCGGTGACCGTCTTCTTCGGCTCGCGCGGGATCAACGCGGTCCACAAGGACAAGGTGGGCACCCTCCGCTGCCTGCCGGACCAGCCCGAGGCGGTGCAACAGGAGATGGCGGCGCGGATGGAGGAGATGAACCTGCCGACCCCCGAGGACATGCTGGTCATGCTCCACATGGAAGGCGCCCTCCTCCTCGCCTGCCCCCTGAACAAGCAGCTTTTCAAGATGGCCGACGCCGACTTCGTGGACGGCGTGGTGGTGGCGGACCCGGAGAGCTACTACACGGACATCGTCATCCCGGCAGACATGAACCTGGTCTTTTAGGCGCAAGCCGAAGCGAGGAGTCTGTTGGATTGGAATCGACGGGAGCGCGCCCGGCGGTTCGACCGCGGGCGCTCCCTCTGGGTCAAGCCAGTGGCGATGGTTTTTCGGTCTCGTCGCCGATGAACGTGCAGGGCCGCGAATCCTCCACCCCGAACCCCTCACCCCTTCTCCGTGGCGCCCCCTTGGAGGGTCCATGGGGACAATCGAAATCGGGATCGCGAGGAGAGGGGACGGGGAGAGGCGGAGCTGGACGTCGGCCGCGGCCTAGGGGGGTGGGTCGAGAACGATTTCGATCTTGGTCTCGATCGCGGGCCGCCTTTGCCGGCCGCAGCGCCCGCCGCTGCGCGCACGCCCTGGGGTTGGCGCCCGCTTGCGCAGGTCCGCCCGGCGCCTAGGCCGATGTTTACCGGCGACCCACGCCCGCCTCACCCCGGGGGCCAGCCGAACGTGCGGCCGGCGAGGAGGTGGAGGTGGATGTGGAAGACGGTCTGGCCGGCGTCGGCGTTGCAGTTGAGGACCAGGCGGTAGCCGTTGGGGCCATGGCCGAGTCGCTTCGCCACCGTCACCCCGGCCTCCACCAGGCCGCCGGCGAGGGCGCGGTCGTCCGGCGTCAGGTCATTCAGCGTCGCGATGTGGCGGCGCGGGATCACCACGATGTGGGTGGGCGCCTTCGGGTTGATGTCCTCGAAGGCGACGTAGTCCGTGTCCTCGTAGACGTGCTCTGCCGGAATCTGCCCCGCGGCAATCTTGCAAAAGAGACACTCCCCCATGGCGCACCTCCAGTCGTTTGGATGGTTGGAGAGTAGGGGAGGGCGGCGAGGGTGACAAACGGGGAGGGCGTCCAGCGACCCGCCTCGCGCCGTGCGTGGCGTGTGGACAAAGGAGGGGTGGCCGCCGAGCCAGGCGCGGCGGGCCATCGGCCCGGACGGTGAGGGGGTGCGCGGGCCGGTGGAGCGCGCGCCGCTCCATGCGCGACGATCCGGCGCCACGGCCGTTGGCACCGACCCTTGACCGCCGCGCCCCGCGGTCCCGCAATGGCGCCATGGGGGCCTTGGTGATCGATTGCCACGTCCATCTGGCGGGGATGGGGGGCGGCGGCTCGGGCTGTCGCATCGCGCCGCGCCTGGCTCGGCGGCTACCCGTGCGCTACCTCCTGTGGCGCCACGGGATCTCGCCGGGCGGCCGGGTGGACCTTCCCGACGACCGCTTCGTCGCGCGCCTGGCGGCGACGGTGGCGGCGGCGCAACGGGTGGACCGGGTGGTCGCCCTCGCCTTCGACGCCCTCTACGACGAGGGGGGCCACCGGCGCGACGGCGAGACCCTCTTTTATGTCCCCAACGACTACCTGCTTACCGTTTGCGACCGCCACCCGGAGCTCCTCCCCGGCGTCTCTATCCACCCGTATCGCACCGACGCCCTCGCCGAGCTGGCGCGCTGTGTGGCGCGCGGGGCGGTGGCGGTGAAGTGGCTCCCCTCGGTGCAGGGGATGGATCCGGCCAATCGGCGCTGCATCCCGTTCTACGAGCGGCTGGCGGAGCTGCGCCTGCCGTTGATTTGCCACACCGGCCGCGAGCACGTCTTCCCGCCCCGCTTCCTCCCCCTCGAGGACCCGCGCCGGTTGCTCCTGCCCCTGGAGGTGGGGGTGACGGTGATCGCCGCCCACGCCGGCTCGCTCGGCGCGCTCACCGGCCGCGAGGGGTTCGGTGACCGTGTCGCTTTGTCGGCGGCGTGGCCGAACCTCTACGCCGACCTCGCGGGGATGGCGATCCCCGGCCGCGGCCGCCACCTGGCGCTGCTGGCCCGTTGTCGCCACCTCCACCCGCGCCTGGTACACGGCAGCGACTACCCGGTGGAGGCGATGGTCCTCCCCTTCGCCGCGGAGCTCGGCCGAAAACGGCTGGCCGCCCTGCGCCAGATCCGCAATCCCCTCGACCGCGACCTCTGCCTGAAGGAGGGTCTCGGTTTTCCCCGCGCCCTCTTCGAGCGCGCCTACCACCTCCTCGCCCGCGTCGACGGCCCGGGCGGGGCGGCGCTGCGTCACGGCTAGGGGCTGGTCGCTTGGGCGATGGTCACGGGGAGAGGCGGTCTTGAGCCCGGATTGCGACGGTTCGAGGCGCTACGTGGGGCAGGTGTTACGAAGAACGGGGCGGATCCGGGCCGAGATCCGCGGCTCCGCAGTCGCTCGGGACCCGATCCGGCCGGCGCCTGGGCGCGAGCGGGCGCGCGCCGCGGGGGCGGGTCACACGCGCTCGGCGGGAAGAGCCGCGCCCCCAGCAGCCGGCGGCGGCCGGCGCCACCCCGCCGGCCGTCGCCACCTTTGCACGCGCCCGCCTTTGCGCTAGAACAAGGGCGCGGTTCATCCTCTCCGCACCGGCCCCGTGCCGCGGCCCGCCTCGCTCGATTTCCCTCCCAAGGAGTTTTTTATGTCCCGGTCCACCCGCCTCTTTCTCCCCCTGCTCGTCGCTGCCACCGTCGCCCTGGGGGGGTGCCAGACCCTCCCCGGGCAGAAGATCGACCACGCCCTCTATGGCGAGCCAGTCAGCGGATCCTTCACCTCCGCGGGGCTTGCGGACGTGGAGCTGCCGCGCGGCATGACCTACGAGGCGGAGAAGTCGAAGGTGGTCCATGCCGGGGATCTCGCCCTCGGTGAGTTCCATTACAAGGGGCGATTCCAGAGCGAGGCCCTCGCCGACTTCATCGATGACCACATGCGGCGGACCGGCTGGCGGGCGCTAAGCCGGATCCATCTCAAGAACCACATCCTCCTGTTCGAGAAGCGCGATCGGGTGGTCGTGGCGACGGTGGAGGATGGGGCGTTCACCACCCACCTCACCCTGTTGGTGGTTCCCCAGGGCCAGCCCGGCGCGGGGGCGCGGCGGCCCACCACGCCGGCCGAGCCGCCCGCGGAGGGAATCGACCAGGTGCCGCTCTTCCCTGAGGAGTAGAGTCGAGGGCCATGGCCTTCGCCCTGCGCCGGCTCCTCCTCGCCCTCCCCGTCCTCCTCGGGGTGGTGACTGCGGTCTTTCTGCTGCTGCACCTGGTCCCGGGCGACCCGGTGGAGGTGATGCTCGGCGACGGCGCCGCGCCGGCGGATCGCCTCGCCCTGCGCGCCGCGCTCCACCTCGAGGACCCCCTGGCGGTGCAGTACGGCCGCTACCTCGGCAACGTTCTGCGCGGCGATCTCGGGGAGTCGATCCGCCTCCACCGGCCGGTGGCGGGGGTGATCGGCGATCACCTCCCGGCGACCTGCGAGCTCCTCGCCGGGGGGCTGGGGGTCGCCCTGCTCATCGCCCTGCCGAGTGGGATCGTCGCTGCCCTGCGCGCCGGCCGGCGGGCGGACACGGTGCTGCGTTGGTTGGCGGTGGCCGGTGTGGCGATGCCCAACTTCTGGCTCGGGCCGCTGTTGGTGCTCGGCTTTGCCATTGGCCTCGGCTGGCTGCCGGTCTCCGGCCGCGGCGGGATCGACCACCTGATCTTGCCGTCCATCACCCTGGGGAGCGGCATGGCGGGGATCCTCATGCGCATGACCCGCGCCGGCTGGCTGGAGGCGCTCACCGCCGATTGGGTGCGCACCGCCCGCGCCAAGGGGGTGGGGGAGGCGGCGGTGATCCTCAAACACACGGGCCGCAACGCCGCCCTGCCCCTGATCACCGTGGTCGGGCTGCAGACCGGCGCGCTCCTTGGCGGTGCGGTGATCACCGAGACGATCTTCGCCTGGCCCGGCGTCGGCCGTCTCACCCTTACCGCCATCGAGGCGCGTGACTACCCGCTGGTGCAGGGGGCGGTCCTGTTCATGGCGGTGGCGTACGTGGCGGTGAACCTGGCGGTGGACCTCCTCTACGGGGTGCTCGATCCGCGCACGCGCGGGGGTGGGCGGTAGAGGGCTGGCGCGTGGCCCCGCCTTCCAGGGCAGTCCGGCGCGATCGGCCGCCGAGCGACGTCCCCCTTCCACCGTCGCGCTGGACCGTGGAGGGGGCCGGCGACGCGACCGCCGCCCACCCCGCCCGCTGCGTGGCGGGGTGGGCGCGCCCCGTGGTGTACCGCGGATCGGCGGCGACGGTTACGCCGCGCGGCTACCTTGCCGCAATCGCCGCATCCCGATCCCGGCGACACCCATCAGCAACAAGAGGGCGCCGGTGGGCTCGGGCACGGCGATGAAGCCGATGTCGGTGAACGAGGCGAGGGTCGTCTGGCTGACGAAGATGTTGCTGTTGAGCCAGCCGGTCATCAGCTCGTCGCGCATGTCGTGGCCGAGACCGTCGGTGATCCCGGTGAGGCCGCCGCCACCGCTGACTTCATCCCAGTGGCCATCGGCGGTACCGGCGCCGCCGCCAAGCTCCACCGGCACGAAGGTGGCGAGGGGCTGGCTGAACTCGGCTTGATAGGTGGCGAGACCGTTGGCGCCGGTGTACCGGCCAGTGGTGTTGGTGTAGACGTGGTTGTCCGTCCACAAGGTCCCGAACCCCATGACGTGGGCCATCTCGTGGAGGACGACGTCGTAGAGCGAGCCGTTGCCCTCCAGGTTCGCGAGGTCGGCGGTGTCGAACTCCATGACCCCGGTGGTGGAGAGCCAGTAGCCCGCCTGGTGGGTCGTCGCGGTCGGGCCTGCCTGACCGAGGACGCCGCCGACGCCGTCAATCGCGGTGCCGCTGGCGTCGAGGGTGATCCCGCCGAGGAGGATCCCCGGCTGGTAGCCGGTGATCTGGCCCTCCCAGAAGGTGGCGGCGTCCCCGAAGACCGTCTGCTGGGTAGGCGACAGCCCGCCGGTGAAGTTGAGGGTGAGGTTGAACGCCGCCTGCGCCGTGGAGGTGGCGAACGCGATGGCGATGGATAGAGCACCGCCGACGCGGCAAAGCCGCTTGGTCTGACCCATGGTGATCCCCCTAGGAGTGGTGGTCCGGTGACGCCGGCCGTCGTTGCTGCGATTCTCCTCCGGTCTCAAGCAAGTGCGATGCCCGTAACTTGTATTTTCCCCATAAAGGTCATGAAACGCTTATGCGGAGTGGATTTGTGCCACCCGCAGGGTGGGTTGGCAAAGCGCCCGGGTGGTGAAAAACCACCGGGGGGTGAGACACCCAGCGGGCGGCCCTGTCGCAAACTGAGACGGGTGCGGGCGGCGGGTGGGGATGGGCG
>MNYW01000062.1 GCA_001873295.1 Nitrospirae bacterium CG2_30_70_394 | reverse complement strand
AGGGCCACCCCCCCCTTGGGGCCGCGCGACGAGGTGAGGATCTTGTGCTGGCTCAAGGTCTGCAGGGTCTTGGTAAGGAAGTGAAAGGAGACGTCCAGCGCCGCGGCGATCTCGGCGATCGGCACGAACCGGTCCTCCCCCCGCGCCGCCACGTACACCGCCGCCCGCAGGCCGTAGTCACACGCCTTGGAAAGGATCATTGCGAGGCGACGCTCCGGAAAAAGATATTTCGGCCAACCGTGTCTTTATTAGCAGGTACCCCTTGCGCCTGTCAAACGCCACCCGCTCCTCCCCCATCCGACCGGGGCAACGGCGCCGGCGGGTCGTCCGAAACGACCAAATCACCCCGGCACAGCGGCCCCACGGGAGGGGAAGCGGGGAAGACTCCAGCGCGGCGCGCAAAACCGCAGCGCCACCGCCGTGGGCGGGGCGGGAGCGTGGGCGACGCCCGCTCCCCTCGGGAGCCACGCGATCCCTCGCCTACTGGCGGGCGCTGGCGGCCGCACCAGACTCGGCGTTCGCTCCCCTCGGGAGCCACGCGATCCCTCGGAACACCCGGGGGTGAATCGCCGCCAACCCCCACCGCGATGCAAGCGGCCGCACCCGCAAAACGGGGCGGCGGCTAGGGCGTAGCCCGCGCCTCCCGCCCACCGGTTTGGCGCGGGACGGTGCGGGATGGCCGCATGGCCGCCGCGCGCGCGGAGATGGCAGCGCCGCGCAGCGTGCGGGGGCGGCTCGCGGCGGGCGACGCCCCTGCCATCGCGGTCTGGGTTGGCCGCCGGGGGTGGCTCTTGCGCGCCATGGAGCGGCGGGGCGGGTGCTCGCTGGCAGCCGGCCGCGCGCCGGGTGTGTGGCCAGTGGCTGTGCGAAGAGCTGGCGTCAAGGACGGGGTGCGGCGTCGCGATCGACCCCAGGGCGCGCAAGCGGCGCGAACCTCACTGGCCCAGTTCGAGGAGCAGCTTGCCCCCCTCCACCCGCACCGACTTGAGCCTGCCCAGGGGGCTAGCTCCTTGCACCCTCTGCGGGTCGAGCCGGTAGACGACGATCACCGGCAACTCCTGGCGCACCATGGCGGCGACCTCCGCCTCAACCATCTCCGCGTACGGGGCGGGCAGGCCATCGGCGGTGAACTCCCGAAGCTGCGGCGCTCTGAGGGTCAACTCATGGCGGCGTGGATCGTAGGCCGGCTCGCCATCGACGAACGCCCTACCGGTCACGGTGAACGGGTCGGGCAACTCGGTCACGTCGATCTTCAGCGCAACGCGCAACCCGAGGCGGGAGGAGCGAGGGGTGAGGACGACTCGCGGCGAGTGGAGCTGGACCTCGCCGAACTCCACCGCGTAGCCCTTCGGGAACTGCGTGGCCACGATCGCCTGGAGCTCAGGCTGGGTGAGGGTGATCGTGTAGGCCGGCGCCGGGGCGGGCGCCACCACCACCCCGAGGGCGACGAGGGAGAGGAAGAAGGGCGCGACCCCAGCGAGGCGCCGCGCGCGGCGGTGGGTCGAGAATCGTGGCATAAGCGGAGGCGATCCGGGGGGGCGCGCGTGGACCTCTACGCCCCGAAGACGCGCGCGAAGATGGTGTCCACGTGGGCGAGGTGGGGGGCGAGGTCGAAGCAGGCGGCGAGGGCCGCGGCGGAAAGAACACCGGTGACCTCGGGATCCGCGGTGAGCAGCTCGGCGAGCGGCGTGTGCTCTTCCCAGCTCCGCATGGCGTTGCGCTGCACCCAGCGATACGCCGCCTCGCGCGCCACCCCCGCGCGGGTCAGGGCCAGCAAGACCTGCTGCGAGTGGATCAGGCCGTGGGTGAGCTCGAGGTTGGCGCGCATCCGGCCGGCGTGGACCACCAGGTGGTCGAGGACGCGGGTGAGGCGGGCGAGCATGTAGTCCACGAGGATGGTGGAGTCGGGGAAGATCACCCGCTCTACCGACGAATGCGAGATGTCGCGCTCGTGCCACAACGGCACGTTCTCCAAGGCGGCGCCGGCGTTCGCGCGCACCAAACGGGAGAGGCCGGTGAGGTTCTCCGCGGAGACCGGGTTCTTCTTGTGCGGCATCGCCGAGGAGCCCTTTTGCTGCTTGCCGAAGGACTCCTCCACCTCCAACACCTCGGTGCGCTGGAGGTGCCTGAGCTCGACCGCGATCCGCTCGATGGAGGCGGCGATCAGCGCCAGGGTGGTGAGGTAGTGGGCGTGGCGGTCGCGCTGGATGATCTGGGTGGAGATCGGCGCCGGGGTGAGGCCGAGGCGTGCGCAGGCCAAGGTCTCCACGCGCGGGTCGCAGTGGGCGAAGGTGCCGACCGCGCCGGAGAGCATCCCCACCTCCATCTGCCGGCGCGCCGCGGTAAACCGCTCGCGGTTGCGCGCCATCTCCGCGTACCAGAGGGCGAGCTTCAGGCCGAAGGTGGTGGGCTCGGCGTGGATGCCGTGCGAGCGGCCGACCTGCACCGTCTGCCGGTGCTCGAAGGCGCGCCGCTTGAGGACCGCGAGGAGGGCGTCGAGGTCCGCGTCGATGAGGTCGGAGGCGTCCCGCACTTGCAGCGCCAGGCCGGTGTCGAGGACGTCGGAGCTGGTGAGCCCCTGGTGGATGTAACGGGCGTCGTCGCCCACGTTCTCGGCAACGCAGGTGAGCAGGGCGATCACGTCGTGGTGGAGCTCCGCCTCCAGCTCCGCCACCCGCGCCACGTCGAAGCGCGCGCGCTCGCGGATCCGCTCCACCGCCTCCTGCGGGAGGGCGCCGAGTTCGGCCTGCGCCGCGCAGGCGGCGATCTCCACCTCTAGCCACTTGGCGTAGCGGTTCTCCAGGGTCCAGATGGCGCCCATCTCCGGGCGGGTATAGCGATCGATCATGGCGAAAAGAGCTCAAGCTGGTCGCGCGACGTGACCACCGGCGCGAGGGGATAGTTACCGGTGAAGCAGGCGGTGCAGTAGCCCTCACCGGCGCCGGCAGCGACCGCCAACATGCCGTCGAGGGAGAGGTAGGCGAGGGAGTCAGCGCCGGTGTAGGCGCGGATCTCGTCCACGGTGCGCGCCGAGGCGATCAGCTCCGCGCGCGTCGGGGTGTCGATGCCGTAGTGGCACGGGTGGGTGGTGGGCGGGGCGGAGATCCGCAGGTGGACCTCGGTGGCGCCGGCGTCGCGCACCATCTTGACGATCTTCCGACTGGTGGTGCCGCGGACGATCGAGTCGTCGATGAGGATCACCCGCCGGCCGGCGATGGAGCCGCGCACCGGATTGAGCTTCAGGCGCACGCCGAAGTTGCGGATCGACTGGGACGGCTCAATGAAGGTGCGCCCGACATAGTGGTTGCGCACCAAGGCCGGCTCCAGCGGGATGCCCGATTCGCTGGCGTAGCCGAAGGCCGCCGGCACCCCCGAGTCGGGAACCGGTACCACCATGTCCGCCGCCACCGGGGCCTCGCGGGCGAGCTGGCGGCCGAACGCCTTGCGCACCCCGTTGACGCACACGCCGAAGATGTGGGAGTCGGGACGGGCGAAGTAGAGGAGCTCGAAGATGCACGAGCGGCGCTCCTCCGCGGGCAGGGGAAAGGAGGAGTGGAGGCCGTCGCGATCGACCACGATCATCTCCCCAGGCTCCACCTCGCGGATAAGCTGGGCGTCGATGAGATCCAGGGCGCAGCTCTCCGAGGCGAAGACGGTGGCGCCGTCCACCGTCCCCATCACCAGCGGCCGCAGCCCCCACGGGTCGCGCACCGCGACCACGCTCTCCTCGTCCATGAGGACCAACGAGTAGGCGCCGCGCACCTGGCGCAGGGCCTGGACGATGCGGGCGGTGAAGCGGCTCTCCAACGACTGGGCGATCAGATGGATCACCACCTCGGTGTCGGAGGTGGACTGGAAGATGGAGCCGTACGCCTCCAGCGATTCGCGGATCTGCTGGCCGTTGACCAACTGGCCGTTGTGCGCCAAGGCCATCTGACCCAGGCCATAGCCCACCATGAAGGGCTGGACGTTCGCCGCGCACGAGCCGCCGGTGGTGGAGTAGCGGTTGTGGCCGATGGCGATCCGGCCGGGCAGGCGGGCCAGGGTCGCGGCGGTGAAGATGTCCCCCACCAGCCCCATCGCCCCCTCCTTGTAGAGGCGCTTGCCGTCGGAGGTGACGATCCCCGCCGACTCCTGGCCACGGTGCTGGAGGGCATGGAGCGCCAGGTAGGCGAGGGTCGCCGCCTCCGGGTGGTTGTAGACGGCGACGACGCCGCACTGATCGTGGAAGTGGTCGTCGATCACCAGGGCCATCCTTCATCGCCACCCGGCGCCAAGCCGTTGCCGGGCAGGCCTACCGCCACACAGGTCACCGGCTCACCGATCCAGCAGGGCCGGCAACGCCCCGAACCACGCCTCGCCGAGGATTGTGGTGGGAAGGTCGAGGTCAGCGCCAGGCGCGTGGACCACCAGCCGGCCACTGCGCGTCACCTCGCCGATGGGCCGCCACGGGACCGGGCTCGCCGCCGCCAACTGCTCCCACGCCGCCTGGTTGCGGGGCGCGACGCTGGCCACCACCCGCGACGCCGACTCGCCGAAGAGGGTGGCGTCTGGCCGCAGGCCGCCGCCCACGAAGACCTCGCAGCCGAGTCCCTCGGTCTGCGCGGTGAGCACGCACTCGGCCAACGCCACCGCCAGGCCGCCGTCGGCGCAGTCGTGGGCGGAGACCAGCAGGTGCTGGCGTGCCGCCTCCGCGAGCAGGGTGTGGAGCGCCCGCTCCGCGGCCAGGTCGAGGACCGGGATCGGCCCCTGCTCGCGACCGTGGACCACCGCCAGATACTCGCTGCCGCCGATCTCCTCCAGGGTCTCGCCGAGGAGGTAGATCGCGTCGCCGGCAACACCAAACCCCTGCACCACCCGATCCTCCACCCGCGCGATCACCCCCACCATCCCCACCTCCGGGGTCGGGTCGATCGGCTTGCCGTGGGTCTCGTTGTAGAACGAGACATTGCCCGAGACCACCGGGGTCGCCAGGGCCGTGCACGCCGCCGCGATCCCCTCCACCGCGGCGACGAACTGGCCCATCACCACCGGGTTCTCGGGCGAGCCGAAGTCGAGACAGTCGGTGATCGCCCGCGGTACGCCACCGCCACAGGCGACGTTGCGCGCCGCCTCCGCCACCGCGTGCTGCGCCCCGAGAAAGGGGTCCAACCGGCACCAACGCGGGTTGCAGTCGCAGCTGAGGACCAGCCCGACGCCGGTCTCTTTCACCCGCACCACCGCCGCGTCCGAACCCGGGAGCACCACCGTGTCGGTGCGCACCATGTGGTCGTACTGGCGCCACACCCACCCCTTGTGGGCGATGTTCGGCGCGCGCAACAGGGCGAGGAGCGCCGCGCCGTAGTCCGCCGGCAACGCAACGGTGGCGAGGTCGAGACTCCGGTCGGCCACCGGCCGGGTGGACGGCCGATCGTACTTGGGCGCCTCCTCGGCGATCGCGTCCGCCGGGATCTCCACCACCACCCTGCCCTGGTGGCGGCAACGGAAGAGGCCGTCGCCGGTCACCCTTCCGACCACCACCGCCTCCAGATCCCAGCGATCGAAGAGCGCCTTCACCTGCTGCTCGTACCCGGCGCGCGCCACCAGAACCATCCGCTCCTGCGACTCGGAAAGGAGCATCTCGTAGGGCGTCATGTCGGTCTCGCGCTGCGGCACGAGGTCGAGGTCAAGGTCGATGCCGGTCCCCGAGCGGCTCGCCATCTCGCAGCTCGACGAGGTGAGCCCCGCCGCCCCCATGTCCTGGATGCCGACGATCCAGTCGTGGCGCATCAGCTCCAGACACGCCTCCAACAGCCGCTTCTCGGTGAACGGGTCACCCACCTGCACGGTCGGCCGCTTCTGGCTCGCGTCGTCGGTGAACTCCTCCGACGCCATGGTGGCGCCGTGGATGCCGTCGCGGCCGGTCTTCGCGCCGACGTACATCACCGGGTTGGAGATCCCGGCGGCCTCGCCCTTGAAGATGCGGTCGTGGCGGACGATGCCCGCGGTCATCACGTTCACCAGAATGTTGCCCTGATACCCGGCAGCCGAGCTGAGCTCGCCCCCCACCGTCGGGATCCCCATGCAGTTGCCATAGCCGGCGATCCCCGCCACCACCCCGCGCAGCAGGTGCTGGTGCAACGGATCGGTGAGCGGCCCGAAGCGCAGCGAGTCCAGCGACGCCACCGGCCGCGCCCCCATGGTAAAGACATCGCGCAGGATGCCCCCCAGGCCGGTGGCCGCCCCCTGGTACGGCTCGATGAAGGAGGGGTGGTTGTGCGACTCCATCTTGAAGCAGCACGCCAGGCCGCCGCCGATGTCGATGATCCCGGCGTTCTCCCCCGGTCCCTGGATCACCCACGGCGCCTGGGTAGGGAACTTCGCCAAATGCAGCCGCGACGACTTGTAGGAGCAGTGTTCCGACCACATCACCGAGAAGACGCCGAGCTCCGGAAAGGTCGGCGCGCGCCCGAGGATGGCGAGGACGCGCTCGTACTCCGCGGGCGAAAGGCCATGCTCGGCGACGAGCTCCGGGGTGAGGGCGGGGTCGGCCATGGGCGGTGAACGGAGGCAGGCAGAGGCGGTAGGCGAGCGGCCGAAGGGGCGGGCCAGCGCCGGGAAGGGGGGATTATCCCCATCCGTGGGGTGTGGGGCGAGGGGGTGGAAGGAGGTCCGCAACGCCCCGGCCGCCTCCCGCGCCCTGCCACCGATCGCCGTCGATCCCGCTACCGCCAGCGGGTCGGGCGACTCCGCCGCCGCCCGCGCCCCGCGCGGCCTCACCACCACCCCCGCCGCGCCGCCCTACAGGTGCTCCACCACCCGGCGGGTGACGAACTCGGCGGTCTCCGCGCACCGCTCGCCGCGCAGGCGGGCGAACTCGGCGAACTCCGCCTCGTCCCACATGTCGAAGGTGCGGCCGGCGAACCGCTCTTGCAGCTCCTGGCAGGTGGTGCCGCCGAACCGCTCCTTGAAGGCGGTGATGAGCTCGCTGCAGCGCTTGAAGTTGCCAATGAACCGGCCCTTCTCGAACTGATCCCGATCGCGGCCGCGGCGCGTCCCGAGGGCGAGGATGCCGCCCACCAGGGAGCCGCACAGCCCCGTGCCCGTAAGGCCACCGCCGCCGGAGAGGCCGTGGCTCGCCTTGATCGTCTCCTCGGTCACCCGATTGCCCGGCACCGTCTCGCGCACCGCCGCCAGGACACACTGGGGACAGCAGCCGTAGTCGAGCTCGTACCCCTTCGCCACCGCCGCCGCCCGCTCTGCGATCTCGCGCTTGTCGCCCATACCCACTCCCCAAAACGAGGCCTCGCTCACCCCCGCGCAACCCCCACCGCGGACGATATTACGCGGCCGCGTTGGCGACTCCACAATGGGCCGCCGGTGGCCTCCTCCGAGGAGGGGCGCGGGCGGCGAGACCGAGCGAGGCGTCTGCCGGACTTTGGCGCGTGGCGCGTGG
>MNYW01000035.1 GCA_001873295.1 Nitrospirae bacterium CG2_30_70_394 | reverse complement strand
GTCGCGCGGGTGAACGACGCCCTCCGGGCGCTGGCCGCAGAGGGCGACGGGACCATGCTCATCGATCTGCACGCCGCCTTCCTCGGCCACGGCAGCCACGCGCGCGACCCGCGCAACCCGTACCACCACCCCAACGACCCGAGCGCGTGGCTCGGCGACCTCGTCGCCCCCAACCGGCATGGTGCCGACGCCATTCGCCGCCTTTGGTGGCAGGCGCTGGTGCAGGCCGGGTGGGTGGAGGGGTAGCGGCCTTCGTCCACACCGCTGCCCGCGCCCGCGGTGCGGCGCCAGCGCGGGTGATCTCGGCCGCGGTGGCGCCCCGCCGGCTCGCCGGTGTCCCCCACGCAGCGCGGGCGAGCCAGGCCGCACCGGCCCGCCCGCGCACCCCGCGGAGAATCGCTGCCGGTGCCACCGGGGTGGCCGGCGCTGCCGGGGAGGCCGGGGGTTGGCCGGCCCGACGCGGCCGGCGCGCGGATTCGGAGGTGGCCCGCCTCGGCCGTCGCCACCGAAAGGGGCGCCACGGCCCTACGCGGCCGGCGCGGTGATCCGGATGTGCCTCGCCTCGCCCGCCACTTCAAGGGTCACCCGCCACACCCGGCCGGGGGCGACGAAACCGCGCGGCCACTCGATCGCCAGCCACGCACCCTCGGCGGCCGCCTCCTCCAGCCCCAAGTTGTCGAGGCGGGCACCGTCGGCGAGGCGGTAGCCGTCGGCGTGGACCAGGAGGCGGCCGTCTGGCCGCGCGTACTCGTTCACCAAGGTGAAGGAGGGCGAGTGGACCTCGGTCGGGTCGATCCCCAGCCCGGCGGCGATCCCCGCCACCAGGCGCGTCTTGCCCGCCCCCAGGACGCCGTCCAGCAGCACCGTGTCGCCCGGCCGCAGGCGGCTGGCGAGGTGGCGGCCCACCGCCTCGCTCGCCTGCTCCGTGGTGGTGGTCACCTCCTCCACCGCCGCCACCTCTACCCCTCCTCCGCGATCCCCCGCACCACGTCCGCCTTGCCGATCATCCCGACGAGCTTGCCCCCCTCCACCACCGGCAGGTGGTGGACCCCCTCGTGGGTCATCAGGGAGGCGATCTGTTGCAAGGTCGCCCCGGGGGCGACGCTCACCACCGGCGTGTGCATCAACTCGCGGGCAGTGGTCGCCGCCGCCCTGCGCACCTGCTCCTCAAAGTGGCGCGAGCTCTCCACGTAGAGGATCGCGTCGAACAGGGCGACCACGGTAGGGAAGCGCAGCTCCTCGTGGGTCTCGATGATGTCGTTTTCGGTCACCACCCCGAGGATCGTCCCCGCCCCATCCACCACCGGCACGCCGGAGATCGCGTGGTCCAGCATGAGGCGGCCGAGCTCCTCCAGACTCGTCTCGGGGGAGCAGGTGACCACCGCGGTTTGCATGATGTCGCGGGCGTGGATCATGGGCGTCCTGGGCAAGGGGTGGGTGGGGTGCGGTCGACAACCACGAGTCGGTCGGACGTCGCCGGTGAAGCGGGGGGGCGAGGCGGTCGGACGGCGGGCGGTCTTGATGGGGAAAGGAGGTGGAAGAGGGTTTTTAGATCGCGCCGCGCCAAAACGCGAAGGGTGGAGCGTGGACGGGCAGGATGGGGCCAACACCCTCCGTGCGCGACCCCTCCGCCCGCAAGGCGGCCTGCACCGTCGAGGAGGCAGAAACCGAGGTGCGATTTCTAAGGCGGTGGTGCGGAGGTCGTGGACCTTCGTGATCTTTTCTCCGCGCCACTGAACCACCCTTGGGGTTCCTGGGCGTGGCTGCGCTTTTTTTGCGGCCGACTTTGTTTTGGGTCCGCAACCCTAGGGGGGCGCCAGCGCCCGTGTGGTTCCCCCCGATCGACAACGTCCGACCACTCCTCGCCTAGCGCGCCAGCCAGCGCAGTAGGGTGTGGCGCAGGGGTGCGGGGCGAGCCGCCTCCGCCATGGCGACCGGCAGCGCCGCAATCAGGTCGGAGGCGAGCAGGCCGCGCCCGTCGCGGTCGCGCGCCCACACCTCGCCGGCGCGGCCGTGGAGGTAGACCGCCGCGCGCAGGGCGAGTCCGGGCGCGTGTCTTTGGGCGAGCAGGCCGCTGACCAAGCCGGCGAGGACGTCGCCGGCACCGGCGGTGGCCATCCCCGGCTGGCCGGTCAGGTTGATCGCCAGCGCCCCGTCCGGGTCGGCGACCACCGAGTAGGCCCCCTTGAGGCAAACGAAGCAGCCGCGCTCGATTGCCAGCTCGCGCGCCGCCGCCAGCCGGTCCGCCTGGACCGCGGCGACGGTGGCGCCGGCAAGGGGCGCGAACTCGCCCGGGTGGGGGGTGATCAAGAGTGGCGCGGCGGAGCGTCTTGCCCACAGGGCGGGCTCCGCGGCCAGCGCCGCCAGCCCCCCCGCGTCCACCACCACCGGGCAGCGGGCCAGCGGCAAGAGGTGGGCGAGCCAGGCGCTGGCGCGCTCCGCGGGCAGCCCGGGACCGACGAGCAGCACCCCGGCCTGGCCCACCGCCGCGTCGAACAGGGGGTCGCCCGGTGCCACGTCCGGCCGCCCGACCACCTCCGGTACCCACCCTTGGACGGTCGCCACCACCGGCTCCGGGGCGGCAAGGGTGACGTAGCCCGCACCGGCGCGGTACGCCGCCTTCACCGCCAGCGCCGCGGCTCCCGCCATCCCCGGGTGGCCCGCCACTACCACCACCCGCCCGGCCGACCCCTTGTGCTGGTCGGCCGGCGGGGGCGCCAGGGCCGGGGTGATGGCCTGCGCGTCCAGCAGGCGCGGGGCGGTGGCGAGCGGTTCAGCGAGGGATTCCGGGATGCCGATGTTGGCCACCGCGATCTCGCCCCCAAACCGCCGGCTCGGGTACTGGCAGAGGCAGATCTTCGGGAAGGCGAAGGTGACGGTCACCGCCGCCTCTACCGCCCCCTCGCTCTGGTCGTGGCGGTGGCTGGCCAGCCCCGACGGGAGGTCCACCGCCACCACCGGCGCGGCGGCACGATTCACCGCCGCCACCAGCACGTCGTAGGGCGGCCGCAGGGGAGGAGAAAAGCCGGTGCCGAGCAAGGCGTCGACGATCAGCGCGGCGCTGGCGATCGCCGCTTGCGCGGCCGCCACCGGCGCGCCACCGCGGTCGGCGTGGATCGCCGGGAGGGCCGCCACCCGCCGCCAGTTGTGGGCCGCGTCGGCGGTGGTGTGGTCCGGGTCGGCGGCGAGGACCACGGTGACCCGGGCGCCGGCGCGGTGCAGGAGGCGGGCGACCACGAAGCCGTCGCCGCCGTTGTTGCCCGCGCCGGCGAGGACCGCGACCCGCTGGCCGCGCACCGGAAAGCGCGCGCGAATCGCACGATAGACCGCCTCCCCCGCCCGCTCCATCAGCGCCAGCGACGGGATGGCCAGCTCGTCGATCGCCCGCCGATCGAGGCGCGCCATCTCGGCTCCGGTGACGGCGATCATCAGAAACTCTTGAAGACCTTCGCCAAAGACGGCCCGGGGATCGCCAGCTCCAGGCGGTGGGTGTGGCCGAAGGCGGTGGTGTGGACGGTGTAGCCGGCGGTGAGGAGGCGAGCGGCCGCCTCCTCCATGAAGGTGCGCGCCGAAGCCGGCGCGGCGGTGGTCTCGGCGAGGTGGGCGAAGGAGTGCAGGACGATGGTGCGGGTCTCCCATTTGCGCGCCAGCCACTTCAGGTGCTTGAGCGCGCCAGTGGTGATCTTCGCCAACCGCTCCTCGTCGCCCGCCTCCAGGTGGAACCACGCCACCACCGCCCGCTCCACCGCCGCCGCCTGCGCCACCTCCGCCACCCCGGCGAGGGAGGGTGCCTCGGCGCGGTAGGCGAAGCGGTCGCAATAAAAGGTGAGGAGCTTCATGAGTAGTTTGGGGTCAGGTCTTTACTTTATACCCCCGTCCAACTCCGAACTCTAATGCGCCACGTTGCAGTATAAAGTAAAGACCTGACCCCAATCCGATCCTTTCGGTGTGCGCCGGCCGTTTGGGCGCACCGCGATCGCCGCCCGGCCGCATGCAGGCCGATGGCTGAAGAAGGCGGACTCCTCCCTCGGCGTTATCTCTCCACCGTCCAGCGAATGTCGTAGCTGGTGCTGCGGCCCCCGCCGGCGCGCCGCTGCAGGCACCTTTTCGCCACCCAATCCACGAGATCGCGCGTGGCCGTGGCCTTGCTCACCGGGGCCAGCCCCCTGTACTTGCGGGCGTTGATGCCCCCCTCGAAGCCGTCCGGGCCGGGGGCGGGGAGGCGGCTAAGGACCTCGAGCTGTCGGCGGTTGAAAAGGGTCTGGTCGTGGTGGTGCCAGAACTGCGCCTTGAGGAGGAGATGATGGACCTGGTCAAGGGCGTCGCAGATCGCCCCTGTCGAGACGCCCACTCCAGGGTGCGCCGACTACGGGGTATTCGGCTCACAGACGAAACCCGATGGGCTCGTCGGGGCCGGGGGCGCGACCTCGCCGGTGCGCAGCCACGAACGGTGGAGGGCCGGGAAGGCGGGGCCCACGCCGAGACGGGGCGGGGAGAGAGACCGGGGCTCGGGTTCCCTGGCGCACCCCCGCGCCGGCGTGGCCGGGAAGGCGGGTTTACCACGGCGGGCGTAGTGAGGGGGTCGCAGGCGGCTGGGTCGCCGGTGTGGCCATCACGTAGGGCGGGGGGTGGAACGCGAACCGTTCCCGCGCGCTGCGCGTCGCGATCGCTCCCACTCGCCTCCCCTTTTCTGCGCCCCCGGCGCCTCGGCGCGCGGCCTCTCTTCAAGGCCGAGACCGCGGGTCGGGGGGTAGGTGCGACGGTCCGTGGGGGTCGGAGGGCGGGTCTGCCCGGTGTGCGCAGGGGCCGAGGTTTTGGCGACCCGGCCACGTGCGGGTCATCGCCCCTTTCCCCGTCGCCCGGTTCGTGGTTCCGTCTCGCCCCCATGGCCGCCCGGACTGTCGCCCTGCTCCTCGCCCTCTTCGTGGTCGCCGCGAGCCCGGTGCAAGGTGAGGTGCGCCACCGGATTACCGCCCGTCTCGACCCTGCCGGCCATCGGCTCGAGGCGACCGACCGGATCACCGGCCTCACCTCCCCCCACCTCGCCCTGCTCCTGGCCCCGACCCTGGCGGTGGCCGCGGTCGAGGGGGCGGCGAGCTGGCGGCGCGACCCCTCCGGGCCGCTCCTGTTGGATGGGCCGGGGGGGGAGGTGGTGGTGCGCTACGCCGGCACCCTGTTCGATCCGCCGCGCCCATCGGGCCACATCCGCTTTGTCGCGGGTGACGCCACCGGCGGCACCATCTCGCCGGAGGGGGTCTTCCTCGATGGGGGTAGCGGCTGGTACCCGGACCCGGGGGGGATGGCCCTCTTCGACCTCGATATCCACCTGCCGGAGCCGTTCGTGGCGGTGAGCCAGGGGAGGCTCGCCGGCCGCGACGGCTCTCAGAGCCAGTGGCGCGCCACCCTGCCGGCGGACGGCCTGACCGTGGTGGCGGCGCCGTTTCACCCCTTCCACGGCCGCGCCGGCGCCATCGACCTCACCTGCTACCTGATGCGCGACGACCCGGCCACCGCGAAGCTCTTCCTCGACGCCGCCGCCGGTTATCTGGCGACTCTGCAGGCGCGCCTCGGGGAGTACCCCTACCCGCGCTTCGACATCGTCGAGAACTTCTTCTCCTCGGGCTACGGCATGCCCGGCTTCACCCTCCTCGGACCGCAGGTGATTGCGATGGGCGAGCAGGCGCTGAAACCCGGCTACCTCGACCACGAGATCACCCACAACTGGTGGGGCAACGGCGTCTTTGTCGACCCCCACGGCGGCAACTGGTGCGAGGGGCTCACCTCCTACTGTGCCAACTACCTGGCCGCCGAGGGGGAGGGCGAGGAGGCGGCGGAAGAGGCACGCACCCGGTGGTCGGCGCGGTTCTGTCTCGATCTCCCCGCCGGCCACGCCTACCCCCTGCGCCGCTTCCGGACCAAGTCGACCCGGACCGACGACGCGATCGGCTACGCCAAGGGGGCGGCCCTCTTCCACCAGGTCCGGCGGCGGCTCGGCGACGACCGCTTCTTCGCCGCACTGCGTGGCTTCGCCCACGATTACCTGGGCCGGCAGGCGAGCTGGGATGAGATCGAGGCCACCTTCGCCCACGCCGGGGGGGAGCCACTCGCCTCCCTGTTCAGGCCGTGGCTCGACGAGCTGGGCGGGCCTGAGGTGCGCATCGAGCGGGCGGAGGCGGTGGCCGGGGAGGGGGGCTACCACCTGCGCGCCGCCATCGTCCAGACCCCACCGGTCTACCCCCTCGACGTGGAGGTCGCGGTGGAGACGACGGCCGGGGAGGTCACGGTCTGCCGGCGGATGGCCGGCGAGCGCCTCGACCTCGACCTGGTGTTGGCCCCCCTCCCGCGCCGCCTGCGGGTCGACCCCCACCACCACCTCTTCCGCCACCTCACCTTCGCCGAGGTGGCGCCCTCCCTCGACGCCCTCCTCGCTCGGGGGCCGATCTTCTACGTGGTCGCCGAGGGCGACCTGGGGGTCTACCGCGACTTGGCGGAGATGGCGCAGCGCGAGCACGGCGGCAAGATCATCACTTCGGCCGAGCTGCCCGCCGTGGGCGGGGCGAGCGTCTGGCTCCTCGGCCGGGCGGCGGTGGCACCGGAGGCGGCGCCGCTGCTCGCCGGCCACCCGCCCGATCTGGCGATCACCCCCACCACGGTCCGCCTCGGGGAGGTGGTTAGCGACGCCGCCACCGCGATCCTCGCCACCTGGCCGCGGCCGGGCGACCCGGGGCGCTTCGCCGGCCTCTACTGGGGGGCGTCGGAGGCGGCGCTGGCACGCGCCCCGTACTGCTTCTATTACGGTGCCGATTCGGCGATCCGCTTCGCCCACGGCCGCCCGGCGGCGCGCCTCCGTTGGCCGGCTTCGGTCGACCCCCTGGCGGTGGCGGTGGAGGCCCTCCGGTGAGCCGCGCCAACGCTGTGCCGCCGCCGCCCCTCGACCTGCGGGCGAAGTGTGGCGCCTGTCCGGGGACGATCTGCTGCACCTATTTCACCCAGGAGATCGTGACGCCGCGCGCGAAGATCGACTTCGACAACCTCCTATGGGTGATCGCCCACGCGCGCACCAAGATCTTCAAGGACGCGGGGCAGTGGTACCTGCTGATCGAGAACCGCTGCACCCACCTGGCTCCAGACGGCGGCTGCACGATCTACGCCACGCGCCCGCAGGCGTGCCGCGACTACCCCGCCGACTACTGCGAGCGCGACGTCCCGGCGGAAGCGAGCTTCGAGCTCTACTTCCCCGACTACGCCTCCCTCCTCGCCTACTGCCAGCAGCGGTTCCGCACCTGGGGACGGTAGCCGCGGCGGCTGCGGCGGCGGGGCGAGAGCAGTCCCGCCGCCTCTGCTACAGTCGCCGCCACCGCGCCGCCGGCCACCTTAGCCGCGCGGCGCCCGTTGGGGAGAGCGCCCATGTACCAGTTCCATTTCAAGTCTGACTGCGTCACCAAGGAGCGGCCGCGCACGCCGCGCGAGGCGGATACGTGCATCGACCGGCTCCTCGACCAGGCCCTGGTCCTCCTGCGCGATAAGGGGGCGTACGAGGTCGACCTTGGCCTCGGGCCGGACACCACCATCGTCCGCTTCGTCGACCGGCCGTTTTACTACTCGGTCTACACCACCGCCCAACTCCGCGACCTCGACCTCGCCACCCTCCCCGACCGCCCCTATCCGGCCGACGCCCAGATCTCCCACGACCTCCTGCCGCCGCTGTTGAAGCTGTTCCGCCGCCTGCGCTATCAGGACGACTACTTCTACCTGCGCGAGGGCGGGCTCAACGTGGTGAGCGGCTTCGTGAAGCTCCTCTTCTCCTGCGGCGGTTACCACATCGTCGACATCAACGAGATGGAGTCGGTGGTGGTGTAGGGGGGGGGCGCGCCACGGCGGGCCATGGGGGGCGGCGGCGTGCGCGGGTTTGTGGGGGGTCGCCAGCGTGGCGCGCCCCTTCGTGGTAAAAGGCGTGGGAAAAGGCAAGGGGTTTAGGGTTGTTTGCTCGGATGAACTTCGTTACGGTCCCGGCCCGGTTGGGATCCGCCCCAGGGTGAGGAGGCAGCAACGGCGGCGTGGGACGTCCCGGCCACGGGCAGTGGTCTGTTTAGTGGTCGGCGGCGGAGTCCATCACGATGCAAGGCACCCCCAAAAACGTGGCGGCGGTGGCGATCTTTTTCCTGGTGATCGCCGCGCCGCACCTGATCAACCTGGTCTATGCCAAGGCGTGGACGCGGCCGAGCGAAGATACCCCGCGTATCCGGGCGCTCGCGGAGAAGGAGTGCCTCGAGTCGGAGGGGTGGATGCGGCGCCACCACATGGACCTCCTCCTCGCCTGGCGCGACGCGGCGCTGCGCGATACCGATCGCGTCTACCAGAACGGCCGCGGCGAGCGGTACGACGTCTCGTTGATGCGCACCTGTCTGAACTGCCACTCCAACCGCGCGGAGTTCTGCGACCGCTGCCACGCCTTTGCGGCGGTGGAGCCGGACTGCTGGCAGTGCCACTACGCGCCGGAGCAGGTGGCCAAGGAGGGGTGGCGATGAGCCTGGATCGTCGCGGATTTCTCAAGCTGGCCGGCTTCATCGGCCTGGCCGCTGGCACCGCCTGCGCCCGCCGGCTCGCTGGGCCGGGGAGCCGCTACACCACCGCCGACGGCGCGCTCGAGGCGAAGCGCTGGGCGATGGTGATCGACATGCGCCGCTTCACCACCGCCGGTGATACCCAGCGGGTGATCGACGCCTGTCACAAGGCGCACAACGTCCCGCGGATCGACGACGTGCGCCACGAGGTGAAGTGGATCTGGACCGACACCTTCGACCACGTCTTCCCGGACCAGACCCACGCCCACCTGCCGAAGGCGTTGCAGGAGAGGCCGTTCCTCCTCCTTTGCAACCAGTGCGACAACCCGCCGTGCACGCGCGTCTGTCCCACCGACGCCACCTACCGCCTTGCCGACGGCATCGTCGCCCAGGACTACCACCGCTGCATCGGCTGCCGCTTCTGCATGGCCGGCTGCCCGTACGGGGCGCGCTCCTTCAACTGGGTGAACCCGCGCCCCTATGTCGGCGAGGTCAACCCCGAGTTCCCCACCCGCTCGATCGGGGTGGTGGAGAAGTGCAACTTCTGCGTGGATCGCCTCGAGCGCGGCGAGGTCGTGCGCTGTGCCGAGGTCTCGGCGGGCGGGATCGTGGTGGGCGATCTCAACGACCCCGAGTCGGAGGTGAGCCGCCTGCTCGAGCGCCACTACACCCTCACCCGCAAGCCGCAGCTCGGGGCGCGGCCGAACGTCTTCTACATCGTCGACGACAACGTCACCGGCGGGGAGGAAGAATATGTTGGCTAAGTTACTGCATGGCGGGCCGCGCTACTGGGCGTGGGTCACCCTCCTCGCACTCCTCGCCCTGGCGGGTGTGGCCACCTACGTTCACCAGTTCCAGGTCGGGTTGGGGATCACCGGCATGGGGCGTGACGTCTCCTGGGGGCTGTACATCGGCCAGTTCACCTTCCTCGTGGGCGTCGCCGCCTCGGCGGTGATGCTGGTGATCCCCTTCTACCTCCACGACTACCAGACCTTTGGCAAGGTGGTGGTCTTCGGGGAGATCCTCGCGGTTGCCGCGGTCACCATGTGCATCCTCTTCATCATGGCGGACATGGGGATGCCGCAACGGGTCTTGTACGTCGTCCTCCACCCGCGCCCCAACTCGATCCTCTTTTGGGACGCCACGGTCCTCACCGGCTACTTCCTCCTCAATTTTGTGATCAGCACCGTGAGCCTCTACTACCAGGCTCGCGGCGATCACCACCCGCGCTGGCTCAATC
>MNYW01000029.1 GCA_001873295.1 Nitrospirae bacterium CG2_30_70_394 | reverse complement strand
CCCAGGACCACGCTCCAGCCGAGGTTGCGGGTCGAGAGGCCGAGCTCGCCCAGGTCCATCCCCAACCGCCGCATCGCCCACGCATAGGGGAAGACGCCGAGGGCGACGATCTGCCACACGGTGGTCAGGACCATGGAGGGGAGCGGACCCTGCGGCAGCGGGAGATTCACCACGGCGGTGGGAAACCACAGGGAGAGGATCCCCAGGAGGGTCACCCCGAGGGTCCCCAGCACCGCGTTCACATCCCGCTGCCCCATCGCCGCCACGCGCATCGCCACCCCCGATCACTCCGCCGCCCCTCCGGCCGAGCCGCCGGATCCTACCCGACCCCCCCGACCCCGAGGTAGGCGGGGCCGCCCACCGCCGGCTTGTCCCCGCCGAGCCTCCACGGCCTGCGCCAAGGCCACCCCAGAATCCCGCCCCCCCGGCGACCAGGCCGCACCGCGGCGCGGATTGCGGGGACGACCCGCGTCTACCGGGCGGTACACCACGCCTGCCACGCGGTGCGGTAGGCCGTCTCGACCTGGCGGGTAAAGGTGGCCTCGGCACACAGGGGCGACGCCGCAACCGTGGCGCGCAGGGTGCGACGGAGCGCCGCCAGCCGTTCCCGATCCGCGGCCAGGGCGACCGCCCGCTCCACGTAGGTGGCCACGTCACCCGCCACCCAATCGCCAAGCCCCACCGCCCGCAACAGGCTCGCCCCCACCCGCCCCATGTGCAGCCCGCCCGCCAGGGTCACCACCGGGACCCCCTGCCAAAGCGCCTCACAGGTGGTGGTGGTGCCATTGTAGGGGAAGGTGTCGAGGCCGATATCGATGCGGCTGTAGCAGGCAAGGTGGCCGGCGCGCGCCGCCTGTCGGGCGAGGAGCTCCACCCGCTCCGGCGCCACCCCGTGGTGGAGGAAGCGGCCGCGCAACGCCTCCCCGGTGGCCGGGTCGTCGAGGAGCGAACTCTTCACCACCAGGTGCGCCCCCGGGCTCCGCCGGAGGATCTCCGCCCACGCCTCCACCACCCCGTCGTTCACCTTCGCCAGGTTGTTGAAGGAACCGAAGGTGACGTGGCCGTTCGCCCGCAGCGGCGGCTCCGCCACCGCCGGCGCGCCGGCCGGCGGGCGGTAGCAAAGGAAACAGTCGGGCAGACGCAGGAGCCGCTCGGTCGCCCAGCGCTCCGCCCCGGGCGGGTCGGTCACCCCATCTACCAGGCGGTAGTCCATCGCCAACAGGCCGGTGGTGTCGGGGTAACCGAGGTAGGTCACCTGCACCGGCGCCGGCCGGCGGGCGAAGAGGGTCAGGCGGTTGGACGCAGTGTGGCCGGACAGGTCCACGAGCACGTCCACCCGGTCGCGCCGGATCCGCTTCGCCGCCTCGCCATCCACCATCGCGCTGATCTCCACCCAGTGGTCGGCGAGCCCCCGGATCTCCTCGGTCACCCGATCGACGAGTGGCGCGGCCGAGTAGCAGACGATTTCGAACCGGGCGCGATCGTGGCGTTCCACCAGGGGGAGGAAGAAGGAGGCCACGGAGTGCTCGCAAAAATCGGCCGAGACGTAGCCGACCCGCAACCGCCGTTCGGGATCGGGGAGGTTGGCGAAGGGGTCCGCCACCGCCCCCCCGCCGTGCGCCGCACCCCACCGCCGGTGCTCTTCCAAGAGCGTCTCCGGCGCCTCGCCTTCCAGGTAGTGGAGGCAGAGCAGGAGCGAGGAATGGAGCCGGGCGTGGCCCGGCGCCACCGCCAAGCCGTGGCGGTACACCGCCACCGCCTCCGCGGCGCGCCCCGCCTGGCTAAGGGCGGCGGCGAGGTTTTCGTGGGTGTTGATATCCGCCGGGTACAACTCCAGGGAGCGGCGGTAGGCCTCGGCCGCCTCGATCACCCGGCCCTGGTGGTGGAGGGCGAGCCCCACCCCGGCCCACCCCTCCGGATCGCGCGCCAGCCGCCCCACCACCGCCCGCCAGTGGCGCTCCGCGGCCAGGAAATCGCCTTGTTCAGCCACACACCGCGCAAGCCAGCGCCGCGCCTCCGGGTCCCGCGGGGTGGCCTTGCACACCGCGCCGAAGAGCCGTGCCGCCTCCTCCAGCCGCCCCGCCCGGAACGCCTCCTCCGCGCGCTTGCGCCGGGCCGCCAGCCGTCCCTGTGGTCTTGCCATCACGCCCTCCAACAACCCCATCGCCCGCGCCGAGCCAGCGCCAGCCACCATCCCGCCCTCCACCACCGCCCAACAGATCGCCCCCCCTCACCCACCCTGCCCCTGCCAATAGCCGGGGTTGAGGTTGTCCGCTCGCCGTACGGTGAGAAGGGGCGATGGCTCCGGTCCGTGCTGTTGACCCGTACGCATCCGGCAGAGTTGACGGCGGCGCTCGATCTCCGGCGCCGGGCAACCGAAGTTGCGCAACAGCTCAAAGAGCTGAAACCCGGCAGAATCCAAGTAATACGAAGAGAAGGCGCGCCGCCGCTCGATCGCCTCCAACAGGGTCCGCACGAACCAGCGCCCCGGCGCGCCCGCTGGATCTTCCTGGTCGAACCGCGGCAAGGGTGGGACGAACGGCTCGCGGAAGGTCACCCGCCTGGTTCGCTGAACCTCCGTGAACGCCTTCTTCAGCACCTCCAGCGCCACCTCGCGGGCCCCCCATGCCCAGGCGGCGCGGGCCAGGGTCGCCAGCCGCGTCGGCGAGCCGTTCGTCGCGCACAGGCGACGGAGGTCGCGATACGCACGGCGCACGCCGGCAAGGCGTTGCGCCGCGGGTAGCCGCCCATCGCTCGCGCCACAGACCATCCGCGCCGCGCGCTCCAGCGTCGCCCCATCGCCCTGCCCCTGCCAGCCGCGCCCCACCCCCCGGACAAAGGGGAGAGCCCTAAACTCCGCGGCCGCCACCATCCCCGCCGCCTCCCCCTCTTGGGGTGCAGCCACCAGCCAGCCGGCCGCCGCCAGCTCCGCCGCGCGCCCCTCCTTGCAGCAAAAGAGATTGAGCTGGTACGGATCCACCTCTGCACCCCTCTCGAACGGTGCCAGCACCCCGACCCCGGGCACGAATCGGTAGGTGGAATAACCCAGGGATTCGAATGCCTCGATCAGCCCGTGGTTCACCTCCGTACCGTTCTTCAGCTCGAACATGACGAGTGGGCTCTCCTCCGCGAAGAGGCCGCGGCCACCGCGCACCACGTTCACCTCCTCCCCCTCCGCGTCGAGCTTGACCAGGTCGATCCGCTCCCAGCCGAACTCCTCCCGGCACCGATCGAGGGTCCGCAGCTCGACCTCCACACCCCCCGCACTGCCGTCGCCGCCGAGGGCGTTGAGCTCCGAGCTCTCGTTCAAGGCGAGGGTGGCGCTCCCCGTGTGGTCCGACAGGGCCGCCTCGAGGAGGGTCACGTTGGCCAGCCGGTTGAGGGCCACGCTGCGCTTGAGGTGGGCCATGGTGGTGGGGGTGGGCTCGAAGGCCCAAACATGGCCCGTCTCCCCGACCGCGCGAGCCAGCGCCACGGTGTAGACGCCGTGGTTGGCGCCGATGTCGAGCACCCGCGCCCCGGGCTGCACGACACGGGGCAGGAAGGGCCACTCGTCCTCGAACCACGCCTCCTGCTCGCGCAGGACATAGGTGGTAATCACCGCCAGGGAGGGCGGTACCGAAAACCGCAGGCCACCCGCGACCTCAACCACCGCCTCCCCCGCGACGGGTGCCGCGACCTCAGCTTCCGACTCGCCCATCAAGATCCCCCCATCGCCAATCGCCCGCCGGTCACGGTTGCCCAGGGGTCGAAGCCTAGCCAACCCCTGGGCAACCGCTGGTTGGTGATCCTGCCCCACGCCACCGCGCGCCGCCACCCACGACACGGATCACCCCCCCTCCGGGTTCAGCAGCAGGCTCATCAACCACACCCCCTGGGCGGTGGCGTGAAAGTTGCTGCGCCCGCGGGCAAGGCCGATGCCGTACTGGGTGAAGCCGAGCCAGCGGCCGCTGCCCAGCGAAACCATCGGCTGGTCGGCGCTCCACCCGCCATCCGGTCGCTGGGCGGCGAGGACCCGGCGAATCCACACCGGTCGCACCCGCGCCCGCGCCCCCGACTCCACCAGCATCACCACCCGCTGGAGGTAGACGTCCACCACCCGCGGATCCCAGGTGAGCTGGCCGACGATCCGATCCTGCAGGTGGGCCACCACCGCCGCCACCTTGACCGGGTCACCGCAGCGCCGCCGCTGCATGAACCGCAGCCCCATGAGCTGATGGGTGACACACGCCGGCTTGAGGCGGTACGGCAGGGGGTCACAGAAATCCGCCTCGCCTTGGCGGACAATCCGCTCTACCGCGCCGAGGCGTGGATCGCAGGTGAGCCCGTAGAAGAAGAACTGGTCGTAATAGGGCAACCCCTCCACCTCCCGTAAGGCGAGGGGCGACGTGGAGGCTTCATCAAAGAGGTGGTTCCAGATGGACTTTTGCAGGCTCGGGTAACGCGCCTCCCAGCGCTGGAAGAGCTGGGAGAGGCGCGGATCTCCGGTGGCTTGGGATGCCTCGCGCACCATCCACCACAGGACCGCGTTGCGCTCTTCCAAGAGGGCGGCGGCGTTCCCCTCCAACCAGCCGACACCCCGTTCCAGGCTCGCGGCCAACTCCCCTCGATCTGGCGGCACCACCGCTCGGCTGTTACCCCAAACCGCCGCCCAGGAGGGCGAGGGGGCAAACCACCGCCCCCAACGCCAACGCCAGCCACCGCACCGGTTTCACGCACGCCGAGACACGGCCGCCGCGCGCCGGCGCCATCGCCCGCCCAAAACCACGACCGCCCCGCCGACGAGGGCCAGGCTGGTGGGCTCGGGCACGGTGACATCCCCGTCGTGCACCGCCCAGGCGCGAAAGCTGTTGAACGACACCGTCGTGTCATCCCCAAGCTGTTGGCCGAGGTGGAAGTCGAAGCGGAACGCCCAGTTCGGGAGGGGATAGATCGTGCCGCTCCAGTAGGTCGCCGCGGCCAGGTGGGTGAAGGGGCCCGTGTTCGCCAACCCCCACCCTGGCTGGGGCGGATCACTGAAGGCGGTGGCGTCCAGGCCGTAGTACCCCAGGTTCTCCAGGTTGACGTAGAACATGTAGGCCATCTCGCTGGCGGGGCTGTACGGGTAGGCAGAGCCCGGGGCGCTGATGTTGAACCCCTTGTCCTTGGCGCCATTGAAGGTCCCGGGCGAGCTCAGGATGAAGTTCGTGCCGTTCAACGGCGACACGCCCGGCAGGCGCCAATCCTGGACCCCCCCAAAGTCGAGGGTTGCCGCCCACGCCACGGCGTTCGCCCAGCTCACCCGCCCGTCGTCCGCGAAGACGCCGTCGTCGAACGCGGTCCCCGCGATCGCGTTGGCATCGCCGAGCCAGGTGATATCCAGAACATCGTCGTAGAACATCGTCCCCCCGGCGCGGGAATGGAGCGCCGCGTGGGCCGCCGGGATCCACCCCAGGGCGACCACCATGACGACAACACACCGTAGCGCGACGCGCTGGCGGGGATGGGAACGGCTTGATTCCTTCTTCATGGCCTTTCTCCTCAGCGGCCGCAGGCGCGGCCCGGGTCCAAAACCCAAGGGGGGGGAAATCACCGCGAGACGATCTTTGCAATCTCTGAGCCAGATCGCCGAGTCACCCCCTAACGCCTTGGCGCACCAAACCCCAGCACTCCGAAGGTGGCCGCAGAGACGGCCAGAGCCCGAACATTCAGCGGTCCAAATCTCATATCGAGACACGGCGGTTGGCGGCGGCCCGCCTGGCGCGCCATCAGGGGGGGGGCCACCTACCCATCCTCCATCCCCAACGCCTTGAGCAACGGTCCAAGGTGGCGCTCGTAGTTTCGCCACCGCCCCGCCGACCCCTTGTACATGGGCTGGCGCACCTGATCGTAGCTGAGGGTCGCCACGGTCCGCCGCGTCTCGTGAAAGTGGAGGCAGCGGTCGTCCCACGCCAGACCGGCGAAGGCGATGATCTCCCGGATCCACCGCTCCGGCTCGCCGACCAGGGCCTCGTACTCCACCTCCAGCATGGGCAGCGGCAGGACCTCCCGCCAGTGGTCCATGAGCCGCCGGTACTCCCGGCAATAGATCCCGATGGTCTCCAAGTCCCCGGAAAAGGCGACGCTCTCCAAGAAGGAATTGGAATAGATCGACACCGCCACGTCGCGCGGATCGCGCCGGATATGGACCACCCGCGCCCGCGGAAAGAGGAGGGCGTTGAACCCCACGTTCCGATAGTTCTTAAGCATCTTGTCCGTGACCCGAAGGGCGTCGGGGGCGAGGTGCGCGAGGTGGTCAAGGTAGCGGCGCGCCAGGCGGTCGAGGGTCCGGCTGGTCAGGTGGTGGAAGCAGTCGGGATACCCCCCCTTGCCGTACCGCCCCTCCACGAGCTCGCCCACAAAGATCCCTGTGTCCTCAATTTCGCCCGCCCCATAGGCATCGGGATGGCTGGCGAGGATCTGCTCCACCAGGCTGGTACCCGAGCGCGGCGTCCCGATGATGAAGAGGGGGACCTCGGACGCCACCGTCGCGCGCGGCGCCTGATCGAAGAAGGCGCGGGTGAAGGTCTCGATGAGCTGGTCCGTGGTGGCGATGTGCGCCTTGGCATCGAAGTCGTAGGCGCGCAGTTGGTTCCCCTCGCGAAAGCAGGCAAACGCCTCGTCGAAGGCACCTCCGCGGTCGTACAGCTTACCGAGGGCAAGGCAGACCTCAGACCGCTGTTCCGGCCGCAGCCCCTTCTTCACCCGCAGCCGCTCCAGGTACGCCACCGCCTCATCACAACGCTGGAGGTGGCGGCAGATGTTGGCCAACACCGACCCCACCCCCGGATGTTCCACCCCGGCCTCCAGCAGCGGCGCGATCTTCCCATACGCCCCCTCCCAATCCCGCTCTTGGTCGAGGATGAGGGCCTCGCCGACCCGCGACTCCACATCCTCCGGACACTCCTTCAGGGCGCGCTGGTACGCCACCCGTGCCTCCGGCAACCGCCCCAGCTTCGCCAACGCGACCCCCAGGGCGCGCTGCACCTCGGCGACCCGCGGCGCCACCTTGGCCGCCCTCCCCAGGTGGTCCACCGCCTCCTCCAAGTTCCCCAGCGCGAGCAAGGCAGACCCCAGCCGGAAGCGGGTAGCGACATGGTTCGGATCCGCCTTCAGCGCCCGCCGGTACGCATCGATCGCCGGCACAAGCTGTGCCCGCGCCATCAGACAGTCCCCCAGGCCGTGAAGGGCCTCATGCCAGCGTGGCTGGAGCCGCAGGGCAACGTGAAACGTCGACTCCGCCTCCGCCGCCTTCCCCTCTTGCAAGAGGATCTGGGCGAGTTCGAGAGCCGCCTCGGCATAGGTTGGCTGGAGCGCCACGACGCGGCGAAAGGCCACCTCGGCCTCTGCCAGCCGGCCGAGCCCCTTGAGGGCAGCCCCCAACCCCGCATGGGCGACCGCCGCCTCGGGTTGGAGCTCGACCGCGCGGCGGAAGTGGCCCACGGCCGCCTCGAGCCGCTGCTCCTGACCCGCGATCGAGCCGAGCAGGTAGTGGACCTCGGCATCCGCCGGCGCCTGGCGGCTCAGCTCCTCACAGAGCGCCCGCGCCTCCGCCCACCGCCCCGCCTGCAAGAGCGCCTGCGCCCGCGCCTTGGGTCCCTTTACGCCGCCGCCCTTGGCCCGCTTCGCCATCGTCACCCTCTCCTGGAAACGCGGTTATACGCCTCCCGGCAAAAGCCGGCTCCCCGGCGACCCGGCCCCGTGGGGCCGCGCCGCCCGGGGAGTTGAGGAGGGAACCGCCGTCCCCTCCCCGGCGGCGCCAGCCACCCGGGGCGCAACCCGGCCACCCGCCCCCTACCCTATCCCCAACGCCTCCCGCAGCGGCCCGAGGTGAGCCTCGTAGTGGCGCCACCGCGCAAGCGACGAGGTATAGATCGGCTGGCGCACCTGGTCGTAGCTCGCCGTCGCCACCTTCCGGTGGGTCTCGTGAAAGTTGCGGCACCGGTCATCCCACGGAAGCCCCACGAAGGCCACCATCTCCCGGCTCACCCGCTCGCTGTCGGTGACCAGATCCGCGTAGCGGACCTCGAGGATCGGCAGATCCAGCACCGCACGCCAGTGGGCCATCAGCCGCTGGTAGTCCCGGTAACGCAGCCCCAGGTTGCGGAGATCCGTGGCATAGCCGTGGGTGAAGTTGAAGTGCTGGAAGTAGATCGACAGACAGGTATCGAGGGGATCGCGCACGCAGTGGATCACCCGTACCCCCGGCAGGATCATGGCGATGAGGCCAAGGTTCATGTAGTTGCCCGGCATCTTGTCCGTGACCCGCGCCGCCCCTTGGCCGAGCCGCTCGATGCGGGTGAGATAGCGGCGCGCAAGGGTGTCGAGCTCGCCCTCCGCCATCGCCTCCATGCACGCCGGGTAGACGGTGGCCGGCAGCCCCGCGACGATCCGCTCGAGGTCGACCAGCTCGCCACCACCGAAGACCTGCGGGTGGCTGGCGAGGATCTGCTCGACCAGGCTCGTCCCCGACCGCGGCATCCCGAGGATCAGGATCGGCCGGTCGGAACGCAGCTTGGCACGGGCCATCCGGGCCACGGCGTCCGCCGAGAAACCGGCGATCAGACTATCCACGTAGGCCGTGTGTCGAGCCGGGTCGTACTCCCCGGCCGTGTTGCGGTTCGCCTCCTCGTACTCTCCAAAGGCCCTGTCGTAGTCACCCAGCTTGTCGAACAGCCCCCCAAGGGCAAAGTGGACATCGCACCGCGCCGGCGCGCTCGGTGGCAGGGCGGCGAGCAGACGGCGCGCCAGGGCGATCGCCTCCTCAGCGGAGCCGTGCTGCCGGCAGACCTGGAGGTAGACCACCACCGTGGTCACCTCGACGACCCCCTGGTCGATCAGCGCCCGCACCCGCCGGTACGCCTCCCCCCCCTCCCCCTTGCGTTCGTAAATCTCCGCCTCACCCGCCAGCGCGCCCCCATCGCCCGGCCGAATCTCCAGGGCCCGCCGGTACGCCACCAGGGCCGCGTCGAGCCTTCCTGCATAGCGCAGGACGTTGGCGAGCGCCTGGTACAGCTCCGCCGCCTCGGGGAAGGTGAGCAGGCCACGCCGCAGCACCTGCTCCGCCTCCTCCAACTGGCCCAGATGGGCGAGCAGCCCGCCCAGGTTCACGTGGCCGTCGAGGAGCTGCGGGTCGAGCTGCACCGCCTTCCGGTAGTGGACCACCGCCTCGTCGCGCCGCCCCACCGCCGCCAGGGCGCTCGCTAGGCCGCAGTGGCCCTCCGCCGAGTGGGGCGCCAACCCGAGTGCTGCCTCGAAGCAGCCGACCGCCTCCTCCCCCTCCCCCCCGGCGGTAAGCGCCTGCCCCAGGCCGCACCGGAGGGTCGCCTCCCCCGGGGCCACCGCCACTGCCTGGCGGTAGGCCGCCGCCGCCGCCGCGTAGCGTCCTGAAAAGAAGTGGGCATTCCCCAGGTAAGACAGCGCCTGCACATTCTGCGGGTCCACCTCCAGGACCCGCTCACAACACCCGACCACCTGCGCCATCCGCCCCCCCTGGCCATGCACCGCGGCGCGCAAGAGCCACGCCTGGAGGTCGCCCGGGGTCGTCTCGCACACCTCCCGCAACAGCCCCTCGGCCCGCGCCAGGTCGTTCGCCTGCAACGCCTGCAACGCCCGCTGCTTCTTCTGGTCCAGGGCGGCAAACAGATCCACGGCGCTCACTCGCCCGCGCCGCCGGCGAGGCCCAACCCCTCCAGCAGCGGCCCGAGATGGCGCTCGTAGTTCCGCCACCGCCCCACCGAACCGGTGTAGAGCGGCTGGCGCACCTGGTCGAAGCTGGCGGTCGCCACCGGCCGCTCGGTCTCGTAGAAGCGGAGACACCGCTCGTCCCAGTCGAGCCCCAAGAACTCGACCATGCGCCGCGTCTCCCCCGCCAAGTCCCCGACCAGGCGCTCGTAGTTCACCTCGATCATCGCGATCTCCAGGGTCGCCTCCCAGTGGCGCATCAGACGCCGGTACTCGTTGTAGAAATGGGCGATATCCCCCAGCTCCCAGGAGTAGGTGTGGGTCCGGTTGAACTGCTGGAAGTAGATCGACAGACACGTATCGCGCGGGTCACGGGTGCAGTGGATCACCCGCGCCCCGGGGAAGAGCTGGGTGATGAGACCGAGCTTCAGGAAGTTGTGCGGCATCTTGTCCGTCGTCCGCGCCGCCCCCCCGGATCGCTCCGCCAGCCGCTGCAGGTGTGCCTCTGCCAGCTCATCGACCAGCGCCGGCGTCAGGGCGTCGAGGTGCGCGTAGTACGGACCGCCGAGACGGGCGCTGAGCAGCCCGGCCATCCCGGTCACGTCCGCCAACTCCCCCGCCCCGTACACCCGCGGGTGGCTGGCCACGATCTGCTCCACCAGGCTGGTCCCCGAACGCGGCATCCCGAGGATAAAGATCGGCCGCTCCGAGAGGTTGCGGGCGCGCGCCAGGCCGGGGAGCGCCGCGCGGCGATAGCCGTGGATCAGGCCGTCGATCTCTGCCGTGTGCGCCTGCCGGTCGAAGCGGTGCGGCGTCAGGTCGTTCGCCTGGCGATAGTGGTCGAACGCCGCATCAAACCGCCCCATCCCGTTGACCACCCCCCCGAGGGCAAAGTGGACCGTCGCCCGGTCCCCCCTTCCCAGCCCCTCTTGGGCCAAGAGGCGCTCGCCCAGCTCGACCACCTCCGCGCAGTCACCCACGTACCGGCAGATCAGGGCGTAGGTCATCACCAGGGAGGGGGTGATCACCTCCTGGTCCAGCACCCCGCGCAGGAGGGCGTACGCCCGCTCCCGCTCCCCCTTCCGCTGATACAGATCCGCCTGCTCGATCCGCGCCAGGAAGTGGTTGGGCGCCACCGCCAAGGCGTCGTCGAGGTGGGCAAGGGCGAGGTCGAACCGGCCAAGAACCCGGTCGATCATCGCCAGACCGCTGTACACCTCGACCGCCTCCCGGTTCAGACGCAAGGCCCGCTGCAAACACCACTCCGCCTGCTCCAACCGGCCGGTGAGCAGACACGCGTTGCCGAGGCCGTACATCACCTCGTAGTGGTTCGCGTTGATCTTGGCCGCCCGCTGGTAGCTGGCGATCGCCTC
This sequence comes from Nitrospirae bacterium CG2_30_70_394, assembly GCA_001873295.1. Classification (GTDB taxonomy): domain Bacteria; phylum CG2-30-53-67; class CG2-30-53-67; order CG2-30-70-394; family CG2-30-70-394; genus CG2-30-70-394. The sequence continues at coordinate 904 of MNYW01000029.1, read as the reverse complement.
ATCCTGGAGCCCCATGGCGGAGAGGCAGTGGCCGAGGCCGTAGTTCGACTCCAGGTGGTCCGGCTTGCACGCCAGGGCGCGCCGAAAGAGCGGTTCCGCCTCCTCCACCCGCTCCGCCAGATAGAGGCCGTTCGCCAGGTTGCTCAACACCCCCGGGTCGTCCGGGGCCAGCGCCCGGGCCCGCTCGAGGGCCGCGAGCGACTCCGCCCGCCGGCCAAGTGCCGCCAGGGCGCTCCCCAGATGCGAGTGGGCGCGGGCGTTGGTCGGCTCGAGCGCCACCGCCCGCCCGGCACACGCCAGCACCCCGTCGTACTCGCCGCGCATCCCGTGGATCATGCTGCGCAGCAGCCACGCCTCCCCGTCCTGCGGACGGCGGACGCACACCTGCTCCAAGAGGGCGGCCGCCTCCTGCAAATGGCCACCTTGCAGCAGGCGCACCGCCTTTTGCCGCTGCGCCCCCACCACACTCCCCTTCGCCTTGGCCATGGTCGCCATCCTCCCCTTCCGTGGCGGACAAAATCAAACGTCCCCACCGGGCGCCGCGCCTTCGCCGGCGATCGCGGTCCAACCGGCCGCGACCACCGAGGTGGCCAACCCACCCCGTCGCCCCTCGCCATCCGCCCTCCGCCGCGCACGACCCAAGGCGCCGCCCGCGCCCCCACCGCACCCATACCCCCCACGCTGCTGAACGGGACCGGCCCTGCGCCCCTCGACCCCCCCCCGCAGCCACCCGAAAACGAAAGAGGCGCCCGGGTCTCCCCGGGCGCCTCGATCACACCCCAACCGCTGCCGGTCGGGATTACCGCTTACGCACGGAACTTGCGGCGCAGCCCAACCAGGCCGACCAGCGCCGAGCCCACCAGCGCCATGGACATCGGCTCCGGAACCTGGCCGCTGAAGGAGA
>MNYW01000119.1:8818-9283 GCA_001873295.1 Nitrospirae bacterium CG2_30_70_394 | reverse complement strand
CGTTGCTGGTCCCGAACATGAGGCCGAACCCGACCGCCCAATAGGCGAGGGAGCCGACACAGAAGTCCATCAGGTTTTTCATCATGATGTTGATCGACGACTTGGCGCGGGTGAAGCCGGTCTCCACCATTGCGAAGCCCGCCTGCATGAAAAAGACGAGGAAGGCGGCGACCAGGGTCCAGAGGTAGTTGGCGTGGGTTTGGACCGCCTCGGCGGTGAGCAGGTCCTCCGCCCGCGCCAGGGTGGGCACCAGGAGCAAGGCGAGGAGGAGCCCGTAGGGGGCAAGGGGCGCCATGCCGGGGGATGCGGGGTTGCGGCGTTCCATTCCCCGGGGGTGAAGCCGTCCGGCCATGGAGCGGGCGGCGCGGGGGGCGCGGGGCGTCCCTTTGAACATCTGACTCCGTGGCTGCATGGTGATTTCCCCTTTCCACATGGGTTGAACAGACCCCCTCCCGGCGCCGGCCC
>MNYW01000119.1:0-8809 GCA_001873295.1 Nitrospirae bacterium CG2_30_70_394 | reverse complement strand
GGCCCGTGTGGGTGGGGGGATCCCGGGGGCCCGGCATGGTCCGCGGGGCCCCCACCCACGGGAGGGGAAATCGGCACGGGCTTGCCCGGCCACCCTCCCTTTAGCAGCCTGCGTGCCAGCCCGGATCGAGCGTCATCGTGAGGGGCTAAGGCCTTGTTCGATCATCGACCCCGGCGATTTGCCGGTGGCTGCGCCCCCCTTCCCGGGCGGGCGGGCTGGCGCGCAAAGAGTCACGGCTGCCCGCGCAGCAGGCAGCTCGGACTTCTCACCGGCGACCCGCGCGTGGCCGGCCCGGTGGGCCGGGATCGCCGATGGGAGGGCTCCTACCGGAGGGGCCGGGACGGCGGCGCGCTCTCCCCTCCACCCCCCTGGGGTAGGAGCCGGTGGCACCGGCGACCCGCGCGCGCCGCGCGTGGAGCACCCGCGGCCGGATGGCGGTGGCCTTGTGGCACCGGGATCACCGACGTCCGACCGGCTCCTACACGAGCCCTGCCGCCTGGGCGAGGACCACCGCCGGGTGGCAGGCGGCGCGGCCGGTGAGGTCGCGAATCTGCGCCCGGCACGAGGTGCCGCTCGCGACCACCACCGCCGCCGGCGCCGCGGCCAGCGCGGCAACGAGGCGGCGGGCCACCGCCACCGAGAGGTCGTAGTGGGTGGCCTGGTAGCCAAAGGCGCCGGCCATGCCGCAGCAGCCCGCCGCCGTTTCTGCCAGCGCGCCGCACCGACCGAGGAGGGCGCGGCTGGCGGTGGGGTCGCCAGCGAGCCGGTCGTGGCAGTGGGGGTGGAGGAGCAGCTCCGCCGTGGAGCGGGAGAGGGGCAGATCGCCCCTCTCCACCACCGGTAAGAGGAGCGACTCCAAGGGGGTGACCGCCGCCGCCACCGCCGCGGCCTCCGGCGAGTCGATCAGCTCCAGCAGGTCGCCGCCGAGCATGGAGGCGCACGACGGCTCTAAGACCACGATCGGCGCCCCCCGTTCGGCAAAGGGGGCGAGGCGCGCCACCGCCTGCGCGGCGAGCTCCCTGGCGATCGCAAGCGCCCCCTGGCTGAAGGCGGGGCGGCCGCAGCACCCCTGTTCCACTACCGCCACCGCAAAACCGGCGGCGGTGAGCAGGGCCAGCGCCGCGCGGCCGATCGCGCCCTCGAGGTTGCGATCGAGGCAGTCGTGCCACAACACCACCCGGCCGCGCGGGCCCGCCGCCGGAATCGCGCGGCGGAGGCGGCCGGGGGCGAGATGGGGTAGTTGCCGGCGCGGGTCGATCCCGGCGCGCGCGGCCAGCCAGCGGCCGGGGCGGCGGGCGGCGAGCCAGTTGGCAACCGGCGCGAACGGGGCGGCGCCATCCAGCAGCCGGTGGGGGGTGGCGAGCCAGCGGCAAGCGCCGGTGGGCGGCCGGCCGCCCCGTTGGTGGTCAAGCCACGCCGCCTTCAAGAGGGCCATGTCGACGCCTGCGGAACACTCGATCTGGCACCCCTTGCAGGCGAGGCAACTGGAAAGAGCGGCGCTGAGGGTTGGGTCCGCCCCGCCGCCGGGGAGTTGCCCGAAGGCGTCCGCGCGCAGGAGGTTGGCGCGGCCGCGGGTGGCGAGCTGCTCGTCACCGGTGGCGAGGTAGGTAGGACACATGGTGGCGACGTGTTGGCGGCAGCCGCCGCAGCCGTTGCACTGTTCCAGGGCCTGGCGCCAGCCGCCGTCGCGCCGAAAGGCCAGGGGGGTGGCGGGGAGCGGTGGCGGGGGGTCCGGGTAGCGGAGGCGGCGGTCCATGGGCGGCGGTGGATCCGCGGTGATCCGCCCCGGGTTGAGGAGGCCGTGCGGGTCGAAGAGGCGCTTCACCTCGCGCAGCGCCGCCATCACCTCCGCGCCGTAGAGCGCCGGTAGCCACTCGGAGCGCAACAGGCCGTCGCCGTGCTCGCCCGAGACCGTGCCGGCGAGCGACCCCGCCAGGGTGGCCGCCGCCGCCGCCACCTCCCGCAACTGGCGCCGCCCGTCGCCCGTGTGCAGATCGACCCGCGGCCGGATGTGGAGCAGGCCGGCGCCGGCGTGGCCGTAAAGGGAGGCGGAAAGGTGGTGTTCGGCGAGGAGGGCGCGGATTCCGGCCACGTACTCCGGCAGGCGCGCCACCGGGACCGCCGCGTCCTCGATGAAGGCGATCGCCTTGGCGTCGCCCGGGCGGCCCATGAGCAGGCCGAGGCCGGCGCGGCGCAGGGTCCACAGGTCGGCCTGCTCGGCGGGGGTGCGGCGCGGGATCAGCCGGTGGTTCGGCAGGGCGGCAGCGAGGGCGGCAAGGCGGTCGTCCACCTCCGCCTCCTCCTTCCCAAAGAACTCCACCGCCAGGAGCGACGCCGGGTCGGTGTTGCCGAGAAAGGCGCGCAGGGGGGCGAAGGCGGGGCGACCGGCGGTGGCGGCGAGCAGCGGTCGATCGAGGTGCTCCAGCGCCGCTGGCGCCAGGGAAAGGATCGTCTCCACCGCCGCCATCGCCTCGCCCACGTCGTCGAACACCACCACCCCCACGGCACGCGCCGCGGGCCAAGCCACGAGACGGAGGGTGGCGGCGGTGGTGATCGCCAGGGTCCCCTCGCTGCCGGCGAGCAGGCTCTCCAGCCGTGGCGCCGGCTCCGCCAACAAGGCGTCGAGGCAGTAGCCCGCCACCCGCCGGGCAAGCGGCGGGTAGTGGTCGCGGATCGCGCGCGCGTGGCCGGCGGCGATCGTCCCGGCCGCGCCGGCGAGGGAGGTGGCACGGCCGGCGAGGGGGGCGCCGTCGGCGCCGATCGCCGCGACGGTGAGGAGGTGGTCGCGGGTGGTGCCGTAGACCAGCGAGTGGGCGCCGGTGGCGTTGGTGTTCACCATCCCGCCGATCGTGCAGCGCGAGCTCGTGGCCGGGTCCGGGCCGAAGCCGAGGCGGTGGGCGGCGGCGGCGCGGTTGAGGTCGTCGAGGACCACCCCGGCCTCGACCGTCACGCTGCGTGCCTCCGGGTCGATCGGGTCGATGCGGGTGAGGTAGCGGCTCAGGTCGATCACCACCCCGTCGCCGAGGCAGCCGCCCGCCAGGCCAGTGCCGGCGCCGCGCGGGTGGATGGCGACGCCGGCCGCAGCGCACACCGCCACCGCCTGCGCCACCGCCGCCGGCGTGCGCGGCACCACCACCCCGAGGGGGGGGATCGCGTAGATCGAGGCGTCGGTGGCGTAGAGCCAGCGGGAGGCGGCGTCGAAGCGCACCTCGCCCGCCACCGCGCGGCTGAGCTCGGCGACGAGGCGGGCGGGCGGTTCGGGCAGCGGGGTGGCCACGGCTGCGGAGTCTGTCGGACTTTGGCCGTGGTGGGCAGGGGAGGCCATCGCACCGCAATGCAACGGTGTGCAGCGCGCCCTGACCCAGAGCGACCGTGGGGCCGGAGCTTCGCCGCGCGCCGGGGGTGCGCGGCAGATCGGGCCAAAGTCCAACCGGCGGCGCACGGCAAGGGCAATACCACGGCGGGCGGTCCACCGCGCGGTCCGGGCGATTCACGACCGCCGCCCACCCCACCGGTGGCGGTCCGCCCCCCCACGGTCACTTTGCGAGGCGCTGGTCGGGCTTTGGCGATCGCCTGCTAAGAGGCGGACTCAGGCTCGGATCGTGGCCCAGGACTCGTGGACCGCTCTTCATCGCCCCGTCCGGAACCTAGGCCCGGGCCGAGGCCCGCTAGCCTCCTCGAACGGCTCCCCCTCCGGACTCGCGCCTGTTTCTCCTCGGCCCACGATCGCCAAAGTCCAACCGGCTCCCCGCCCAGCACGTTCCTGGCCAACGGCTAGAATGGGGGGTGAACCCCCTCCCGAAAGGAGAACGTCATGAGACCCCTCAAAACCTTCATGGTCTTCACCGGTACCGGCCCGATCCTGGTGGTCACCCGCCTCAACGACATGGAAGAGGAGGTTGCCCGCCTGCATATGGAGAGCAAGGGGATCCGCAAGTACATCGCCTACGAGGTCCCATACACGACCGCCGAGACGCGGTACGGCACCCGCCTCCACAAGGCGGTGGATCGCCTGGCGAGCGACGACGATATCCGCGTCTTCGACGTCGACGGCCACCACGCCTTCATGATCTTCGACTTCACCGAGATGGGTGAGCCGGTCTACGTCGACGCCAAGCTCAGCGAGCTGCTCGCCTAAGTGCGGCAGTCCCCCCGTGGTGGGTGGCCGCGGTGCGGGCCGCCCACCGCACACTGGGTAACGCGGCTGCTTTGCACCCGGGGTGAGGAGAACGGGGGGGGGCTTCCCGCGTGGAGGGAGGGGTGAGCGGCTGGGCGGCCCCGGGCGGGAGGGGTGGGGCGGGTTCGTCTGACGGAGTTGCTGGGTAGAGGAGGGGCGAGGGGGTGGCTTACGGTTTGGCCATGGCCTCGATCCTCCCTCGCCACCGTTGCCTCACCCTCCTCGAACTGGTGGCGCGCCTCGAGGGGCGGGGGGTCCGCCACAGTCGGATCTTGCGCCTGGTGGAGCGCCTGGTGAGGGAGGGGCGGGTGCGGCTCACCGGCTGCTGCGGCGACGGTCGGTTTACGTCCGCGGGGTGACCACCGAGCGATGGTGGTGGCGGTGGCGCCCGGAGGTGTGCGGCGCGTCGCCGTGGCGGTGGGTCGGCGCGTGGTGGCGGTCGTGGTGGTGGCGATGGGAGCGGTGGCCGTGGCGGCGAAACCAGCGGGGCAGGAGGAAGATCGCCAGCAGCCCCCCGGCCATCACCGCCCCCATGAGCCACTCAAAGAGGGTGGCGAGATTCAACGCCGGGTGGCCAGCTCCACCTTCGTCACCGGTCGCCGGCGGTTGCCACGCCTCCGGGTCAATCGGCACGCCGGTCACCAGGAGGTGGTCGGGGAGGACGGCGAGCGCCTGATCCACCACGAACGGCGGGGGGAGGAGGAGGTCCGGCCCCGGAAGGGTGGGCGATGGAGCGACCTCGCCGGTGATCGGGGGTGGGGAGATCGGCAGGAAGGGCTCCTCCGGCGCCGGTGGCAGGGGGGTCGCCCGCGCCCCCGCCAAGAAGGCGAGCAGGAGGGCGGTCGCGCCCCCCATGGTCTTGCGGCTAGAGCCCCACACCGCCCTCAAGGAGGAGGTGAAAGCGCGGCCGGCGGGGGGGGAAGGGGTGGCTGACGACACGATGGTCCAGGAGGTCGAGGAGGGGGTACGGGTGGCGTTCGTTCCCTACCACGCCGGTGGCCACCTCGGCAAAGCGTACCGACCCCACCACCCCACGTCCTGGCAGATAGCGGCCGGGGTCCGCGACCACCGGGCCGCGCACAAAGGCCCGGCCGGTGGGGTGCGGCGGCCAGTCGATCTGGCCATGCGGGTCGAGGGCGAGGAGCTCCACTTCGAGGTAGGTGATCCCTTGGGTCGCCACCACCGCGACGATCTCGCCCGCGAAGGCGAAGGCGTGGTCGTGGTACGCCTCGGGGTGGGCGAGGAGGGTCGCCGCCGGCGGCAGAAGCGGCAGGGAGGGCGCGGTCCCGCCCCCCGCACACCCGGCGCCACTGGCGAGAAGGGTGGCGAGGAGGAGGGTTGGGGCACACGGGCAGCGCACGATCAGTCGTCCCCTTGGCGGGGGAGGACTCCGAGGAGAGGGGTTGATCCGCAAGCCTACTCCAAGCCCCGACCCGCCCATGGCCACGACCGCCCTCGCCCTCCCTGCCACCGCTCCCCCCTCTCTTGCAGGGCCACCGCCAGCCACAGGGGTTTGCTGTCGGTGGGCGCCAAGGGGCTCACCCTCCACCGCATCGCCCAGGGGGGTCCAGCGGCGGTGGTCGAGTCTCAGACGGCCGGCGCCCCCACCGCGACCCATGCGCAGTGGACCGCCGCCACGGCCTACCCGGTCGACCTCGACCTGAATGTTGCGTTTGCCGCCGCCCTTGCGGGCCAAAAGGCGCGTCTCTCCTCCCTCGACCCGAAGCTCCTTGAAGACTTCCCCGCCGCCTTCAACGCCCTCGACGGGAGCCAGCCGAATGAGCGCGCCTTCTTCCGCGCCACCGACCGCCTCTCCGATGGCCTCGAATAAGGAAATCGGCCTCTCCGCCACCGCCCTCGACGACGGGGCGGCGCTGGTGAAGGGGGCGGTGCGCGCCTTCTTTCCCCAGGTCAAGGCACTGGCCCTGCTCGTGTTGCAGACCGTGGCCGCGGTTGCCGAGGGTGCGGACCCATTCGCCGGCCTGGCGGTGCAGGGGGTGGCGCGGGTCGCCGCCGGCGACGCACCACCGCTCCAGCGCTTGCGGGAGGGGGACCAGCTCGCCGGCGACGCCGCGGTGGAGGGTGGGGGTCGCCGCCACCTGCGCCAGCTTGTCGGTCGTCTCCTGGCGCGCTCCGACACGGAGGGCAAGGGGCAAGAGATCGGTGCACGCCTCGCGGCCGCCCGCAATGGTCTCCCCACCGCGACGCCCCACCCTCTCCGTCGTGCCGGCCACGCCCTGGAGGCTACCCTCGACCGCGGCGATCCCGCCGAGGAGGCGGCGGCCGACCGCTTCGTGGCCGCGCTCACCGGCGACGGTGACGACCCCAACGAGGCGCCGGAAGGGTCCGCCCGCGACCCCTTAGGGGTGGACCCGCGGTCCTGCACAGGCTGGTGCCGGAGGTGGGAATCGAACCCACATGGGGTTGCCCCCGCGGGATTTTGAGTCCCGTGCGTCTACCAATTTCACCACTCCGGCGCGGGCCGGAGCGTGCCATCGGCCACCTGCGACGGTCAAGGAGGAGGTGGACAACTGCGCCGCCCTTTCCCTTATTTCGCGACGTGTTGCCTTGACTAGAGGGTCACCGGGATCGACTCTCGGCTGTTGTCTTTCTGGAGGTCCGCATGCCGATCTACGAGTACGTCTGCAACAAGGGCCACGAGTTTGAGGCCAACCAGGGGATCAATGACCCGCCGCTGAGCCGCTGTCAGGCGGACGGCTGCCACGCCGGGGTGCGCCGTCTCATGTCGCGCAACGGCTTCGCCCTCAAGGGCACGGGTTGGTACGCGGATGGCTACCACGGCTCCCACGGCGCCCACGGCAGCAATGGCGCCAAGGGGAAGCCGGCCGATCCGAAGGAGAAGGTGGCGACGCCCGCGTGCTGCGGCGCCGCGTGCGCCTGCGGCGCGGCGAACGGCGCCAAGAAGGGCGAGCCGAACAAGGGCTCCTGAGCCACCCGCGCCGCGGCCGCCGGCGTCCCCCGCCCTGGGGGGGGGCGGCGACGGCGGGGGACGGGCGGGTTGCCCCGCGCGCACCCCCGCCCGCCGCGCTCCGCGACCGCCGGACCTCCCGAGGTTGCGTACCCTCGCGGGGATGAGCGCCGCAACGCCACCGCTCACCGGTAGTCCCGCGCCCCGCCGAGGCCGAGCTTGCGCATCCGGCTGGCGAGGGTGGAGCCGTGGATGCCGAGGAGCTCGGCCGCCCCGCCCGGGCCGTAGATCTTGCCGCCGGTAGCGCGCAGGACCCGGTCGATGTAGTCGCGCTCGCGCGCCGCCAGTGTGGCGAACCCCTCCCTCGCCACCGGCGCGGCCGGCGGCGCTTCGTCGATCGCCCGCTCCCCGGGGCCGGCGAGGATGGTGGCCCGCTCCAGGTGGTTCACCAGCTCGCGGACGTTGCCGGGCCAGTCGTGGCGGCCGAGGGCGGCCAGGGCCGCCTCGCTCAACGACCACGGCCCGCGGCCGGTGCGACGCGCCAGGTTGGCGAGGAAGTCGGCGGCGATTCGCCCGAGATCCTCGCGGCGCGCCCGCAGGGGCGGGACCTCGATGGGGAAGACGTGCAGGCGGTAGTAGAGGTCCTCGCGGAAACGTCCCTCGGCGACCGCCTGCTTGAGGTCGACGTGGGTGGCGGCGAGGATGCGCACGTCGACCCGCACCGTGCGGTCGCAGCCCACCGGCTCGAAGGTGCCATCCTGCACGGCGCGCAGGAACTTCGCCTGGAGCTCCAAGGGGATCTCCCCCACCTCGTCGAGAAATAGGGTCCCGCCGTTGGCCGTCTGGAAGCGGCCGATGCGCTCGCGGGTGGCGCCGCTGAAGGCGCCGCGCAGGTGGCCGAATAGCTCGCTCTCGATCAGCCCCGCCGGCAGGGCGGCGCAGTTGACGCTCACCATCGGCCGCGCGGCGCGACCGCTCCAACCGTGGATGGCGTGGGCGAGGACCTCCTTGCCGGTGCCGGTCTCGCCGGTGATCACCACCGGGGTGGTGGTGGGGGCGACGCGCTTGGCCAGCGCCACCGCCTGGGCCATGGCCGGGCTGCGGCTTGCCTCCATGAGGGCGCACGCCTCGCTGGCGCCACCGATCCGGTCGGCGAGCAGGCGGTTGTGCTCCTCCCACTGGGCGCGCAGGCGCAGGAGGAGGGCGGACTGGCGCTCGTAGCGCATGGCGTTGGCGAGCAGCGCGCCGTACGCCTGGGCGAGGGCCAAGGTGGCCTCCGGGTAGGGCGCGCAGACGGTGCGGTCGAAGGTGAGGACCCCGAGCGGGAGGTCGTCGGCCACCAGCGGGACGACCATGCACGAGTGGCCGTGGGGGAGGTCGAGGACGCCGTCGTACGGATCGCCGTCCCCGGCCGCGTGGTCGTGCTCGGTGTAGATCCGGGCGCGGTGGCTGCGCAGGGCCGCGCGCACCGTCGGGAAGGCGGCGAGGGTAATCCGATGGCGGCGCACCGCCGCGCCCGCGAGCCGCCCGCGGGCGGCGCGCACCCACAGCTCCTCCCCCTCCAACAGGAGCACCGCAGCGAGGTCGTAGGGGACCACCGGCAAGAAGGCATCGAGGGCCTCCGTCAGCAGGCGATCCACCGCCGCCTCGGAGGTGGCGAGGGCGACCACCTGGCGGAGGTCGGCGGTCAGGTCGAGGGGGGA